>CAXYZD010000015.1:0-31350 GCA_964293455.1 uncultured Acinetobacter sp. | reverse complement strand
ATTATACGTCAGTTTAAGTGTTGCACCTGATTCGGTTGCAAGTGCTTGCTGATCGTATTTATTGCCATTACGACGTAAGAAATCCATCGCAGCAGAACGGTCATTGTTGTTTGCAAACTGGAGGGTGATGACATTGTTGTTCAGTGACAGGCTATTAAATTTAATTTTATTGTCACGGAAGTCACGACGTAAATCTGTTGCAGAGGTTTCCATGCGCTGTGAAACAGCCTTGTCCATATCTACTTCAAGTAGAAAATGAACACCACCACGTAAGTCCAAACCGAGCTTCATTGGTTTAGCACCAATTTTTTGTAGCCATTCTGGGGTGGTTGGCGCAAGGTTCAATGCAACAGTGTACTCATCTCCTAAACCTGTTGCCAACGCAGACTTGGCTTTCAACTGATCTTCAGATGAATTCAGACGCAATAGCGCAGCGTTATTGGAAAAGGTATTGTCATGACTATTGATGCTTTCGCTTTTTAGTATTTGCTCTGCTTTTTGTATAATGGACTGATCAATGACGGTACCTGCCTTGGCACCAGAAATTTGAACAGCAGGTTCATCAGGATACAAACTTGGCAGTGCGTATAATGTACTGACCACTAAAACAATCAGGATCAGTATATATTTCCATGCAGGGTAACGCATTTGCTTTCTTCTTAAAATGAAAAAGTCGTGCTAGGGCACGACTGTTTTATGATTAAAGGTTATTTAAGGTGCCTTCAGGTAACACTGAAATAACACTTGCACGTTGAATTTTTACTTCGTTGCCACGGTTGAGTTCAACCACTGCAAAATCACCTTCGATTTTGAGGACTTTCCCCATTAAACCACCAGCGAAAACAACTTCACTGCCTACACCTAGACTTTCAATGAGGGTACGGTGTTCTTTCGCACGTTTAGCTTGTGGACGCCAAATGAGGAAATAGAAGATTGCAACGAAAACAGCAATCATCAATAAGTTAGCTGTTAGGCCTGGGCCTTGTGCAGCCTCAGCAGCGTGAGCAGTGGAAATAAATAAACTCATTTCAGTTTCCTAAAGTAAAAAAAATCTGTGTCATACAGGGAATTTTTTTCATATTTGATTTAAAAATACGCTTTGCCCCCTGATGATGTAAATTGACTTGTTCTGCAATTTACCTTGTCTTTGGATTCAGCGCAAATATTGATAAACGAATATTTACGCTGAATTTATATTGGGGTATTAATCTTCAGGACAAGGGGGAACATCGAGTCCACGACGTTGATAGAAATCTTTGACGTATTCATCAAAAGTTCCATTGTCGAGTGCATCACGAATGTCTTGGGTAAAACGTTGGTAATAACGTAAGTTATGAATTGTACCCAGCATAGAAGCGAGCATTTCGCCACATTTTTCTAAGTGGAATAAATAGGCACGCGTAAAGTTAGTACAGGTATAACAATCACAATGTGAATCAAGCGGACGTTGATCATGACGATACTGTGCATTACGAATACGAACTAAACCATCTGTGACAAAATAATGACCATTACGAGCATTACGTGTAGGCATCACGCAGTCAAACATGTCTACACCACGACGAATGGCTTCAACGATGTCTTCAGGTTTACCCACGCCCATTAAGTAACGTGGTTTATCTGCAGGCATTTGAACTGGCAAATAATCTAATACTTTGATCATTTCTTCTTTCGGTTCACCAACAGAAAGACCGCCAATGGCAAAACCATCAAAATCAATTTCTTTTAAGCCTGCAAGTGATTCTTCACGAAGGTCTTCATACATACCACCTTGAATAATACCAAACAGGGCATTTCTATTTTTCAAGACATCATGGTGTTGTGTTTTACAACGCTTTGCCCAACGAAGTGATAATTGAAGCGACTTTTGTGCTTCTTCATGTGTTGCTGGATATGGCGTACATTCATCAAAAATCATCACAATGTCAGAATTCAATGTATGTTGAATATCCATTGAAATTTCAGGTGATAAAAAGACTTTTGAACCATCAATAGGCGAGCGGAATGTCACACCATCTTCTTTAATTTTACGCATTGCGCCTAAGCTAAAGACTTGGAAGCCGCCCGAATCGGTTAAAATTGGTTTATTCCATTTCATGAAACCATGTAAACCGCCGTGTTCACGGATCACATCTAGACCCGGACGTAGGTACAGGTGAAATGTATTACCTAAAATAATTTGTGCTTTGATCTCTTCAAGATCACGCGGCAGCATGCCTTTGACCGTGCCGTAGGTACCCACAGGCATGAATACAGGTGTTTCAATCACGCCATGTTCAAGCGTGAGGCGACCACGACGGGCACGCCCCGACTGACCTAATTTTTCAAACTTCATAAATAATCCGTATCGAGCGAAAAAACAGTTCGCTGATTAAGCATTGCAAAAGGGAGCTATTTTCTCTGATTCTGGCGTGAAAAGCCACTATTGCATGTATTTTCATCATAAATGAATTGTATGAATCTGACATGAAGGTTGCGTATAGGCTCTGTGAAATACGCTTAAATGATGATCTATATGGTTGAATTTATTTTATAAAAAAGCCAACGGATTGTTCGGTTGGCTAAATAGTTTGTTTATAAACCATATTTTATTGCATATTGAGTTTTTCAGTGAGGTGAAAACTTAATTTAAAATATTTTTAGTTTGTGTGGTTTTAAATGTTATAGAACTGTTGAATACGGGCTTGAATATCCCATTTTTGCAACACCAAATCACCACTATCCATAGCAGCAATATCATTGATTAAGTGTTGAATATAGGGGCTAATTTCAAGGAAATAGGGTTCAAGTGATAGCATGTAGGCATGTTGTGCAATATCCATGTCATTATAGGGTTCAATTTCAAGTGCTTGTGCAAGATCAATCAACAAATCTTTTTCAATAGTCGTGAGTTTAAGCTTGGTTTTTGGTTTGACAATTTGCTGAGATTTTAGGCTTGCAATGGCTTCATATAAAAGTGATGAAGACGCATTTAATGCCTCAAGTGATTTGATTGAAAATTCAGGGCTTGTGGGCTTCCAAATGAAAAAGAGCACTTGAGCTGATTGTTTTGGCATAAGCTGAAAAATTTCAGCGCGTGCAGCACGCATTGCTTCTACATAAAAATTTAGCATATTTTCATGATCACGTTCAAAAGAGGTGGTTTGTGTCAGACTCAACCGTGATTGTTGAAAAAATGATGCCATTTTATGACTCAGGGAATTAATTCCGCCATCAATTTGATGACGATATTGCCATTTTTCGACCTGCCATTTATCATTTTCTAGCAAGTATTGAAATTTATTTTCATGTTCTGTGAGAAGGCTTTTTTCGGTCGATACGGTTGTATATTGTGGGTTTAAAAACTCATCCAATACCAGACAAAAAGCATAGATATGATGTTCCTGATATTTCTTGTAAAAAGCATCATATTCGGCAACAAGTGCAGTTTTTAATTCGGATATATATTCAGTTTTATTGTTTTGCAGATCGAACATCTTAAATTTCTCGGCTTTATTTTTGTAGTCATGACTTATTTGTAAGTATTTTGGGTTATTTGGCTAAAAATGTAAATTGGTATACAAAAAATAGATTAAAAATTTGGACGATAATCAAAGTTTTGCGTCACAACTGCATCTGAAAATGGACGGATTGATTTTTTCGACAGTGTGAGTGTATTTACCATATTATTCGGGAAAATTTCAATCGTGTTGTTAAACTCTTCTACATTGCGGTTAAAGATGGTAATTGCAGCACCGACATTTTCATTTTGCTCTTGAATATCATCCATCATTTTTGCATACAATGTGTCAGCTTTGAGTTCAGGATAATTTTCAACAACCACACTTAATCCTTTCATCATTTCTTGGCTGAGTTTTTCAATGTGCTGTAATTGAGAAACATCAGTATTATTGATATTTAAGTTCATGATTTGTTGACGTAATTCAGTCACTTTTTCTAATGTAGATTTTTCAAATTGCGTATATTGCGATAGCGTTTGCTCTAGTGTTTCAAGCGTTTTGACTTTTTGACGTTCAAAATTGGCAACCTCTGCCCAAGCACGTTTGGTCGCATTGAAATAACGGACAATGTTATTGCGAATGGATATACCCCAAATCGCGAGAAGGACAAAAATACCAATAAAAATCAATAATCCCATTTTTGTTATTCCTACAATATTGTGGTAAATGTCGTTGGCTTTAGCTGAATAGAGCGCTTATGAAATGAATTTTAGCATGCTCTGTTTAAATTTTTCATATTCGGGCATCGTTAATGTTCGAAGATGCCCACGTAACGTTGAAATATCACGAATTTCACGTTTTCTGTGTGAAATTTGAAGCAGATTCTGATCACCACAATAACAGAAAAGATTTTCTTGAAAATGATAAATCAGATCACCGTTATAATATTCAAAAAAATTACTCAGTTTTAGAGTCTGACGAGGACTAATTATTCGCGCGAGTTGATGTTGTTCAGAGCCGAAAATACCGATTTTTTCATTGACCAAAATATCACTACTTTGCCATTTTTGATGATACGGATAGGCAAATTGATCGTGTTTATTACTTGCGGCAAAACCAAGTGGGGGCATTTGAAAAATAAATACGCCCCATTGGTCTGTATGTTTTTCGGTTATTTTTTGTTGGTTGCCTTTGCTGTCAAAAAATGAAATTTTATCTATATAGTGATAGTGAAAGACCAAAACTTGATGTTCAGTTTCACCATCATGCCAAGTTGTTGCTGCAAATTGCACAATTTCATTGCTCGCATTACCTTGCGAAAACAGTGGAAAAGCCTGACGTAATTTACTCATCACTAAAATAGAATTGGATGTTGCTGCCATATGTCCCGGCATTTTATTGAAATGCAGATCATAGCGTAACAACATAATGCGCTCTTCAAGAAAGGCAATGACCTCATCAATGGGATCGTCATTTTCATAAATCAAATAAGCCAAAAAACAGAACAGTGCGCCTAGCGTAAAACTCACAATAAATGGAATATAATGATGAATAATCCAACCGAATAAACAGGTCAAAACTCCTGAAATAAACAGTAAACGTGGCAGGTTATTATAAAAATACAGTTCTTTGCTGTCATTCCAAGGATGTAAGGCATCTAAAATATCTTGATCTGATGTTGCTTGTTGCCCTATTGTCCAAAGTCGAGAGACATTGTGCATGACCTGTTTGTTTTTACGGGTGGTGACATGTATAAAATATTGAACAGTATCAATGGGCATAGAAATAAATTCGGCTAGAAAAGATCTAAAGTGAAATGGATTATGCGATAAAGCCGAAGAATAAAAAAGCGATTTTAATACGATGGAAATGTAGGATAGTTTTAACGATTGAAATGAAAATACGTACTTTTATCTGTATTACTTGATGAGGCAGGTAGGTAATCTCAATGATCGGATCGTGTGAAGATATTTAGAGTGAATTTTTAAAAGACCAAGCATTGAAAATATAATACTTGGTCTTTTTTTACATACAAATCTTATTCATATGAAAATATAAGTCTTAATTTGCTTGATCAATCAGCATGGCATCACCATAGCTGAAGAAACGATATTGACTGTCTACAGCATGCTTGTAGGCACTTAAAATATTGTCACGATTAGATAATGCAGAAACGAGCATCAGCAAAGTCGATTCAGGCAAATGGAAGTTCGTAATTAAACGATCCACCACACAGAACTGATAACCCGGATAGATAAAGATTTGTGTATCACCTGTCCATGCACCAATTTGACCACCACAGGCTTGTGCCGCACTTTCTGTCGCACGAGTTGCAGTTGTACCGACAGCAATGACTTTATTGCCACGTGCTTTAGTTTCTTGAATCATTTTTGCAGCATCTTCTGAAACTTCACACCATTCACTGTGCATGATGTGATTTTCAATATCGAGCGTACGTACAGGTAAGAATGTACCTGCGCCAACATGCAAGGTGACAAAAGTTTTTTGTATGCCTTTATCTGCAAGTTTTTGCAGTAGTTCATCATCAAAATGTAGACTTGCTGTAGGTGCTGCGACACTTGCAAGTTTGGTTGGATCATTGAAAACTGTTTGATAACGTTCAGTGTCAATGGCTTCCGCATCACGATTGAAATAAGGCGGAATAGGCAATGCGCCATACAAATCTAAAACTTTTAAAATAGGCTGTGAAAATTCAACAATAAATAAATTTTCATGACGACCTGTCACGGTAACTTTAACGGCATCAGGACCGATAAACAGCTCCGCACCTGCTTTAGGTGTATTGCTTGCTTTAATGTGACAGTGGGCAATGGTCTGATCAAAAATACGTTCAACCAAAACTTCAACTGC
This sequence comes from uncultured Acinetobacter sp., assembly GCA_964293455.1. GTDB lineage: Bacteria > Pseudomonadota > Gammaproteobacteria > Pseudomonadales > Moraxellaceae > Acinetobacter. The sequence goes on along the minus strand of CAXYZD010000015.1, from coordinate 25,039 downwards.
ACCACCAGAAGCACGTTTACCTTTTAAGCGGGCTTTCATGACTTTGGTGTCATTGAGTACTAGCAAATCACCTTCTTCGAATAATTCTAAGATGTCGGTGAAGTGGTGATCTTGATAACTGCCGTCTGCATTTAAGTGCAGAAGTCGAGAAGCACTACGTGTTTCAAGTGGGTAACGGGCAATCAATTCATCGGGAAGGTCAAAATTAAAATCAGACAGTTGCATAGGAATGGCAGCAAAAAACAATAAGAAATACTGACTTTATTATAGCGCTTTTTGCAAAAAAACGCTGATTTTGGTGATTTATAGTTCAATCTAAAATATTTTGCTTTAAAAATAAACAAACGTGATTTGAATACATTGACATGCTTGGGGAAATCGCTATTATAGCTCTCATCCCGAGGTGGTGAAATTGGTAGACGCGGTGGATTCAAAATCCACTATCAGAGATGATGTGTCGGTTCGAGTCCGACCCTCGGGACCAATTTCAAAAAAGCTCTCAAGCATATTAAGTCTTGAGAGCTTTTTTATTGCCTAAAATTCAATAGGTTTATCAATATTACGACTGCTGTGAAAAATTAAAATTAGAAAAATGACTTGAGCAGAATAAATATATTTGAGTTTAAAAATAAGTCCGTAAATTTTCATTAAATTGTATTTAATATGCTAATTTATAAGAAAATATAAGGAAAAATTATGCAAGTATTAGAAGAGATATTTAAAAGTAAAAAGTCTGAAAATTCAAATCAGTTTAACTTACGTATTCATCGTGGATTGAGTTGGTTGAAAAAAGCCGCGGAGCTTGATGATGATCTTGATATGAGGTTTATTAGCTTATGGGTTTCCTTTAATGCAATTTATGCACAAGATTCAGGTTTGATTCAAGATAAGCAAACCTTTCGAGATTTTATGTATAAAGTTTGTCAGGCAGATGTTGAGCATAAAATTTATAATATTATTTGGGATAAATTTAGTCAGCCCATTCGTTTATTTCTCGAAAACCCTTATGTGTTTCAGCCTTTTTGGGATTATCAGAACCAAAAAATCACGCAAGCTATTTGGAAAAAAGATTTTGATGTTGAGCGAAAAAGAGTACATTTTGCATTACAAGAACACGATACGATTCAGATTCTAATCATTTTGTTTAATCGTCTTTATACATTGCGAAATCAGATGATACATGGCGGTGCAACCTATAACAGCTCGGTTAATCGTAAACAGTTGAAAGATGCATGCACTATTTTAATTGCACTGATTCCTGCCTTTATTCATATTTTACTTGAAAATCCGCAACGTCTAGATTTGGGGCAACCTTTTTATCCTGTGGTTCAGGTCAGTTAATTTTGTTTGTTTTAAAAGTTGAATGTTAAAAATAAGAAAGCCCAGAACGATAAATTTTGGGCTTTTTTATTTTAGATGCGGTGAAGTTGTTGATTAAGCTATTTGTGTTCGCTTGAAATGTAAAGTATCTAACAATGCAAAAAATGCAGAGGCAATAACCAAAATAATCCCTGCAATACATGTCATCAGCCATCCACCATGTTGCCATGCATAAACGCCCACTGCTGAACCACATGCACCACCAATAAAATAAGTTGTCATATAAATGGAGTTAATGCGTGATTTGGCATCGGGACGTAAACGGAAAATAATATTTTGATTACTACTGTGAACGGTTGCTAAGCCGAAATTGATGATGCCATAACCTAAGATATAGCTGATTAATGATTGTCCGCCATAGTATAAAAATGCCCAGCTGACAGCAAGGACAGCAATGCCAATCCATGTGAGTTGCAAAGTGTAGCCACGATCTGCAATTCGCCCAATTTTAGTGGTCGATAACGCACCGAATACCCCAATTAAAGTTGCAACACCGACCATAACGTCAGGAAGTTTAAAGGGTTCCGATGTGAGTAGTACCGCAATAGTTGAAAATAAAATACTCATCGCAGCAAAAGCACAACCGCCAATCAGTGCACGATACATTAATCTAGGTTCTTCTTTGATGAGTGAACCCATTGATTTAAAAATAGCAAAGTAGCTCATTTTCATCAGAGGAACTTGTGGTAGTCGTGATTTCAACATAAATGCCAAAATAAACATCATCACTGCGCTGAACATATAGATGACATTCCATTGGAATAAGTCAGACAATAAGCCTGCAAGGCTTGTGGAAAGAAGTAATCCAACCAATAAGCCACTCATTAGGAAGCCGACAATTTCACCTGTTTTTTCAGGTTTAACTGCCATTGTCGCGAGTGGAATCAGGACTTGTGCTGCAACTGAAAATAATCCTGTAATGATGGTACCAATCCAAAGCATGGGTAAGTTGACTGCAAAGGCGCATAGTAATAATCCGCCTGCAGCACCGAGCATAAGTAAGGGGATAAAACGGGTTTTATTGACAATATCGCCAACAGGGACAATAAATAATAAACCGAGTGCATAGGAGACTTGTGCAAATGTGACTGTGAGTGCAACTTGAGATTCGGGAACTTGGTAATACTGTTGAATCGAGTGAATGAGTGGCTGACAATAGTAATTCGCCCCAGCACATAAACCACAGGCGATTGCCATGAGCCACAATAAAGACCGATCTTTACTGATATCGAGAGAAGATTGCATAAAATTCCTTGCGCAATACGTTATATAGAATAAGCGGTAGCCTCAATTTCAATGAGCATACCTGGTATGGCAAGACACGGAACAGGAATGAGCGTGCAAGCAGGAAAGTCTAATTCTCCCCAATGCTTTTGCATTTCCTGTATTAAAAACTGATGTTTTTCTGGGGTGTGATTCACGACCAAAATTCTTAAAACGGCAATATCAGAAAACTCAGCCTGAACCTGCATAAGTGCGATTTTAATATTGCAAAATGCTTGTTGGGTATGAGTGGTAAAATTTTCTGATAAAAGTCCTTGTTGGTTTTCACCACCTTGTCCTGAAATGTGAAGTATGCGTTCAAAATTACGCACTTCAGCAATATGACTATACGCAAAAGGTTTCGGATTATAAAGTTTATTTGGGTTAATGAAATTGAGAACCGTATTATTTTCAGGTGTTGACGTTAGAGTTTTATTCATAACAATTTTTCATGTGGATAGCGTATTTCTGCTATTTTTAAAGCTCAAGTTAACTTGAGGTCAAGGGATTTTATGAATCAAATAAGCCAGCATTGGATTGGTATTGGTGAATTGGCGGAACGTAGTGGAGTCACTGTGGCTACGCTACGTTTTTATGAAGAAAAAGAATTGATTTGGAGTGTGCGAACTCAAGGAAATCAGCGGCGCTATCAGAGAGCAATGTTAAGGCGAGTGGCAATTATTAAAATTGCACAGCAAGTGGGTATCAGTCTGCAACAGGTCAAAGAGGCCTTTGTAGTCTTGCCACGAAATAAAGCGGCGACAAAGGCAGACTGGCAAAACATGTCACAAAAGTGGCAAGTGCAGTTAGATCAACACATTATGCAATTGTTACAGTTACGGCAACAGTTGGATCAATGTATTGGTTGTGGCTGTCTGTCTTTAACACAATGTCCATTGCGTAATCCAGATGATCGGTTTGCTCAACAATCTTCAGGTGCGCATTTTCAAAAGATGCTTTTACAACTTGATCGGATTATTTCAGATGAAACTGTTGGTGAGTAGGTGAATCTATGGGTCGTCAACCTGCCAATTTCTTTTTCGACAGTGTAATCATCATTACACCAATAATATTGAGTAGGCAACCAAACCATTGAACGGCATTCATATGCTCACCCAATAAAGCCACCGCTAAAATAATGGTGAGAATTGGGCCAATTGAACCTATCATCGCAGATTGTGCCGCACCTAAACGAGAAATACTTTGTGCAATTAAAATAGTTGGGAGTACTGTGACCAAAAGTCCAAGTGCAACGCCATACCAAATGACAGTGCTTGGGAGTTGCAATAACAAGCCTATCGGATTGGGTGTGGCAACCATAAAGTGAGTTAATGTGCCCATACAGGCAATACTCAGTGCTAGCCCAGTATAATTCCAAGAGCCGAATTTTTGAATGAGGCGTGGCGTGAGTAACAGATAAGATGCAAAACATACCGCACTTGCAAAGACCAAACTAACCCCGATCCAAAAATTACTTTCATGGGCAACCATACTTTGCTCTTGTAGCATCACAATAACCGTACCACCATAACTAAGTGCAATTGCAAAAATACTTTTCAGACGTAATTTTTGTTTATAAATAAAACTTGAGGCAATGACGGTCAATGTTGGATAAAGAAACAAAATAATCCGTTCTAAAGATGCGCTGATATACATCAACCCTGCAAAATCGAGCCAACTTGAAAAGTAATAACCAATCAGTCCTGCAACCATCAAGAGAAACCAGTCTTTTGCTTTAATGTTTTGATTGTGATGTCTATTGAGCCAGCAAATCAGTAAGAAAAATGGCAGTGCGCTCGCCATACGCAATGCCAACAGGACTGTGCCATCGACGAGCGGTGAAAGTGCATAGGCTTGCTTAATAAAAATAGCTTTCGTGCTAAATAAAAAAGCTGCACCTAAAGCGAAAATAGAGCCAAGCTGTGTACTAGAAAAAGGATGTTTCATAAGACTCACAATGCAAATGGCAATGGTCTAGATTTGAAACATCAGTATAAAGGCTCAAATAGGTAAGGGAAAATGCAAAAAAAGAATCAGTTCAATCAAAATATGGAATACAAATTTAAAATTAAGGCAGTTTTATAGCGTGATGAGTGATAAAAACCAGATGATGTGGTGTTGTTTTAGTGCTGAATGATTCAAAAATGATATTTTATGGGTGATAAAATACAAAAAAATGTGTTTAAACGTTACAAAATGATGCGATTTTTTGTGTGGTAGACATCGTGAAAAATAGGGTGTTGAAAATTTGCTCCACATTGGTGCATTTTTAAACATCTGAGGTCGTTATTTAATTTACATCATCAATTGTCAAAATGGTCACTCAAAAAAATACAAAATTATTTTTCTTAATAAAAAATTAAATGGGCTGGTCAATTTTTATTTTCTTTAAGTACTTTTTTTTATTAATAAAAATATAAAAAGGAATAATAGGGCAGGATAATTATGTTTAAAATATATATTATATATTGTGGTTTTTTGAACAGTGAATGGCGGTATTAAATGTCATTAATGCAAATACAAACCTTAATTTTGCGATAAATTGACTGTTTTTATAGTGAATTTTCTGAGTAATTTTTTGCCTCCAAAATGTTTTTTTTGGGCATAAAAGTCAAAACCAAATGTGTGATGGTGTTTTATTTTTACGCTATCGATCAGTTTTAATGTAGAGAATAACGGTAAATTTACTGTAAAAAAGAATCACAATGAAGAGTTCACCATTTACAATCATTGATAAAATGAATACTAGGTATGTCGCAAAATTATATTTGTGAATCATGAGTTCAAAACATAGGTATTTATAAAATAAATATTGGGTGGTAATTTAAAAAAGTTCAATTAGAATCCAAAAATTGAACAAAAAACACATCCTGAGGAAAGCATCGTTTTCGATGTTAACTTGAAGAAAAATTAGCTTGAGGAATGCTCATGCAGATCGGAATCCCAACGGAAACTGTTGTCGGTGAAAGTCGTGTCGCTGCTACACCTGAAACAGTAAAGAAGTTGATTGGCGCTGGCCATACTGTAGTTATTGAACGTGGGGCGGGTAAAAGAGCCGCTTACATTGACAGTGCTTATGAGCAGGTGGGTGCAAAAATCACGGAAGATGCCTACACAGGCAGTCAAATTATTTTGAAGGTTCGTTCTCCTCAAGGTGATGAAATTCAAAAACTTACGCCAAATACAACGATCGTAGCGATGTTTGACCCGTACCGTAATACTGAGCTTGATCAGTTTGCGGCACAGCAAGTCAATGCATTTGCACTTGAATTGTTACCACGTACTTTATCCCGTGCGCAGAATATGGACGTGTTGTCTTCTCAGGCAAACTTGTCGGGTTACAAATCAGTTCTTCTTGCTGCGGCTGCATACCAACGTATGTTCCCAATGCTGATGACCGCAGCAGGGACTGTAAAACCTGCTCGTGTGGTGATCATGGGGGTGGGTGTTGCGGGTTTACAAGCGATTGCAACGGCAAAACGCCTAGGCGCAGTCGTTGAAGCAACAGATTTACGTCCAACAGCACGCGACCAAGTGGAATCACTTGGTGGTAAGTGGCTTGACGTTCCGATGTCAGATGAAGAAAAGCAAAAAGCTGCCGATGCTGCAAAAAATGGCTATGGTTGGATGCCGGGTGAAGAATATATCCGTGACCAAGCGATCATTGTCGATAAAGCTGTATCAAATGCTGACATCGTGATTACAACGGCTTTATTGCCAGGTCGTGATGCACCGCGTTTAATTAAAGCCGAAACTGTTGCCAAAATGAAACCGGGTTCTGTCATTTTAGATATGGCAGTAGAAACGGGTGGTAACGTTGAAGGTTCTAAGAACGGTGAAAATGTTGTCACTGACAATGGTGTCACGATTCTGGGTATTCCAAATATCCCTGCGACAGTGTCGACTGAAGCATCTGCATTGTATGCACGTAACGTGTTTAATTTCGTTGAAACCTTATTCGATGCAGAGAAAAACTTTGTGTTGAACCAAGACGATGAAATCCAAAAAGCACTTTTAGTAACTCATGGCGGTCAAGTACTGCTGAAGCGTGGTTAAGGAGAGTCATCATGGTTGAAACTATTACTATTTTCGTCTTAGCCATCTTTGTTGGTTACTACGTGGTTTGGGGTGTAACACCTGCATTGCATACGCCATTAATGGCGGTAACGAATGCATTGTCATCGATTATTGTTGTGGGTGCGATGATTCAAACAGTCGGTATTCCGGGTATCGTGGATGCAAGCGTACAATTCCAATCAGTCAATGTGGTGAGTGTACTTGGCGCAATCGCAGTGTTCTTGGCAAGTATTAACATTTTTGGTGGCTTCGCAGTGACTGCACGTATGCTTGAAATGTTTAAGCCTAAACAAAAAAAGAAAGAGGGCTAATCGATGGAATTCATTAAAGAATATGCAGATTGGTTCTACCTTGTTGGTGCGGTCCTTTTTATTTTAACCTTACGTGGTTTGTCAGGACCTAAAACAGCAATTCAAGGTAACCGTTACGGTATGGTCGCTATGGCGATTGCTGTAATTACCACTTTCTTTGTTGCAGATCACCCTGTGGTTTGGATGATTGGTGGAGCAATGGTACTTGGTGCTGTAGTGGGTATTGCGCGTGCTCGTACGGTGCCTATGACGCAAATGCCTGAAACTGTTGCACTGATGCACTCACTTGTCGGTTTGGCTGCTGTATTAATCGCGATTGCTGCAATTTTGCATAATAACCAACTGACAGCGTTATTTGCTGAAAATGAGTCAGCTTTAACTGCTGCAGGCGTGCAACATGCACACATGAGCAGTGTTCATTTATTTGAATTGTTCGTAGGTTGTTTCGTTGGTGCGATTACCTTTACAGCATCTGTATTTGCTTATGGTAAATTGGCTGCGAAAAAATGGGCGAAAACCATTTCAGGTGCATGGGTTAAACCTGTACAAGCCATCATTTTCTTTGCAATGTTAGCTTGTGGAATCTTGTTTTTTACCACAGGTAATATGCCAGCATTCTGGGCAATGACAGCACTTGCCCTAGTCTTTGGCTGGGTATGGATTGCACCAGTGGGTGGCGGTGATATGCCAGTGGTAGTATCGCTTCTAAACTCATTCTCTGGTTGGGCAGCAGCAGGTATTGGTTTCACGCTTGAAAATAACATGTTGATCGTTGCAGGCTCGCTTGTTGGTTCATCGGGTGCAATTTTGTCTTACATCATGTGTAAAGCGATGAATCGTTCGATCATTAATGTATTGTTTGGTGGCACAATGGGGGCAGCAGCACCGGTTGTGGCAGCGGGCGATAAAGTTCAGCGTAATCATCGTTCAGGTTCAGCGGATGATGCAGGCTTTTTGATGTCAAATGCGGACAGCGTTGTGATTGTACCGGGTTATGGTATGGCACAAGGTCGTGCACAAAATGCAGTAAAAGAACTTGCCAATACATTGAAAGAACAAGGTGTAACTGTTCGTTTTGCGATTCACCCTGTGGCAGGTCGTATGCCGGGTCATATGAACGTACTGCTTGCAGAAGCAGACGTAGCTTATGAAGATATTTTGGAAATGGATGAGATTAATTCAGATTTTGCAGCAACAGATGTTGTACTGGTAATTGGTGCGAATGACGTTGTAAATCCTGCGGCTAAAGACGATCCGACTTCTCCGATTTATGGTATGCCAATTCTTGAAGCGCATAAAGCACGTACGATTATGGTGATCAAGCGTTCTATGGCGACAGGTTATGCAGGTCTAGATAATGACTTGTTCTATAACGACAAGACCATGATGATCTTTGGTGATGCGAAAAAAGTTGTTGAAGAAATGACGAAAGCTATTAATGGTGGCGGTCACTAAACAATGTTTCAACACTTCTGTTTATTGTTAAAGCAGGGTTGAAGAGAACATAAAAAACCACCTTCGGGTGGTTTTTTATGTTCTAAATTTTTTGCAGAAATGTATGGTAAAAATATTGAATGTACCAAATATAAAATCACAATCAATCCACATTAAAAAAAGCGACCGAATGTGGTCGCTTTTTGTTTGGATACTCAGTTGTGATTTAAATCACGCACTGATTATGCCATAGGCTTATGCAACAGATTCTGGAGTTGCACGCCAAAGGCTTTCCAAGTCATAGAATCTACGTGCTGTTGGCAACATCACATGCACAACAATTAAACCTAAGTCCACGAGGATCCATTCAGCATCACGTTCACCTTCAACACCAATAGGGCGGAAGCCAGCTTTACGAGCTTCTTCTGCAACATTGTTTGCAAGGGCTTTAATGTGACGAGTTGATGTACCACTTGCAATCACGATTGCATCAGATACATTGCTCACTGAAGTGACATCCATAGCAAGGATATCTTTAGCTTTTACATCCAGCAACGCTTCACGTACGACATTTAAACATGTCAATACATCTGGATTTTGAAAATTCATAGGGAGCTCTTTAGAATTGGAAGCGCTGGGCGATGGTTCAGAATTCATGTTAAGTCTATTTTCCTGACAATTACTCACTGTCTAATATACCCACTTTAGCGAGAAATTTCAAATCAAGTATGTGGGTAAAAATTACACTTAAGTAGGTTGGTGATCTGAAAAATATTTTTCTTTCCAAGCAAAGGATTGATTTGAATGTGATTGTGGCTTGTATTCTGCTGCAATATAGCCACTGTATCGACTTTGACTGAGCCATTTAAAAATATGAGGAAAGTCAATTTGCGCGGTGTCAGGTTCATGTCGTCCCGGACAATCTGCAAATTGAATATGTCCAATCACATCAATATTTTCTTGTAATGCGGTCAAAACATCTTCACCCATCATTGCCATGTGGTAGCAGTCATATTGCATTTTGAGTGTTGGGTGTTGAACAGCTTCTAACATTTCTTGTGCTTGAGCAATATTTTGAATTAGAAAACGAGGCATATCTGTGCCATTGATCATTTCAAAAACAGGCTGAATCAATTGCTCTGTCAGCATATGACATGCCATTTTAAGATTTGTTGCTAAGGTATTTAAACAAGGTAAAAGATCGGCATCGAGGGGTTGTTTGCCTGCCAAAATATTCACCCGAGGAATGTTTAGCGCAGAAGCATATTCTATGGCTTTTTCTACCGCTTGATGAAACTCGACTTCACGTCCGGGTACGCCAGCTAAACCATCACCACCATGCATCAAGTCACCTGCAGGGACATTGATGAGGCAAATGTGTAGATCATAAATTTCCATCTGCATACGAATGTCTTCGATACTCAGTTCATAAGGAAACTGAATTTCAATATTGTGAAATCCGTGCGCATGAGCCAATGCAAAGCGTTCAATCAATGGGACTTCGGTGAAAATCATCGATAGATTTACAGCCAATGATGCTGTCATACGTGTGCTCCATGCAGATGAAAAATAAATTTAACGTTTGGATTCAACTTGATAAATCAGCGTTGCAAGGTCAGCTTCGGCATAACCTTGCTGTTGATGATTTTTTAATTGTGATAACGCTTGCCGTGCAACAGGAATATCCAAATTAAATTTTTCAGCAAGTGTTAATGCATTGTTAAGATCTTTGGAAAGAGTTTGTACTTTCCATTGCACAGGTTCAAAAGTATGCGTTGCCATGCGTGGTGTCAAGATTTGAAAAGGTTTAGAGTCGGCAAAACCGCCTGCAAGTGCAGGTGCGAGAAGTGTGGTATCTACGCCTGCTTGCGCTGCCAATGCAACAGCTTCTGCAATGAGGGTGCTATTTGCAGCGACAATCAGTTGATTGCAGATTTTGGTGGCTTGTCCTGTGCCTGTTTCGCCCATACGGGTGACACGCTGTGAAAGTACATTATACATCAGGCTTAAATCTTGGATGATCTGCGCTTGACCACCTGCAAAAATCACCAAGGTACCATTTTCAGCACCTGCTGTTCCACCTGAAACAGGGGAGTCGATCCAATGGCAAAGTTTGGTGCATGCTTGATCTGCAAGTTGTGTGGTTTGATCGACTGATAGGCTTGAGAAGTCAACAATTACCTGATTGGCTTGTAAAAAAGGCTCGATGTGTGCATAAACCGATTTTACCGCTGAATCATCCGCTAAACAGGTCAAAATCACAGGATAATCTGCAATGTGACTGAGTTCTAAAGCATGCCCACCGATATCAATCATTTGCTCACAGGCAGAAGGCGTACGATTCCAGACTGCAACATGGAAACCAGCTTGAATCAGACGGGTCGCCATACGGCTGCCCATCAGACCCATGCCTAGAAATGCAATTTTTGTTTGAAGATCAAAGTGCATAACTCATCCTAAAAGGTGAAGTGATGATTTTAATTTTTAAAGATGTACATGATGTAATGTACAGTTTATTTGTATTGGCGTGGTAAAAACTGAACTTCAGGGTTTTTGTCTTTTTTACGTGCAATTTGACTGTTTTTACCGAGCAATAATTTCAATTGCCAAATTTTTTCTAAACGTAATGATTTGGTCGGTGCATGTTCCATGGCATCTAAAACACGCTTTACGGCGGTCAGTGCATCAGGTGAACGTTGCAACATTTCAGCGGCAATTTTTTGTGCTTGTTCAAGTGGAGATGTACTGATATGCGTTACCAAGCCAATCTCTTTGGCATATTGACCATCAAAAATACGCGCTGTTAATGTCAGTTCTTTTGCCAAATCTAAACCAATCACGCCTTTGAGTGAGCGTGTCAGTCCCATATCGGGTACTAAGCCCCAACGGCTTTCCATAATTGACATTTGTGTTTCAGGATGCGCAATACGAATGTCTGCGGCTAAAGCGAGTTGCATACCTGCGCCAAAACAAAAACCTTCGAGGGCTGCAATCACAGGAACTGGTAGTTCTTGCCAAATTAAAAATGCTTTTTGAAACAGACTTTGACCGGGTTTAATTAGTTCCCATGCCGCAAATGCAGTATTTTTAGGGCTATTTAAATCTGCAAGGTCAATTCCTGCGCTAAAGACATTGGCTTCACCGGTTAAAATGACACAGCGAATAGAGCGGTCTTTTTTAATTTTTTGTGCTGTAGAAACAAGTTCTTTGAGCAGTGCAAAACTCATGGCATTGCGTTTTTCAGGACGGTTTAAATAGACCGTTGCAATGCCATCTTTTTTTTCAATACGTAATAAAGCCATGTGTTTCTACTCTTATTTGTTGTTGCTGAATCGAAATTTTATGACTTGAGCATAGCACGCTGTTTCTGATCTTACATGACAGTACAGTCACGTAAATTTTATCTTCATCTCAGTCATTATAGGCATTGAGAGGGTATTGTTGAAGCATAGTCCAAAACCTAAATATTGATGATTTGTTCAGCGGCACTTTCAACCTCATGAATCACCAGTTGTAATTCATCAAAACGTTGTTGGGTGTGCTGAATAAATTGCTCATCGGCTTTTTTACGTTCTTTACGTAAAGTAGAGACAAATTGTTCAAACTCACCTGTGGTTTTTTGCAGTTTTGGTACACCAACATAGCGTGTTGCACCATAAAGACGATGTAGTACATGCTCAAGTTGAGGAAAGTCTTCAAGTTCAATCAGTTGTTCGATTTCAATCAGTTCGGCAGGGAAGCTATCGACCAACATTTTAAGTAGATCTTGTGCTAAGTCTTCTTTATTGGCAGCCAGTTGAAGGCTTTGTTTCCAATCTAAAATATGGGTGTCGAGTGCATCAGTAATGACTGTATTTTCAGTGGTTTGTGGCGGTTTTATGAATTTATCAGTTGTCCAGTTGGTTAAAATTTGAATAATTTGATCAATCTGAATCGGTTTAGTGACATAGTCATCCATACCGACTTTCAGTAATTTTTGTTTTTCATCTGCAAGGGCATGTGCTGTCAGTGCGATGATGGGCATGCGCATACCATCAAGGGTAGATTCAAGTGAGCGAATAGCACGTGTGGTATCGATACCTGACATGACCGGCATTTGAATGTCCATAAAGACCAAATCGAATGGTTTTAAACCTTGATCAATGTTTTGTTGCAAAATACCTAAGGCTTCCTGACCACTTTGTGCTTTGGTGGTTTTAACCTTTAGTTCACCAAGCAATGCTTCCAGTACGATTAAGTTAGGCAAATGGTCATCTACGGCTAAAATATGTAAATCATATCCTTTAAAATCTTTATGTTGTTCAGGTTCGAAAACGGGTTTGTTTTTTAGAAGTTGAATGAGTGCAGTACGGCTTAAAGGTTGATACAGAGGTCGTGCGTTAAATTTGGCAATCATGGTGGGGTCAAGCATCATCTGATAACCGTAGACTGCAATCTGCCCCTGATAACGTCCTCGAATTTCACGCAATAATGCTTCTGTATCACCACTATGATCGACAATGAGCCATGTATCATCGGATTCTTCAGGTAAGTTATTTAAGCGACTGAATAAATCTAAAATAGACTGCGTTTCAGTGTATTGAACGTCATAGTTTTCAAGATAATGACGTAAAACATTGGCAGTTGCAGGATGAGCTAAATAGGACACCACTTGCATGTCTGCAAATTTTGGATGCTCAAAGACCGAATCTTCATCTGTTTTCAGTACTGCTGTAAACCAGAAGGTTGAGCCTTTTTCTGTTGGTGCACGTTCTTGGTTGTCTTCAAAACCAATTTGCCCTTGCATCAAGTGAACCAATTGCTTAGAAATGGCTAATCCAAGTCCTGTACCGCCAAATTGACGTGTCACTGAAGCATCGCCTTGCGAGAACGATTCAAACAGGCGTTTACGATCTGTACCGCTTAAACCAATGCCACTATCTTGAACACTGAAATGCAATAAACACTGTCCAATATCATCATCTTCAATACGTACACGAACAATGATTTCACCATCAGGGGTAAATTTAATCGCATTAGAAATCAGGTTAGTGAGGATTTGTTTGACTCGTAAAGCATCGCCAATAACATGTTTAGGTACATTGTCAGCATAGTAAAATGCCATATCAATATGTTTTTGTGCTGCCAATGGTGACAGCATATCCATCACATCAAAAACCGATTCTTCTAAGTCAAAAGGTGCAGTTTCGAGTTTGAGTTTACCTGCATCAATTTTAGAAAAATCAAGGACATCATTAATTAAAGCAAGCAAATGTGCTGATGATTTACGAATGGTTTGCAAATATAAACTCTGATCATTACTCAAGTTATCTTGACGCAATAATAAATGAATAAACCCATCAATACTGTTCAGGGGTGTACGTAATTCATGGCTGATATTGGCTAAGAAAACTGATTTGGCTTGATTTGATGAAATCGCCTGATCACGCGCTTGTTTATAGGTGATGTTCTGTACTTCAAGAGTATCTAACGTTCTACGTAAATCATCTTCAGTTTGTTCTGTGTGTTCTTTGAGTTCTAAGAAGCTGAAATGTAGGCGTTTGACCACATTGGCAATGTCACGTTGTAATAGACGCAGTTCACCTGTACTATTAATGACCATGTGTTGATCAAGCGTATCAGCATTCAGGCGTTGTAATTGCATGCGAATTTCGTACATCGGGGCAATCCAGCGCCGTGAATAAAAATTCAAACACAATAGTAATAAGAGAAGCGTCAATAAGCCTGTGGTAATTACAGCAATCAGTACGCGATAGCGTGAAATTTCTAAAGGTTGATTGTCGAGTTCAACCATCAACCATAATTTAGGCTGATCAGCTTTGGTCGGAAGCAGTGCGCCATAAATATTATTATTTTTATAAATAATTGGACCGAAAAAAGTATTTTGTTTGCTTGGAATAACCCAGTTACGTTGACCTTGAAAGCCAATATTTAAAATTTGTTGATTGTTTTGATTGATAATACTTGCACCACGAACATATTGTTCGTGAAATAGACTTTGTAAAATATGTTCGGCTTCTTCTTTTTTTTCTGGGTTTTTCGCAACCATATCAGCCAACTGCACAGCCGTAAATTGATAGCGACTTAAAATGGCAATGGCACTTGAGCGTTGTTGGTTTTTCGCAGAATTCGATGTTTCCGATAAAACTAAGGCGGCACCGACACAAGAAATGATCATGATGGGAACGAAAATCAGCGCAATCAGTTGACCGTAAGCATGATTAAGTTTTAAGCGTTTAAAGAGTTTCTTATTGAAATTCGACATCCATTGAGCCACACGTTCCCCATGTCAGGCATATTAGCACGCTTTATAAAAATGCTGATGCTTTAATCAGTCTGAATAAATTGCGTCAAAAAGTGTGCAGGCAGAAGCATTTTTTCATACAATAGGCGCACCTCGATATAGGTACACCTGATGACTGATACACAACCTGATTTTTTAGCGGATGAATTTTTACTTGACCATTATGTGGGGAAAACCCCTCTAGTTCGCTTACAACGCTTGCCGAGTCATACACAAGCAATAGTATTGGCAAAGCTAGAAGGCAATAATCCAGCAGGATCGGTGAAAGACCGTCCGGCATATAACATGATTATGAAAGCTGAACAGCGTGGTCAGATCAAACTGGGTGATACTTTAATTGAGGCAACGAGTGGTAATACAGGCATTGCACTTGCAATGGTTGCAGCCATGCGTGGCTATAAAATGAAACTCATTATGCCAGCAGGTTCAAGCCAAGAGCGTAAAGATGCCATGCGTGCGTATGGCGCTGAGTTGATTGAATCTGAAAATATGGAACAAGCACGAGATATGGCTTTGAAAATGCAAAGCGAAGGTCAAGGCTTGGTTCTCAATCAATTTGGTAATCCTGATAATGTTGAAGCACATTACTTAACGACTGGTCCTGAAATTTGGCAACAAACAGGTGGTAAAATTACTCATTTCGTCAGTTCTATGGGAACAACAGGGACGATTATGGGAATTTCAAAATATTTAAAAGAGCAAAATCCTGAGATTCAAATTGTCGGTTTACAGCCTTCTGAAGGCTCAAGTATTGCGGGTATTCGCCGTTGGCCACAAGAATATTTGCCGACGATTTTTGAACCAAAACGTGTAGATCGGATTATGGATATTCCGCAAATTGAAGCGGAAAAAACAGCACGTCGCTTGGCACGAGAAGAAGGCATTAGTGCGGGCGTTTCATCGGGTGGTGCGGTTTGGGCATCGGTGAAAATAGCAGAAGAAAATCCTGATGCAGTCATTGTTTGTATTGTTTGTGATCGTGGTGATCGCTATTTATCTACAGGTTTATTTTCAGTTCAAGACTGATTTATTTTAATTTTGAAAGTTGAGCAATCATCATGCGCCTACCTGTTTTAGTATTTGATATTGAAACGCTAACTGATTTGAAATCGGGGGCGCATTTGTATGGCTTAGATTTGCCTGAGCAAGATTTAGAAAGTGCATTGACGAAACTGCGTCGTCAAGAATCAGGCAGTGAGTTTCAGCGTTTACCTTTGCATGAAATTGTCTGTATTTCAGGTTTGTGGATTGATGAAAAAGGCACAATGAAATTGTTTTCGTTTAGTCGAGAACAGTGGTCTGAAGCAGAAATTTTAACAAAATTTTTATCGATTTTTGATAAACGTCATCCGACTTTAGTTAGTTGGAATGGTTCACAATTTGATTTACCTGTGATTCTATTCCGTGCGATGTATCATGGGTTATCAGCAGCAGCTTTGTTTGATCAGGGTGAGATTGATACGCAAAAGCGCTATAATAACTATCAGAATCGCTACCATCATCGTCATGTAGATTTGATGGATGTGATGGCAATGTTCAATGGTCGCAACTTTCAAAAGCTCGATGATATTGCGCATTTATTGGGTTATCCAGGCAAGCGTGGCATCGCGGGTTATCACATTCCAACTTATGTTAAAAATAAGCAATGGTTTGATTTAACGAGTTATTGTGAAGGTGATGTACTGAATACATGGTTGATTTTCTTACGTTGGGCATTGCTGAAAGGTCAATTGTCACAACATGATCATCAATTGTGGATTCAAGCCACGATTCATTATTTACAGGGTCTGCCTCAGCAGGCTGAATTTTTACAGGTATGGCGTGAAACTTCACAACACAGTGAGTTTACTGCACAAGATTTTACATCTGTCATTCCTCCATTAGATTAGGTATTTCTTTGAAACACAACGCTCGAACTCGTCCTGCTCAACTTCCACAATATACGTTTAAAGTTGAGAAACTTTCACATGAAGGTCGAGGAATAGCGCATTACTGTGCAGAGCAAGACCATCCATCAGAAAAGCAAGGTAAAAAAGTCTTTATTCGTTATGCCTTACCAGGTGAAACGGTCAAAGTGCAAATTACACGCCAAGTCTCTAAGCTTGAAGAAGCCGATCAAATCAAGCTCATTAGTGAGCCATCTCAAGATCGTATTGAGCCGATTTGTCCACACTTTACCAAGTGTGGTGGCTGTAATATGCAACATATTCATGAAGATACACAGATTCATTTAAAACAAGATGTACTCAAATCACATTTCAGTCATTTTGCAGGTTTAGAACCGCAAGAATGGCTAGCACCAATTCGCTCAACACGTACAGATTACCGCCATAAAGCGCGTATAGGCGTGCGTTATTTACCGAAAAATAAAAAATTATTGATGGGATTTCGTGCAGCCAATAGTAATCAATTGATCGATATTCACACCTGTAAAATTTTAGATCAGCAGTTAGATGAGGCATTACCCGAAATTAGGGCATTACTCGAAAGTCTAACAGGCAAAATGGCAATTGGTCATATAGAATTGGCAAAAGGGGACAGTGAAACCGCTTTGTTAATCCGTCATACTGAAAAATTAAAAGAGCATGATGTCAACCTATTACGCGAATATGCGTTACAGAAGAAGTGGCAATTATATTTGCAGCCTGCGGGTGTGGACAGCGTTCATCGTGTAGATAATGCACAAGCTCCAATGCAGTTGCACTATAAACTGAGTGAGTTTGATGTTGAGTTTGCCTTTCATCCGACAGATTTTACGCAAGTTAATCCAACGGTAAATGTGCAAATGATGAAAATGGCATGTGAATTGCTTGATTTGAAACAAGGTGAAAGCGTCCTTGATTTATTTTGTGGACTAGGGAATTTTTCACTGCCACTTGCACGCATTATAGGTATGCAAGGGAAAGTAGTTGCTGTGGAAGGCAGTGCTGAAATGGTCAAGCGAGGTACAGAAAATGCACTGAAAAATGGCATTGCAAATGTTAAATTTTATTCACAAGATTTAACACAGGATTTTTCACAACATTCTTGGGCAAAGCAGGATTTTGATGCATTATTGATTGATCCACCTCGTTCAGGTGCTGAAGAAGTTATGCAATATATTCCTAAATTTGGTGCAAAAAGAATCGTTTATGTGTCATGTAATCCAGCCACTTTGGCTCGTGATGCGGGAATTTTAACCCAATACGGTTATCAGTTAAAAAAAGCAGGTGTGATGGATATGTTTACCCACACAGGGCATGTCGAATCCATTGCTTTATTTGAAAAGAAACAAGAGATAAACGATTAAAAATGAGTAGTACAGTCAGAGGAGAGTGGTATGGTCACAGTGCGTGAACAGTTACCTGGAAGACTCACCGAGTTATCTGAGGAAACGACTGTAGAGCATGCCGAGGAAGCGCAACAAGGGTTAAATGCTTGGTTAGCACGAGTGAGCGATACACTTGATGGTGCCAAGCTCAATCAACTGTCAGAAGTTGCGACCTTAGTTCTACAACGCGAGCTTCATATTGCATCGGGACATAAAAGTAATTCATTTTCAACAGGTTTGGGAATGGCGGATATTCTCGCGCATTTGCATGTTGATGAAGATACTTTATCCGCGGCACTACTTTATCGTAGTGTTCGTGAAGACATTATTACACTCGATGAGATTCGTCAAAAATTTGGTGAAAGCGTTTATAGTCTCGTCAAAGGTACTTTGGCGATGGGTAAACTGTCTGAGCTGATTGAGAAAAATAAGCGCCTCGAAGATCATTTTAATAACAATCAACGAGAGCATTTGTCTGGCATTTATAAAATGCTGATTTCGGTAACGGAAGATGTGCGCGTTGTTTTAATTAAATTGGCAGAGCGAACATTTGCACTGCGTGAATTGACGACATCAACCAAAGAGCGCCAAGAACGTGTTGCGCGTGAAATTTTAACCATTTATTCGCCCTTGGCACATCGATTAGGCATTGCACAGCTGAAATGGGAGCTTGAAGATCTTGCGTTCCGTTATTTGGCGCCTGAACGTTATAAAGAAATTGCATCGTTACTGAATGAAAAGCGTTTAGAGCGTGAGCAATATATTCAGTTTGTGGTCGAAAAGCTGAAAAATGAACTTGCAGAACATGATATTCATGCTGAAATTTCTGGACGGGTAAAGCATATTTACTCGATTTATCGAAAGATGAAGAGTAAGAACCTCAGCTTTGATCAGCTCTATGACATTCGTGCGGTACGTGTGTTGGTCAATGATGTATCTGAGTGTTATCACGCTTTGGGGCTTGTTCATCAAATTTGGCGACATATTCCGCATCAGTTTGATGATTACATTACCAATCCGAAAGCCAACGGTTATCGTTCACTGCATACAGCTGTGATTGCTGAAAATAAATCACTCGAAATTCAGATTCGTACTGTAGAGATGCATCAAGAAGCTGAGCTAGGTGTTTGTTCTCACTTTAATTATAAAGAAGGTTCAAAAACGACAGATTATTCATTTAATCATCGTTTACATTCTTTACGTGCAGTGCTTGAACATTATCAAGAGCGTACCGAAAGCAGTGCACATCCGAATGAAGATGACACAGAAGATTTTGAGCAAATTCAAAACTTTGAAGGATTTGAAAAAATCTATGTGTTTAGCCGTGATGGTGATATTCGAGAGTTGCCACGTGGTTCAACAGTACTTGATTTTGCTTATCATGTGCATACTGAAGTGGGTAATAAATGTTATGCCGCACGGGTTAATCAGCGTTACGTACCTTTAACGTATACCTTAAAAACAGGCGAGCAAGTTGAGATTTTAACCAAGAAAGATCGTGAGCCAAACCGTGATTGGCTGGTGAATTCACTGGGTTATATTAAAACTGCACGTGCACGTGACAAGTTGCGCCATTGGTTTAGACAGCAAGATCGTAGTAAGAATCTTGAAGTTGGGCGGGAGCTGCTCAATAAAGAATTAGCACGTTTGGCAATTCACCCGAAAAGCATTGATTTAAGCGACTATACCAATTATTTCAATGTAAAATCGGGCGAGGATATTTTAGTTGCATTGGTCAATGGAGACATTGGTCTTCATTCCTTGATCAATCAAGTCAATCGCCATATGCACCTTGATCAAGATGAACCTGAGTTGGTGTTAAAACCAACGCTGAATCCACGTGCCAGTCATACCTTGTCTGCACATGGCATTCTCATTGATGGTCTTGATAATGTGGAATTACACGTTGCACAATGTTGTCAGCCTGTGCATGGTGAATCTATTGCAGGATATATCACGCTGAATCGGGGTGTGAGTATTCATAAAGTCGAATGTTTTGATTATTTACGGATGATTAAAAATGAGCCTGATCGTGCTGTAGAAGCAGATTGGGAGATGCAGCCGACACGTGGTCAAAGTGTACAAATTGTGGTGGATGCGTATGATCGCCGTGGTTTGCTCAAAGATTTGACGCAGGTGATTTTCTCTGACCAAATCAATATTCGTCAGGTCAATACTATTTCTGAATCGGATGGTATTGCCAATATGAAACTTTTGATTGAAGTCAAAGGTTTGTCGCAACTTTCTCGTTTACTTGCTCGACTTGAGCAACAACCGGGAATTATTAGTGCAAGACGTTTGGTACAAGGGAACTAAAGCATTTTCATTTAATGATCATCAAAAAACCTGCTTTATGCAGGTTTTTTGATGTCTGATGTTGGCGTAATACAGTCATATTTTTAAATAAAAATAGATTAAAAATTACGCCAATGGATATTCTCTTCAAATATTTATGATTTACGACTCAAAAATAAATTACTTAAACGATTGATAAATTGCGGGCTTTTATTGGAAAGTTGATACATGATTTTGGTTTTTAAACCAATTGGGGTGTGTGTTGGAGTGAAAATGGAATCTTTGGCTTTGACCAAGTTGAGAATTTCATCGGCAACATTTTGAGGTGTGAGACTAACGCCTATATTTTGAATAGTGCCAGTATCCATGTCTTTGACCATCGCAGTTTGGACAAACAATGGCATGACATCAAGTACACGAATACCGTATTGTTCCCATTCCACATCCAAGCCTTCGGTAATGCCTCGTACAGCAAATTTGCTCGCAGAATAAGACACTAAGTCAGCTTGCCCATAAATTGCAGAGGCAGATGATAAGTTAATCACACGTGCAAAACGTGCTTTGCGAAGCAAGGGTAAGGCAGCATGACAGCCATTCAGAACACCTTTCACATTGATATCAATAGTGCGATGGTGTGCTGAAATATCGGTTTTTACGAAATCACCTGAATATAAAATTCCTGCATTATTGACCAAAACATTCAGTTCACCTGCCCATTGACTAAATTCTTGTAGCGCAGTTTGCCATTGATCATATTGGCTGACATCGAGTTTTCCTGCTTTTGCATTTGCGCCTAACTGCGTTGCAAGTTCTTGTGCTAAAGCATCATTGAGATCATAAATACCGACTTTGTAGCCTTGTTGATAAAATAAACGTGCAATCGCTGCACCAATGCCTTGTGCCGCCCCACTAATAAAAATACTTTGATGCATTGAAATTCCTTATCGTTTTTGAAATGAAATGATTTTGTTTTCTTTAGTTGTACATAAAATGTCTGTTGATGACAAGAATCTTCAGTCTTAAAGATGATCTGCTATGCTGATGATCAATTTTGTCGGGTTGTGGAGAGTGGTTTGGAACAGTTATTGGCGATCATGGAAAAATTACGTAAGGAATGTCCTTGGGATCAAGCGCAGACCCCTGAGTCTTTGACGCAATATGCCATTGAAGAAGCTTATGAAGTTGAGGAGGCAGTACGTTCAGGCTCTACCGATGATGTGCGTGATGAGCTTGGTGACTTGCTTTTACAAGTGGTTTTTCAGTCTCAAATGTACAGTGAGCAAGGCGCTTTTGATTTTAATGATGTGGTCAATGCCATTTGTCAAAAAATGATTCGTAGACATCCGCATGTATTTGAAAAAGAAAAATTTGAAAATTTAGATGCAGATCAAGTGTCTGTGTTGTGGAAAAAAATCAAACAACAAGAAAAACAAGGCAAAGTGAAAAGTCGTTTAGATCAGATTAAACATGGTTCTGCCATCATGCAGGCGGAAAGTATTCAGGAAAATGTGGCTGAAATTGGATTTGACTTTGCCACAGCACAAGATGCTTTTGAAAAGGTTGAAGAAGAAATTGCTGAGTTTAAGGAAGCTATGAGCGAACAAAATTCCGATGAAATGATGGCAGAATTTGGTGATTGTTTATTTTCATTTATTAATGTTGGTCGTAAACTTGGGCTATCGAGTGAAATAGCATTATTAAGC
Source organism: uncultured Acinetobacter sp. (assembly GCA_964293455.1). Classification (GTDB taxonomy): domain Bacteria; phylum Pseudomonadota; class Gammaproteobacteria; order Pseudomonadales; family Moraxellaceae; genus Acinetobacter. Next base: position 2,962 of record CAXYZD010000015.1, on the reverse strand, counting down.
ACCAATTATAAATTTAAACGTCGTTTTGCTTATATTGAACAACAGGTAGAAACACAACAGAAAACATTGGCTGACCTGAATCTTCAGCAGATGGATGAATTGTGGGATGAAGCCAAACAACACTTTAAAAACAATCAAAATAACATTTAAGCAGGTGTGAAACCTGCAATTTTGTAGGAAGATTAGTATGAAATCAGGTGTTTTAATTCACTTTTTGGGGTGGCTTATGTTGTGTATGGTGAGTGTCACTCATGCACAGCAATATGACTCTAACTATTTGAAATGGAAAGAAGCTCAGCAAGCACAAGATGAAAAATTGAAAATACAAGGTAAGGTTCCAACGTCACCGAATCATTACTTATCACGTCCTGTGGTTCAGCCTGTAGCGGTGGCAAAGCAGGGTGCAGTCATTAGTCAGGAAAAAATTAATTTAAATACCGCAAGCATAGATCAATTACAGCAGTTAAATGGTGTTGGTTTGAAGAAGGCACAAGCGATTATTGATTATCGACAACAGCAAGGAAAGTTTAAAAATATTGAAGATTTGAATAATGTGAAAGGCATTGGTCCTAAAATATTTGAGAAAAATAAAAATTTAATTCGAATTTAACGATCACAATAGGGTGTTTTAACATCATTTTGATATGAAGTATTCGTTAATATTCCTCATCAAATTGGGAGAATCAAATTGCCCTTTGGTTGTGTAAGCGATATGATTAGCACAATGATTATATTTACATCCTGACCTGGGAGACAGCGTCTTTTGCAAACTTTGCATGCGTCAAAGTGTGGGTTATCCACCGCTCAATTACCTTCTTCAATTTTAGATGTTATTGATTCCTTAACCAAAGCCGGCTACGAAGCATATATTGTCGGTGGTGGTGTGCGTGACTTAATGCTCGGTTTAAATCCTAAGGATTTCGATGCCGTCACCAATGCAACGCCGAATCAGGTCAAAGAAGTATTTGGTCGCCGTTGTCGAATTATTGGTCGCCGTTTTGAATTGGCTCATGTGTATTCGGGTCGAGAGTTGATTGAAGTCGCAACATTTAGAGCGCCACCGAAAAAAGCGGTGACATCTGCAGCGGGCATGATTTTACGTGATAATAATTGGGGCACTATCGAAGAAGATTTCGTGCGCCGAGATTTTTCTATCAATGCCATGTACTACCAACCACGCAAAGGCGAAGTGCTTGATTTCTGTGATGCGATTACAGATATTAAAGAAAAAACTTTGCGTCTGCTTGGTGATCCTGCACTGCGTTTTGAAGAAGATCCAGTTCGTATGCTACGAACTTTACGTTTTTCAGCCAAGCTGAACTTCCGTATTGATCCAACCATTCTCAAAGTATTTACACCTGAAATGACAGAACTGTTGCGTGATGTATCTCCGCACCGTTTATATGATGAGTCTCAAAAGCTATTCACCATGGGACATTTACATCGTGTGATGCCGATGTTGATTGAGTTTGGTATTTGGCAACAATTGTTTGCTGAAATTCCACCTGTCATTACGACATTTATGGAACGTGCGGCTAAAAATACCGATCAGCGTATTCAGATAGGTAAAACCATTAATCCTGCATTTTTCTATGCGGTATTGTTGTGGAAGCCATTTTTAGAACGTTGTGAAGAACATCTTGCAAGAGGGATGGTTCCTGCCGAAGCACGTGCGCAAGCAGGATTGGATGTACTGAAGCGTCAAGCGACACGTACGATTATTCCACGTTTTGCTGAAACATTTATTCGTGAAGTTTGGGAAATGCAAACACGTTTGCTTAATCCTAAGCCACAGCAAATTGCTGCTTTGTCCAATCATGCACGTTTCCGTGCAGGTTTTGACTTCCTGTTATTGCGTGAAAAATCAGGCGATGAAACGGCTCAAGGTATGGGCAGTTGGTGGGATGCTTATCAGACGATGTCTGCCGATGAAAAAGAACGTGCGATTAGTCAATACAATCGTCAACGTGCAAAAAGTCGTCGTAAAGCAACAACTGAAACTGTGGTTGAAGAACCAAAGCAAGTATCTGCTGAAATTGAACCATTAGTGAAAGAAAGCGAAACTCGTACTCGTCGTCCACGTAAAACTTCGTCAGAACGTGATGGTCGTGAGCGCAATGATCCACGAGGTCGCAATGATTCCCGTAGCCGTAATGATACGCGCGGTGTGAGCAATGCACGTGTACAAAGTAATCCGAATGAAATCAATGCAGATCATCCGATTATGAAACGTAGACGAGTACAACGTGATTTGACACAGGTGGTCTTTGGACCAACGAAATGAGTACAGTCACTTATATTGGGATGGGCAGTAATCTGGGTGATTCTGCTCAAATTCTCAAAGAAGCTGTTGCTCAGTTGGCGACACTGGGTACGGTTAAAGTCTCTTCTTTATATCAAAGTCCCCCAATGGGACCACAAGATCAGCCGAATTATCACAATGCGGTTGCTCGTTTGGTGACTGATCTTGAGCCTTTGGCATTACTTGATGAATTACAGCACTTTGAGCTTGAATCGGGGCGTGTACGGTTACGTCATTGGGGCGAGCGTACACTCGATTTAGATCTTTTGCTTTATGGTGAAAAAAATATTATAAATGATCGGCTCAAGGTGCCACATGTTGGTATTCTTGAACGTGATTTTGTGGTGATTCCCTTGTTGGATTTAGATGCCAGTTTAAATATAAATGGTATTGCATTACACAGTCTGGAACTTGTACAGCAGTCTACACTGACTGTACTTGCAGATTCATCTTGGGCACAACTCAATTAAATCAATGTTGTGAAACCCTAGAGCGCTCATAGATAGAGGATTATTGTCATGATTAGTCTCAGTGATTTAAGACAATTTAAACAGCAAGGACGTAAATTTTCATGCTTAACTTGTTACGATGCAAGTATGGCAAAGGCAATGGAACTTGCTGAAATTGACAGTATTTTAATTGGTGACTCGTTGGGTATGG
>CAXYZD010000014.1:0-32060 GCA_964293455.1 uncultured Acinetobacter sp. | reverse complement strand
TTTGATTTTACTATCTCGCTATTTTTTTAGGCAACAATTGTCAACAGACCCTATTTACTGGGTTTTTAAATAGTTACACTCAGAGCATGGCATCTTCAGAGTTGGCAGAAATTTTATGAATGGATAGGTCTGCACCACGGAATTCTTCTTCTTGTGTTAACCGAATACCCAAAGTCACTTTCAAAATACCATATACGGCAAAGCCACCTGCAAGCGCAATCACAATGGCAAAAACGGTACCCAACAGTTGTGACCACAGTGAAACGCCACCTAAACCACCGAGCCATTGTTGACCGAAGATTCCAACGGCTATACCCCCAAAAGCCCCGCAAACACCATGCATTGGCCATACCCCAAGAACATCATCAATTTTCAATTTGTTTTGTGTATAGGTAAAGAATTTAACAAATATAAATCCTGCTGTAATACCAATCAATAATGCCGAAATAGGATGCACAATGTCAGAACCTGCACAGATCGCAACTAAGCCTGCAAGTGGACCATTGTGTAAGAAACCGGGGTCTTCTTTGCCAAAAAAGTTGGCTGAAATTGTACCACCGACCATTGCCATGAGTGAGTTGATCGCTACAAGCCCTGAAATGGCATCTAAGCGTTGTGCGCTCATGACGTTAAAGCCAAACCAACCCACAATTAAAATCCAAGAGCCAAGTGCTAGAAAGGGAATGGATGAGGGCGGATGTGCGCTGACACGACCATCTTTTTTATAGCGTCCATGACGTGCACCAAGTAAAAGCACTGCTGCAAGGGCAATCCATCCACCCATTGCATGTACTACAACTGAGCCAGCAAAATCATGAAACCCTGCACCGAAAGTCGCCTCTAACCATTTTTGTATGCCAAAATTGCCATTCCATGCAATGCCTTCAAAAAATGGGTAAATAAGTGCAACTAAAAAGAGGGTTGCAATCGCCTGCGTTTTCATTTTGGCACGTTCAGCAATTCCACCTGAAATAATCGCAGGAATTGCTGCTGCAAAAGTCAGCAAGAAGAAACATCGCATCAGGTTATAGCCGTGCTCGGCAGCAAGTTGCGTTCCTGTATGGAAAAAATGCTGACCGTAAGCAATGTAATAACCGACAAAAAAGTATGCAATCGCTGAAATAGAAAAATCAGTCAAAATTTTACTGAGCGCATTGACTTGATTTTTGTGGCGTACAGTCCCAAGTTCAAGGAAAGCAAAGCCCGCATGCATTGCAAGGACGAGAATTGCACCGAGAAGGAGAAAGAGTAAGTCTGTATTTTGCATAGATGATTCTTTTTAGTGCTATATATCACAATTTGGTACAAGTATAACGATCTAAAACAGAACAGGAATACTTTTGCTGTAGGGAAAAATTGATTAAATGATTTAAAATGTTATGAAGACTCGATATAAAGCGAGTCATGCACTGTTTTGGTGTTTTTGAATTTATTTGGTGCAGTATTGATTTTAGCAGTATTTTTAATTTATTGATATTTAATGTGATTTAAAATTTTACATTTATGGTTCAGTTTTATGCCAATATCAGCCAAGGTTTAGGACTCGACCTGAATCATATTTTTCGTAGTATTCGTTTTAGATATATTGCAGGTTTTACCATTTTTTTCATAACGATTGATTGCATATTGACGACCATCCCAACGATATACGGCATAACAGGCACTATCATTTTCTACACGGATATCGGGCCAACCATGACGACCTGTCGTTGTTAACATTACGGCACTGCCTGGACTGCGAAAGATTGGTGTCCATTGTTTGTTGGCTTGCATCGTCATAATGTGAAAACCCGTGCCAATAGTACCGTAACAACGTGTACCACCATCAATTAAAATAGCATCCATACGTCCATCTTTGTTGAAATCTTGATAGTCAGAAATATATCCCATACTGCATGGGCTGACCCAGCTTCCACTTAAGCGTTTAAATTTTGCAGCTTGGAAAATAGCATTTTGTTCTTGTTGAGGCACTGTGGTGGCAAGTGCTGAATGATTGATAGCGCAAAATAATGGAATCAGCAACCAATGTTGGATCGTAGTCAGATCTATTCTTTTATTTGTGGGTTTTTCCATTTTATTTTCTAATATGTTGATTTGGTTCTCAGTTTACTGCCAAATTTGAATATTATAAAGTGATGAAATATTAATAATTGTTTCAAAATCCGACATATAGTTAATTAAAACTAAATTTTTATTTCAGATTAATTTTAAATGTTATTCTCAGTTAATGAAAGAGATCATTGCTAATGTCGATTTTAAAGAAGTCTATAAAAGCTGTTCAGTATTTTGTGAGGAAATTAAGTCAGGGAGTCAGGCGCGCCATGTCATGACTTTAGCTTGCCAAGCTGCGATCCAGAAGTTTTTAGCGCATGAAGGTCCAGCTTTGTTGGATGTCTATACCAACCCTGTAGAATTGGTCATGCCACCTGAGCCAAGTTTTGAACAAGTAAAGTCGACCTCTATGTATGCGATGCGAGCACTTTTGGCAGGGCGTGTGGATGATGTGAAAGATTTGATTGTCAATAATTTTATTAAATAATATGAATTGAAAATTATATAGATTTAAAGGTTCGCAGTAATTTTGTCTGCATAATGATGTTCTGTTTTTTCAATAATCATTGACGTAAATTGAAGGATATAAGTGGCATGCTGAATGAGTTTTTCTTGTGAAGCGTGCCATTGATCTTTGATAACGTGCTTTAAATACTGAGATAAAATTTCTTCAGAATGAAACAATTCAAAAGCCAATTGATTCACTTGCTCATCATAAATATTACTATGTACAAAAATATGTAATTCTTTAGCAAAAACAGGAATTAATTTTAAATATTCAGATTCTAGACTGTGGATTGCATTTACTTCATGTTGATTTTGAAACTTTTCTAAAAATAATTGAGTACTATTACGCAGTCGGTACAGTGTTGGAAGTAAGGTAATTAAAAACTTTTGCTTCTGATTTTCCTCAATGTGTTGTTCATCTCTATGTTGTTTTCGGTCAAAGTAAAGTGGAATGGCTACAGCAACAAAAATAGCGATGACTGAGCCAATCGCTTGCACCCATGCTGCGAGTTCTTGATTGAAAATTAAATTAGCTTCCGTTAAAGGCATATTTTTACTCTATTTTTTTATCGGTTTAGAATAGTCTAGGATGAATTTAGCCTTTTAGATAGGACATAAAATATCGTTATGTCTTTTCGTGCAAAGCCTGATTTTAAAATGGAAAGCTTCTATATGCTTTTGTTGGGTAAAAATTGCTACACTTTAGAACGTTTTATTTTTCATTTTTGTTATGTCTTTCGATCTAAAAATTAGTCTTTTACCTGATGTTGTATTGGCATCACCACAGCATAAAAAGTTGCAGCGTTTAATTGAGCAAATTGAACAGCAAAAGTTGGATTTAGCCATGTGGCAGAATAGGCAACATGACATTCAAAGTTATATGCATCAAAAACTATTGCCAATTTATGCTGAATTACATGGCACATTATTTTCGCAACTTGAACAGTTGTGGATGCATTTACAACAGCAAAATTTTTCTAAAGCTGATTTAGAACAGCTCGATGTTAAATTACAGTCACTCGCTAAAACGCTAAAAAAATCACAGAGTATAAATACTGAAAAAATCAATTTAGTTGATGAAATTTACAATTTTTATCAGCAAGATCGTACATATAGCCAAAGTAAAAAGCACAGTAAACAGCAGAAAAAACAATCAAAACCAAGTTCTCAAAACATCAATCATTTTGAACAAGATGAATGTGAAAGTGTAGATTTAGAGATTGAATATACTGAGTTTGAAGATTGGAATACTGAAAAATATGAGCAACAAAGAGAAGAGCATCAACGGAAACGTTTAGCGCAAAAACATGAGCAAGCTGAAAAGTTGGCAGAGCAGTCTTTAAAAACCGTATATTTAAAAATTACGGCAATGATTCACCCTGACCGTGAACCTGATGAAAGTAAAAAAGTTGAAAAAACTGAGTTGTTGCAAGTGGTGAATGAGGCTTATACGCAACAGGATTTATTTTATTTGCTGAAACTGCAATTACAGCTTGAAACCAATAAGGGTTTAAACCCTAAGGCGTTAAGTGATGAGCATTTGAAGTTTTATAAAATGGCGTTGGAAGCGCAAAGTCAGCGTTTAGCGAGTCAGATTGATGATATTACCGATGCTTTTCATTGGAGTGAAAAGCCGAAGCCGAAAAAGATGCAGGTCAAAGATGTGTATAAAGTGATTGATGCCGATGTGGTAGTTTTAAAAGAACAAGTGAAGTGGGAAAAGGAACGCTTAAAATATATGGGGAAGTTGAGTGGGTTGGAAGTTTTGTTGGAGAATGATGTTTTATAGTCAAAAGATACCCTCACTCTGTTGTGACGTAGTACTTCTCATCCCTGAGGGAGAGGGAGTTGTAATTAATTTAATCCCGACATAAATTTAGGTGAAGTTCCCTCTCATTTTAGGAGAGGGCTAGGGAGAGGTAATAAGAAAAATGATAGACCCACAACTACTCGAATTTGCCAAAACTATGCGTCAGAACGCCACCGATGCAGAAAATTTAATGTGGCAACTTTTACGTAATAAATGTTTTATGAATTTGAAGTTTCGCAGACAGCATGTGATTAAACCCTATATTGTAGATTTTTACTGTCATGAAATTGGTTTGGTGGTTGAGTTGGATGGTAGTCAACACAATACGGATGATGGAAAAGAATATGATGCTGAACGAACTCAGTTTTTAGAGGCTTTAGATTTAAAAGTGGTACGGTATTGGAATCATGAAATTTTGAACAATACTGATGTGGTTTTGGAGGATTTATGGAATTATTTGTTTAGCATTAAAAGAAGAAGATGATAAGTAATGGAAGCCCCTTCTCCCTTTGGGAGAAGGTTCATGTAAAAATTCATTTAAAATCAAATATCCCTAACCTAAAAAGCATAATGTAGGTATCTACAATAAAATTTTTAGATATCTATGCCTAAAACGAGAGCAATTCTTTATTATATACCGAACGCTTGCTCGAATTAAAACTCTTCTTAAAAGAGAAATAAAAGATTATTCATTTCCTAAAGTATTTAACGCATTAGGTATAAATTTTTCACTAAAACCTGAGAAAAAACAAATACTCATAGTGAAAAAAATTCCAGTATTTCCATCTTTAATATTTGCAAAAATAATCTCAGAGGACAACAGGACAAAGCAGGCTAATCCAGCTATTACAGCAATGAAATTACGTTCTAGTCCATAAAAGAAATACATCCATTTAGATGTAGCCTGCATGATAAAAATTGATTGTGATTTGAGAGAAACAGAAAAAAAGCCCCCAATACTTGCAAACATAGAACAGTATAAAAAATTAGATATTAAATTATTACTTTTAAAAAAAGTAATATCACGAAAAGTATAAGCTAAGAATGCCGCTATGATAGCTAGAAGTGTAATACTAAGGGTTCCTGCTAAATATGCTAAACGGCCCCATAATTTATCAGTATATTCTTTGGTGATCTCATCACTTAAAGTATCTAATACTGTATTTACTTCATCTACTCGGTTATGTTCTTGTAATGCAATGGACGATAGCTGAAGCTGCTCTTTGTTTATGTAGTGAATTATCACCAGACTTATATAAAACAGATTTTAATTTATCAAATTTAATTTTCACATTATTAAAAGCATTAATTGTTGAATTATCTTCATCTACTTTTGTATAGATCATAACTCTAATAGTCTGATGTATTGAAACATCGGTAGAGTCATATATTAGATATTCATCACCACGTGCATATATATTTTTGATTAGATAACCATTTACATCAGGTGAGCCAATTTTCATTGCCTCTAGAGTCTCTTGCTGTTTCTTTGTATATGCTTCTTTCTCATCAATAGGTGATGGAATATCTTCGTTCAAATTTACATGTGTATTCAATTAATTTCCTTAAATAAAAAATCCCCTCAAATTCGAAGGGATTTTATCTTAAAAATTAATTAAAACAAGTATTAAAGCGCTGCAATCTGCTCCATATTCGCTTTAATCTTCGCTAATTGATCAGCAAATTCAGCAAGTTTAACTTTCTCGCCCTCAACCACAGCAGCAGGTGCTTTCGCTACAAAACCTTCATTGGAAAGTTTACCCGCAATCAGGTCATGCTGCTTTTGCACTTTGTCGAAGTCTTTTTGTAGACGACCAAGTTCAGCTTTCGGGTCAATTAAGCCCTTCATAGGAACAAATACAGATACATGACCGACTACGCTAGACGAAGACAATGGCGGTTGCTCAGCATCAGCCAAGAACGTAATGCTTTCAACTTTAGCCAAAGCCTTAAACAACGCTTCAATACGTGTGATCTGCGCTTTTTCAGCTTCAGTGGTATTCTGCAAAAGAACAGGCAACAAACGTGCATTACCTAAGCCCATCTCACCACGAATATTACGAACAGCACCAATCAAACCTTGAAGCCATTGCATATCAGCTTCAGCTTGTTCGTTTACACGCTCAGGGTTTGCAACAGGATACTGCGCAAGCATGATCGTTTCAGCAGTAATGCCAAGTTTAGGTGCAAGCGTTTGCCAAATTTCTTCAGTCAAATACGGCATGATTGGATGTGCAAGACGTAAAGATGCTTCCATCACCGCAAGAAGAACACGACGAACTTCTGCTTTACGTTCAGTTGAAACATTTTCATCATTTAGAACAGGCTTAGTTAGCTCAACATACCAGTCACAGTATTCATTCCAAATGAACTCATAAATTGCTTGTGCAGCCAAGTCTAAACGATACGTTGCAAATGCTTGTTGCACCGCAGCTTCCGCTTTTTGTAAACGGCTCACAATCCATTGTTCAGGCAATTCCCAAAGGTCTTGACGTTCTGTTTGACCAATCACTTGCTCTTCACAGTTCATCATCACGAAACGCGTCGCATTCCAGATTTTGTTGGCAAAGTTACGGTAACCTTCAACACGTTTCATGTCGAATTTGATGTCACGACCTGTGTTGGCAAGCGCACAGAATGTAAAACGAACTGCATCTGTACCATAAGCCTGAATGCCCTCAGGGAATTCTTTACGTGTTGATTTTTCAATCTTCGATGCTTGTTTTGGGTTCATCAAACCTGTGGTACGTTTTTGTACCAAAGTTTCAAGGTCAACACCGTCAATCAAATCTAATGGGTCAAGCACGTTGCCCTTAGATTTAGACATTTTCTGACCTTCGCCATCACGGACTAAACCATGTACATACACAGTTTTGAACGGAACTTGAGGCGTACCATCTTCATTTTTCATGAAATGCATGGTCATCATAATCATTCGGGCAACCCAGAAGAAAATGATGTCAAAACCAGTGACTAGAACGTCAGTTGGGTGGAAAGTATTTAAGAAATAGTTTTCCGCATCTTTCTTCGCATCGCCAGTCCAACCTAAAGTTGAGAATGTCCAAAGACCTGACGAGAACCATGTATCGAGTACATCTTCATCTTGATCCAATTGAACATCAGCAGGGATGCCATTCTTTTCACGGACTTCTTCTTCAGAACGACCTACATAAATGTTGCCATCTACGTCATACCATGCAGGGATACGGTGACCCCACCACAATTGACGAGAAATACACCAGTCTTGAATGTTGTTCATCCACGCCATGTACATATTGCTGTATTGCTCAGGGACAAATTTGATGTCGCCATCTTTTACAGCTTTAATTGCAGGCTCAGCAAGAGGCGCAATTTTCACATACCATTGGTCTGTTAAAAGTGGCTCAACAATTACGCCTGAACGGTCACCACGAGGTGGTTTAAGCGTATACGGTTGAATTTGGTCTAACCAACCTTCAGCTTCAGCTTGTTCAACCAATTTTTTACGTGCAGCAAAACGCTCTAGACCCACATATTCAGCAGGCGCTGTGATGGTTTTAGAAATTTGCTCGCCTGCTTTGGCAATGAATTCAAACTCAGCCAAAATTTCAGCATTTTTATTGAAAATGTTGATGATTGGAAGTTCGTTACGTTTACCCACTTCATAGTCATTGAAATCATGTGCAGGGGTAATTTTTACACAGCCTGTACCAAATTCTTTATCAACATATTCATCTTTAATGATTGCAACAGCACGACCTGTAATCGGCAAAATAATATTTTTACCAACAAGATCAGCATAACGCTCATCATCAAGTGCAACAGCAACAGCGGTATCACCGAGTAATGTTTCAGGACGAGTCGTTGCCACTACGATGTAATCTTTCCCATCGTGCGTACGAACAGTTTTATCTTCAAAGAAATATTTGAAGTGCCAAAGTGAACCCGCTTCTTCTTTATCTGACTCAACTTCTAAATCAGACAGGGCAGTTTGTAATTTTGGATCCCAGTTGACAAGGCGTTTACCACGGTAGATTAAGCCATCTTCGTGCAATTTAACGAAAACTTCTTTAACAGCATTCGATAAACCTTCATCCATGGTGAAGCGTTCACGAGACCAATCTACAGACGAACCTAAACGACGGATTTGGTTGGTAATATTTCCGCCTGATTGTTCTTTCCATTCCCATACTTTTTCGATGAATTTTTCACGACCTAAGTCATGACGGCTGACACCTTGCGCACCCAATTGACGCTCTACAACCATTTGCGTTGCAATACCTGCGTGATCCGTCCCCGGTTGCCATAAGGTATTTTTACCTGACATACGGTTGTAACGCGTAAGGGCATCCATAATGGCATTGTTAAAGCCATGACCCATGTGCAAGTTACCTGTGACGTTTGGTGGTGGGATCATGATACAAAATGATTCACCTTTTTCAGAGGGCTTGAAGTAGCCACGCTCTTCCCAAGTCTTGTACCATTTTTTTTCGATCTCAGTCGGATCGTAAGTCGTAGAGATATTTTGCGCTGAATCAGTCATAGTGCGAACGAATCAAAAGTTTATAAAAATTAGCTTTATTGTAGCAAAAAAATTCCATCTTTGTTGCTTCCTGTACATGCTGAAATGCTGTGTTGTTGAGTCGCTTCCGTTGAGTGCAATGCATAAAACAAGCGTGAAGAATGATTGTTCATGTTGATTGTTGAAAGAGAGCGTATAAATAGGTTTTGTGAATGTCATTTTGTATGAAGAAAATGGTCAGATATACAAATTTATATGAATAAATATTTGATATAAAAATAGAAACATTGAAACTAATATTTAACAAGGACAGTATATAAAGACAATGTAGCAATGCTTAAGCTTTGCTAAGATGCGGAATAGATTCATCGATAATCAAAACAACGAAATAATGGATGTATAAAATGAGCTATAGAATTGAATTATTGATCAAGCAAAATACCTATCAACAATTGGTCAATATTAGTGAGCACCTGAACAAAGGTGAAAAAAAAGATATAGCTAAAGAATTGGGGCAAGCGTTTACCGATATGTCTATACAGGTGTTAGATCAGCTTTTTGGCACACTCATTGAAGAACAACGCGCAAATCCACAACTGAGTGCTGAAGGTAAAAAGAGCTTAAAAGAGGCAGAGCAAATTTTTAATCAGATTGAAGGCGCAATGACAAAATATATGCCTTGGTCAATTTCTTTATTTAGCAATGAACGTCTAAAACCTGTTGCCAATCATATTTTGAAAAAGTTTGATGCTTCTGAAAATGCTGAAGTGGTGATGCATTATCAGTTAGATTCACGTTTGGGTGAAAACTCATTGAACGATCTGAAAAATTTACAGCAGGGTGATGTACAAAATTTGCGAGGAACGCTGAAAAATTTGATTCAGGTGATTGATCTGGGTGTTTCAGAATTTATTCGTGATCCTAAAACATTGTTAAAATTTAATTTTGTGGTCGATAAAACGTTGAATGGCGTGATTAATATGGTCACCAGTACAGGCTATAAACGTCTTGAAAAAGTCGCAGATGATTATGAAAAATCACCTTCAAATGATGAAAAATTAAAGCGTTATGGTGATCATTTTACAAAATTTGTGGTGGAATTTTAAGTTCATTATTTAGTCATTATGAGCTTTAGACTTTTAATGTGAGGTCTATAGACTTTGCACGTACTATATTTCATGTCATATTTATTGAAAATAAATTTAAACTTTCACTATGGAAAAGCTATGGAAAATGTACAAGAAAAAGTGGTGTGGATTACAGGTGCATCTTCAGGTTTAGGTAAAGCATTGGCAACTACACTTGCATCACAAGGTGCGCAGATTGTACTGAGTGCAAGACGCTTTGAAGAATTGGAAAATGTGCGTGCAAGTCTGCCTAACCCAGATCAGCATATTTCTGTTGCCATGGATATTACTGACGAAGCGCAAGTCCGTGATGCATATGCGCAAGTATTAAAACAAAAAGGACGTATTGATTGGCTTATTAATAATGCTGGCTTAAGTCAGCGTGCCTTGATTGCTGAAACCAGTATGCAAACTGAACGTGCAATTATGGAAGTCGATTATTTTTCTCAAGTATTTTTGACCAAATTGGTTTTACCTACTTTTATTGCACAAAAATCAGGTCGTATTGTTTATGTGTCGAGTGTTGCAGGTCTATTAGGGACACAGTACCGTGCATCATATTCGGCAGCCAAAGCCGCCATTCATATGTGGGCAAATAGTTTACGTGCTGAAGTTGCACAAGATGGAATTGGCGTTTCAGTATTATTTCCGGGTTTTGTGCAGACCAATGTGTCGATTAATGCTTTAAATGGCGAAGGTAAAGCACAAGGCTATGACAATGAAGCTACTGCAAATGGTTTAACTGCAGAAGAATTTTCAGATCAAGCGGTCAAAGCACTATTAAAAGGTGAGGAATATATTGTCATTGGTGGGCGTAAAGAAAAACTTGGCGTATTCGTTTCACGTTTGTCACCACCAACTTTATATAAAATGATTCGTAAAATGAAAGTGAAGTAATTTGTAGAATAAAAGTTTAAACACTTTTTTAGCGATCATTTGATTGGTTCTGATTGGTTAAGTTCAGGGGCGGGCATATATTGGATTTTAAAAAGCAAAAAAAATTATTGAATGCATGTGCCTTGGGTTTACTACTCATCGCACCGTCAGCTTTCGCAAATGATGTGTGTAAGGATGATGAGCAACTCGAACGGCTTTTAAATCAGTATAAAATTACTGCAAATTTTAATTCGGATTATATTTCCTGTAAGGCAATGCCTGATGATTCAGCACAAACGCTGATTGCTTATGCTGACAGGGTTGCGGATATAAGTGATGAAGGTATAGGAGAATTTAATTTATCATTTTTGACGGTAGATTCAACAACACATAAATTGATTATGTTAAATCGAATCAAAGAACCGCTATTTTCTGATGCAATTTCTTTAAATTCAATTGAGCTAGATACTGCTCCATTTATTGCAGTACCAGACATACGTTTAGTCGGGCTTAGATTAAATTACAGTGGTCATTCACAGCCAAATCCATTTTCAATGACTGTGCTGAACTTATATGATCTTAAAAATAAAAAGACTGTTTTAGATAGTTTTATTGTCACACGCTATCGAGCTGAAACAGATACTCGTTGTAATGCAGACATTGAAGAACGGAAATCTATTTTGATGATGCAGAAAAATAAATCCAAGGAGTATTATGATATTCAGGTTCACAGTAATATTGATCAATATAATTTCAGTGGGACGAGCGAAAATTGTAGAGAATCAAAACACAAAATATCTCAGCAAAAGTTCATGCTTAAATTTGATGGAAAGCAGTATCAAATTCCTGCACAGTTTAAAGATGAGTATTTATATTAAGTGCTGGTGATTTATAACGAATGTTTCACTATTTTGGGTTGATCGTTAATTATTTTCTGCTAATTGCCGTACCATAGGCAAAAACTTCAATCATGCCACCTTGCATTCCCAGTTCTGTTGTACTTAAACGTAAACCCATGATTTGATTTGCACCTGCATCAACAGCTTTTTGTTTTAAACGGACAATCGCTTCACGCCGTGCCCGATCGACAACAGTTTCATACGTCGTAAGGCGACCGCCAAAAAAGTTCTGTATCTGGGCAATCACATATTTAAAATAATCATGGGAAATTACCACATTACTTTCAACCAATTGTCCTGAACGATCAGAAGTCTGAAATTTATTGGTATCAATGCGGATATGAGCCAAAGCCCGTTCTTTTTCATCAAGTTCGTTTAAATGTTTCTTTTCTATTTGTCGACCAAACAGCCAACCAATACCAAATAATAGAGCAAAGAGGGCGATTTTAAAAATAAGACCATCCATATTTTAATCCTGTGTCGGAAATGGATCTGGAATGGTAGCCGTGCTAAGAGAGTTGGCTTGTACAATAACAGCAGTGCCATAAACAAAAAGTTCAGAAGCACCTTGAGCAATATTTGACGTTGAAAAGCGAATGCCAACAATTGCATTTGCACCCATTTTTTGTGCTTTTTGAATCATACGATCCATGGCTTCTTGGCGTGATTCTTCTAAAAGTTCGGTATAGCCTTTGAGTTCACCACCGACAATGTTTTTCAGTCCTGCCATGAAATCTCGCCCGACATGTTTACTTCGGACGGTACTGCCATAAACGACATCAATTTGTTGAATAATGTCATGACCAGGAACACTTTCTAAATTACTCAGTTGCATACGATTTTTAACATGATGGGCGTAGTTTGAAGATAATCAAAATAAGGTTAAATTGCAATGTTAGGTCTGTCTGAAAGATAAGCTTTATCTTTTTAATTATTCTCTGCTTATTTCTAATCGACATTCTTGGCTTAGGAAAATGAAAGGCAATAAAAATGCTCACCGAAGTGAGCATTTTAAAACTGAAAACTTATTGTTCAGTTTTACTTTGAGTTTTCAATTCACCACTCGAAAGGGGCTGATTGATTTGCTCTGAAGTATTGGCTTTTACACCGCCACCCAGCGTTTTATACAATTCAACTTGGTTATTCAAATTGGCTTGTTCTAAAAGCAATAAACCTTGTTCAGACGCATAAGAAGAACGCTGTGCATCCAATACCGTTAAGAAGCTATCAATACCTGCACGGAAGCGGGCATTTGAGAGTTTATACGTTGTATTGGTTGCATCAACAAGACGTCTTTGTGCAGATAAACGATCACCAATATTTTGACGAGTCGCTAAAGCATCATTGACTTCACGGAACGCAGATTGAATAGATTTTTCATAATCAGACAATGCAATTTGCTGATCAGTTTCAGAAATTTTTACATTTGCTTTACGTGTGCCCCAATCCCAAAGTGGAATATCAATACTTGGACCAACCGACCATATAAAACCACCAGATTTAAACAAATCACTTAAATCAGTCGATGCATAACCTGCTGAACCTGTCAGACTAATGGTTGGGAACATACGTGCTTTAGCAGCACCAATGTTTGCACCCGCAGCAGATAGTTGATATTCCGCAGATTTAACATCTGGACGGTTATTCAACAAATCACTTGGTAGACCTGATGTAAATGTCGAAGCATTTGCAATTTTAGTCACACGTTGCGCAGGTAACATATTGGCAGGAACTTGTTGACCCACCAATAAATTGAGCAGGTTTTGTGCCTGAGCAATTTGAGTCTTGTAGTTCGCTACATCATTACGTGCAGTTTCAACAGAGATCTGAGCCTGACGTACAGGAACTTCACTGTCAATACCAACATCAAAACGCTTTTTGTTGAGATTATAAGACTCTAACTGCGCTTTTAAGGTTTGATCAGCCAATTTTAGCTGAGCATTGGCAAACGAATAATTCAACCATGCTTGAGCGACTTGACCAACCAAAGCAATTTGCGTTGCATCACGGGCACTCGATGTTGCCAAATAGTTATCTAAAGCGTTGTCTTTAAGGCTACGAACACGACCCCAAAAGTCCAGCTCATAAGCAGTTACACCTAAACCAACATTATAAGTGGTGATCGGTTTACTATTTAACGTATCTTGACGTAACACACCACCACTTGCACCAATGGTTGGCAATTGGTTATTTTCAGAAATTTGGTATTGCTGCTGAGCACGTTGAATATTCAGTGTCGCAGTACGCAAATCACGGTTATTGGCAAGTGCAAGATCAAGCGTTTGAATCAGGCGAGGATCAGAGAAAAAATCTTTGTAGCCTTGTTCAGCAATAGATGGACCAGAAGAGGTATTGGTTAAGAAACCTTCTGGAATACTGGCTTGAGCTACGGGTTCTGGACCACGCATGCTTTGACATGCAGTCAAAGCAAGCGCAAGTGCAGATACCGCAATGCTACGACCTGAAATAGACCATACTTGTTGCATCACGATTTATGCTCCTGAATATTTTGATTTTTAGGTTTGTATTTAAAAATACTACGAATCCAAACGAAGAAGACTGGAATAAAGAAGATCCCAAGGAATGTTGAGCTAATTACACCACCCAATACACCGAAACCAACAGAGTGCTGACTTCCTGCACCTGCACCCGTCGCAAGCGCGAGTGGAAGTACACCGAAACCAAATGCCAGCGTGGTCATGATGATTGGACGTAAACGCATTTTCGCTGCGTGTAAAGTCGCTTCAAACAAATCTTCGCCTTTTTCTTGCAGTTCCTTGGCAAACTCTACAATCAAAATCGCATTTTTCGCAGATAAACCGATGACTGCTACGATTGCGACTTGGAAGTAGATGTTAAAGGATAAGTTTGGATCACCCTTGATGACCATACCAAGCCATGTCAATGCAAATGCACCTACAATACCTAAAGGTACAACTAAAAGAACAGAGACTGGAATAGACCAACTTTCATAAAGTGCTGCAAGACATAAGAATACGATGAGCAATGAAAGAATCAATAACGGTAGTGTTTGGTTACCAGAATCACGTTCCTCTAAAGATAAACCTGTCCATTCATAGTCAAAACCTATTAAGCCCATTGATGGTAGTTTGGCAATAATTTCTTCCATTGCCACCATTGCATCACCTGAGCTTGTACCTGGTGCAGGTGTACCTTGAAGGTTGACAGAAGCAACACCGTTATAACGCTCTAAACGAGGCGAACCATAAGTCCATTTGCCAGTAGCAAACGAAGAGAATGGCACCATTTCACCTTTGTTATTACGAACGTACCACTTGTTTAGATCTTCAGGCATCATACGTGCATTTGCTTCACCTTGAACATAAACACGTTTTACACGGCCACGGTCAACGAAGTCATTAATGTACGAACCACCCCAAGCCATACTCATTGTCGAGTTGATTTCCGCAATACTCACACCCATTGCACCCGCTTGCGCTTGATCAATGTAAATTTGGTATTGAGGTGTATCTTCTTGACCATTTGGACGTACACCAGTAAGACGTTTGTCTTGTGCTGCCATACCTAAAATTGCATTACGTGCAGCAACTAGTTTGTCATGACCCTGACCGCCTGGATCTTTCAACTGTAAGTTGAAACCAGCAGTTACACCGAGTTCAGGCATTGCAGGAAGTTGTAATGGCATGATGTATGATGCATCTTTAACCATCATATTGAGCGCCATACCACGTTGGATTAGCGCACCAATTTGCTGTTCAGGCGCAGTACGCTCTTCCCAGTCTTTCAATTGAATGAAGGCAAGTCCGGCATTTTGACCGACACCTGTAAATGAAAAGCCTGAAACACTAAATACCGACTCAACAGTTTTACTTTCTTTATTCAAGAAGAAATCTGTCATGGTATCAATCGTTTTACCTGTACGATCCAATGTTGCATTCGGTGGTAATTGAACAAGTGTCATGACCACGCCTTGATCTTCTTCTGGTAAGAACGAAGAAGGCAACATTTTGAATAAAACAACCAAACCGCCAATCACAGCTGCATAGACAATACCCGAAAGGATTTTGTTATGTACCATGAAGTCCACACCGCCTTTATATTTTTCAGCAGTACGTTCGAAGAGGTTATTAAAGCCACGGAAGAAACGAGCAACAATATTGTTACTTGGTTTTGCTTCTGGATCATGTGCTTTAAGAATGGTTGCACAAAGTGCTGGGGTAAAGGTCAGTGCAATAATCAATGACAAAATCATTGCGGTGACAAGCGTAATGGAAAACTGACGGTAAATAACGCCTGTTGTTCCACTAAAGAACGCCATAGGTACGAATACTGCAGTCAATACACTGGTAATACCAACCAATGCACCCGAAATTTGCTGCATTGAAAGTTCAGTGGCTGCAATGGGATCGAGATGATCTTCTTGCATAACACGTTCAACGTTCTCAACAACAACAATCGCATCATCGACCAGTAGACCAATCGCAAGAACCATGGCAAACATCGTCAATGTATTGATTGAGAAACCGAAAACATTAATGACTGCAAATGTACCAAGTACAACCACTGGAACAGCCATAGTTGGAATAATGGTTGCACGCCAGTTCTGTAGGAACAAGAACATGACGAGGAATACAAGAATAACGGCTTCTACAAGTGTGTGTACCACAGACTCAATAGAAAGTTGAATAAATGGTGTAGTGTCAAATGCTAATTTATCTGACATACCTGTTGGGTAGTTTTTACGTAATTCAACTAAACGTGTTTCAACAGCTTTTGCTGTATCAAGCGCATTTGCACCCGTTGCAAGTTTAATTGCTACGCCACCTGCGGGTTTACCATTGAATTTTGAATCGAACTGATAGTTTTCAGAACCTAATTCAACACGAGCAACATCACCAATACGAACCTGAGCACCTGATGTGGTGTTTTTAAGGAAGATATTTTTAAATTGTTCAGGCGTTGTCAGCATACTTTGTGCATTGACGGTCGCATTGAGCATTTGACCTTCAATCGCAGGAGCACCACCCAATTGACCTACTGCAACTTGTGAGTTTTGCGCACGAATTGCTGCTGCAACATCACTTGGTGTGATATTGAGGCTTGTCATTTTGGCAGGATCTAGCCAAATACGCATTGCATAAGAGCCACCAAATACTTGGACTTCACCAACACCAGCCACACGGCTGAGGGGCTCAGAAATATTTGAGTTTACATAGTCTTTAATGTCTGCTGCAGATAAACTTTCATCTGGAGAATAGAACGCCACAACCTGAAGGAAGCTTGCACCCGATTTAGTCACTTTTACACCCTGACGTTGAACGTCTTCAGGTAAAAGTGCAGTTGCAGATTGGAGTTTATTCTGTACTTGAACCTGTGCAATATCAGGATCGATACCTTGATTGAAGTTCAACTGAATAGAGGCCTGACCGTTACCCGCACTATTTGACGAGATATAACGTAGACCGTCTAAACCATTCATTTGTTGTTCAATGATCTGTGTCACTGTATTTTCAACAGTAGAGGCAGATGCACCAGGATAAGTCGCAGAAATGGTGACAGTCGGTGGCGCAATGGTTGGGTATTGTGAAATTGGCATTTTTGTTAACGAGAGTATACCCGCCAACATAATGACCAATGCAATTACCCAAGCAAAAATGGGGCGATGAATAAAAAATTGAGCCATTGAGTCTACCCCTTATGTATTTGAAGTAGCTTTTTGTTCAGTTGTTTTGTTCTGCTGCGCAGGTTGAGCAGCTGCAGGCGCTTGTGCTGCATCAGGTTTAGCTTGGTAAGGTTTAGCAACAACAGGCTGTTCAGGTTTTACTTTCGCAATACCATCAACAATCACTTTATCGCCTGTTTGTAGACCTTGTGTCACAATCCAATTTTGACCTTGTGCACCAGTTGTTGTAACTGGACGCGCTTCAACCTGACCTTTGGCATTGACTAACATTGCCATTGCTTGACCTGTAGGCGTACGTGTAATTGCTACCTGTGGAATAAGGTAAGCATTTGGAATCACACCCTGAACAATTTGTGCATTGGCAAACATACCTGGCAACAACAAATGATTCGGATTTGAGAAAACAGCACGTAAAGTGATAGAGCCTGTTTCAGGGTTTACACTTGCATCTGAAAATGCCAAGTTGCCTTCAACAGCGTAGAAACTACCATCTTCAAGCTTTAAACGAACTTTGGTGTTGTTACTACGGTCGATACTACCTTGGCTCAATTGCTGACGTAAACGAAGCAATTCAGCACTTGATTGGCTAATGTCAACATAGATTGGGTCAAGTTGTTGAATCGTTACCAAAGCATTGGCTTGATTCGCTGTAACTAATGCACCAGCAGTCACCGAAGAACGACCAGATTGACCAGAAATAGGTGAGCGAACTGTTGAGTAACCTAGATCAATCTGTGCATTTTTCACAGCAGCATTGGATGCAGCAATGTCAGCTTCAGCCAATTTGATCTGTGCAACTAAGTCATCATATTCCTGTTTAGATACAGCATTGATGCCAACCAATTGACGATAACGATTTGCTTTGATTTCAAGCGCATTTAGGTTGGCTTGTTGACGAACAAGCGCAGCTTTTGCACTGTCAAGGTTGGCACGGTTAATACTTGAGTCAATTTGGTATAGAGGTTGACCTTCATTTACAAAGCTACCTTCTGCAAACAAACGTTTGAGAATAACACCGCTGGTTTGTGGGCGAACATCAGAGATTTGATACGCTGAAGTGCGGCCTGATAATTCAACCGACTGTTCAACACTTTGTGGTTGAGCAACAATGACACCAACCTCTGTCGGCGGCATTTTTTGGGCAGCAGCACCTTGCTCTGCTTCTTTTGGATCTTTGCTGCAACCGACAAGTGCAATACTTGTTGCTAAAGCACAAGCAGTCAGGGCAGGTGCCCAAAGCTTTGCCGACATCATTATTTCACCTCATTAGGATTTTTATCTAAAATAATTTGTTTCTTTTCAATGCGTAATGAGAGAGTACAAACCACACAAAGGCTGTCCATATCAATCCAATTCCCCATCCAGCCAAAACATCTGTTGGATAATGTGCTGCAAGATAAACTCTTGATAGCCCCATACAAACCAACCAGAAACAACCGAGCATAATGAACAATTTAGCTTGCGCATGTGTACGAAAAACAAACATCACACTACAGCCTAAAACAGCAGCATAAATGCTGTGTGCGCTTGGAAATGAAGCACCATAAGTCTCAACCATCCGATAGATTTCATCGGGGCGGGAACGATCAATTGCATATTTGAGCAACCAACCTAACGCAGCACTGCCAATAATGCTCAATAATACGAACCAAATTTCTATATATTTTTTACTTTTGCTTAGGATGAGACATCCTATCCCGCTGATGATCAGAGTTGATGGTAAGCCACCCAATATAGACAAAACAACCGTAATTGCATTGAAATATGCATTACGGTGCGAAGCTATCCATACTACGGTTGATGTATCAAATTGATGTATAACGGGAATATGTAGTCCAATATAACTTATACTTAAACCAACACAGCCTAAAATCAAAAGTAAAAAAGGCATAAATTGACCTGTTACGTTTATAAAATATTACAAGCAGATCAAATTTCACTGCAAAGTGTACTAGTCAGTACACTTTTTTTCAAGTCAGACTAAACGGACAATTTATATTAAAATCTTTTTATGTACGATGTAATAAAATGCACAAAATCATAACAAAATGTCTAATGCTTTGATGAGTTATTTGTATTTGTTGTGTTTTCAATATCAATTGATTGTGCAGGGGGCCAAAAAAAATCAATTGGGCGAGTCGTAAAGTGAGTAAAAACAAGCTTAGCTAAAGGCTTCCATTGTTCAAAACGAACTTGTCGTGCACGTAATGCAATAATGATTGTTAAAGTAAAACTGACAAATAAGTTAGTCAGTCCAATAAGTAAGACACCTAAGAAAGAGACAATAATTAAACCAATTTCAGGTGTGCCATTAATACTCATTAAGCCTTGTATAAAATTGGCTGAAGCAAAGGCAATGTGCCGAATATCTAAGGGTAAACCTAAAATAAAACCAATGGTTCCCATACTGCCAAGCATGATGCCGAAAATGAAATTACCTGCCAATGCACCTAAATTTCTTTCAATATATTTGGAAAAAGTATCGAGTTTAGCTTGCCCAAGCTGTTTTTTAAGAAAAGGATGTGCTTTTAAACGAGGACCCACTTTTCTATAAACGGCCATATTGTCAAAATATCCCGCCAATAAGCCTGATAAAAATAGACAGACTCCTGCAATTGCAGCATGTGGAATAGCAAGTGATGTAAATGGATTTAAACTGTGTAACAGTGTGGTGGCTTTGGCATGCGTGAGCAAAGGTTCTTGGAGTCCAATTTGCCACAGCCATGTAATGAGTGCAGCCGTTGGAATGGCAATGGAAATATTACCTAAAATGGCAATAAATTGGGTACGTATAATACTGATAATTAAGGCAGCAAGTTCTGCAATTTGTGCAGTTTTAGAGCCTTTACTGCGCTGTACGGTTGATGCAAGTGCCGCAGCTGTCATCGCAGGTTGTTTGGTGGCAACGGTAAAATGTAAGACATGAATGAGCATAAAGCCCAATGCATAGTTCATGCTGTATAAAAAAGCATGTAAAAAAGGGGCAAGGACAAGTCGGGCGGTTAAAATTTTAAGTGTCGCCATTATGGCAATGATAACACCAGCACCGGCTGCAGCTTTGTACATACCGAAGAAGCTTTTTTTATCGGTACTTACATAATGTTCGCCTGTTTTACTTGCATTTTCAGTAACCTGTAGTGCAATGAGTTCGCTATTGGTACGCATGAGTTCGCGAACGCTAGTTTCTGTGTAGTGTGCATGTACTACATCGGTGAGTAACTCACCAATAGAGTCATAAAGTAAATCATCATCTTCAACCAATAAGTTTAATAAAATTTCGACACGTTCTAAGCATTGTTCAAGCAGGGCTAAAAGGTAGGTCAGACTTAAACTGACGCCAATTCGTTTGGTTGCACGTCGAATTTTAAGAACAACATCTCGGCATTGTTCAAGTATTACCAAGGCTTGATCAGCATCGGATGGGATAAAAACAGCAATATCACCTATAGAGCGATGTTGCTTTTTATAGGCTTCAATAAACTCAATAATTTCACGATTTTGTACTAAAAAAGGTGATTCATATTCTGATAGTTCTGGTTGTGCATTAATAAACTCTGGATATAAACCAATGCCACTAATGCGATACGATAAGACAGTAATGGCTTTAAGAAGTTCATTTTTAATAGCGGTTTTTTCGGTTGCGAAACCATAACCATTATTGAGTAACTTAAAAAGTTGCCGCCAAAGTTCATCATCAATACTTTCAAGCCATTGTTGATCACTGGATTGATGGAAAATTTTTCCTATCAAATCACGCAGGTCTGTTTCATCTCTAAGCAAAGGAAGAATATGTGCGCCTAAACGTTGTCCGAGCTGATTCCAAAAACCATCTAAGGATAAAATACCACTGTCAGCATATAAACTGGTTTGTTTGTAATGATTGATTAGCCGCAGTAAGTAGCATTGTAGGTCAATTGCAGCCGAAGGCGTAATGAGCAATGCTTGGATTAGCGCCTGTAAATTTTGGCGAATTTCTTCTGTATTATTTACATTTTGTGGCCGTACTCGATTGATCAGTTCAATGAGTGTATTTGGATTTGGAGCAGTCAGTGGCGTATTCTGCTGCTCTTGTATTTGTTGGAATAAGTCATTGAATTTGATATGCATAGGCAAATTAAAGCGTCTAAATTACTGAATGCGATGTAAAGCAAGCTGCGCTAAATTGTAGAGGGCTTGACGATATTCACTTTCAGGAAGTTGATATAATGCCTGTAAAGCAGCGTTAGTTTCTTCATGTGCACGTTGGCGGCAGTAATCAAGCGCACCAGATTGATTAACAATGTGAATCACTTGTTCTAAATGTTCTGTACCACCTGTGGCAATGCTCTTACGAACAATCTCGTGCTGTTCACCTGTGGTGTTTTGTAGTGCTGAGATTAACGGTAAAGTCGGTTTACCTTCCATTAAATCATCACCAATATTTTTACCTAATGTTTCAGCATCAGAGGTGTAATCGAGAATATCATCAATGATTTGGAATGCATTACCGAAGTGACCTGCAAACAAACGCATCGGTTCACGGTACTCAGGTCTGCCTGCAAGAATGGCAGCGCCTTCAGTTGCAAGTTCAAATAAACGTGATGTTTTACCATGAATAATATCGAGATAAGTTTGCTCAGTGGTATCAGGTTGATGTTGTGCTTGAAGTTGAAGGACTTCACCTTCAGCAATTTCACAGGTTCCTGTAGAAAAGTCTTTGAGCAAGACCATATTGTCTAAATCGACTAAAAGGTCGAATGCGCGTGAAATCAGGAAATCACCGACTAAAACCGCAGTTTGGTTATTCCATGTTGCATTGGCTGTAGGGCGACCACGACGTAAACCCGATTCATCAACCACATCATCATGTACCAGTGTTGCGGTGTGTAGCATTTCAATAATTGCCGCAAGTTTACGGTAAGGTTCCATTTGCGCATCGGTTGTACCACATGCTTTGGCTGCAAGTAAGCACATAATGGGACGCATACGTTTGCCACCTGCTTCAACAACATGTTTGCTGACTGCCATGACTAAAGCGACTTTTGAAGTAATCCCTTCATTGATAAACGTGTCCATCGCAGTGAAGTCAGTTGCTACAGGAGCAAGAATATCTTGCTTAAAGTCGATGGTCATGTGAACGGATTCCTCATACAAATGCGTTGAATTTCAAGGTTAGTGTAACAATTTATCACGACTGAATGTTGCCTAGGCAAGACAATAATTGATCAAAACCATACAGCTTTGTACTTAATCTGTGCAAATTTGAATGATTTTTGATAGTGAGTGATTGCTATTGTTTTTTGAACTACTTTATTGTCTACATAGTAGCGGATTGATTTGAAATTACCATTTCAATTTTAATAAACAATAAAATGATTATTGTTTATGCTTTCAATGCAGATAGTTGTTTGATTTATATCATGAGTCTGTGGCGAGATAGAAGTCGAAAGACTAAAAATGAAATGCCCTATGGGTAGATATCGGAAATATTAGACAAAATCGCTTGTTGTTTAATAAATTATCACTTAAAATCCTCGCCTTTGTATAACCCCAGTGGCGTTCGTCTTAAGCTCGGTATATTCCTTTACTGGCACGACGACACGGGAATCGTTGGAGTACATATGTACGCAGTAATCCAAAGCGGTGGTAAACAGCACCGTGTTATTGAGGGTGAAACCCTTAAAGTAGAATTGTTGAAAGCTGAAACAGGCGCAACTATTACGTTTGATGACGTATTAATGCTTGTAAACGGTGACAGCATTCAAATTGGTGCTCCAGTTGTTGCTGGCGCTACCGTAACTGCTGAAGTGGTTAGCCATGGTCGTCACGACAAAATCCGCATCATCAAAATGCGTCGTCGTAAGCACTATCGTAAACAACAAGGTCACCGTCAATGGTTCACTGAGTTGAAAATTACAGCTATTTCAGGCTAATTACGAGGAGTAAATAGACATGGCAACTAAAAAAGCCGGTGGTTCGACACGTAACGGTCGTGACTCAAACCCAAAAATGTTAGGTGTTAAAATGTACGGTGGTCAATCTGTGACTGCTGGTAACATTATCGTTCGTCAACGTGGTACAGAATTCCACGCTGGTACAAACGTAGGTATGGGCCGTGACCATACTTTGTTTGCTACTGCAGACGGCGTAATCAAATTCGCAGTGAAAGGTCAGTTTGGCCGTCGCTACGTATCTGTTGAAGTGTAAGCTTTAATAGTAAAAGACCCGCTTTATTGCGGGTTTTTTTATATCTGTTATAAAAAATAAAATCTTAAATGCAGTGACTCATTCTTCATCATGATGGATAAATTTCAACAATTTATATAAATAACAATACAAAAGTTCATTCATTCTCAATTCTTTAGCACTGAATCTAGTTTAAGATAAAACATCTGAAAAAATTGCGATTAAGCAAAACAAGTCGATATAAGGTGAACCTATGAATATGCTTCGTAAAACGGTTGGTGCAGTAGCAATGAGTGCGGCTATGCTTGCACCGATGATGAGTACCCAAGTTTTTGCAGCAGGTGCTGCATCGGAGCAACAGGCGACAGCTCAACTCATTAAGCAATTGGGTGGTATTAAAAGTTTAACTGCTAATTTTGAACAAACCACTAAAGCAACAGATGCAGGTAAAACAGCACCTAAAAAAGGTTTAACTGCACAACACATGAATCAGACATTCAAAGGTTTAATGAAAGTTGAGCGTCCGGGTAAGTTCTATTGGCAGACCACATCACCGTCGAAACAAACGATTGTGACATCAGGGCGTACAGTATGGATTTATGATCCTGATTTACAACAAGCGGTTCGTCAGAGCTTAGATGAGCAAGTGGCAAATACGCCTGCATTGCTACTTTCTGGCAATACGCAACAAATTATGAATGCGTATAAAATTACCATGCCTGATGCCGCTAAAACCTATTACACGCTTTATCCGAAACAAAAAGATGGTGCATTTCAAAGTTTAACCATTAGTTTTGGTGTGAAAAATGCGCCAACGCTCATGATTTTAAAAGACTCATTGGGACAAACCACCACTATTCGTTTTAATGATGTCAAAGTGAATGCAGCTATTCCTGCTGCAACTTTTAATTTTGTACCACCTAAAGGTACAGATGTGATTGATCAATAATTTTGATTGAGTTGTATGGAAAGCAGCCTTTGGGCTGCTTTTTTTGGTTGTTGTTTTATAAATGATCGTATCTTATAGGTTGATATCTCGCGTTCAAAAATACAGAAAGAATGAACATGAATAACAATTAAAAATGTTTATTTAATGTTGAGGGCTTTATGATTAAAATAAGTCTGAATATGCTGTAAAAATATGGAAATGAACGTGAATTTTAAAATTGGTTTTGCTGTTTCTGCGTTGGTTTCTGCGATTGTACTGACAGGTTGTCAAGAAAAACCGGCACCACAAGCTGAACAGGCAACTGTGGCAGCTAAAACTTTAGCATTGATCGAAGCTAAAATAGAACGTGTTGATTTACCGAAAAAGCAATTTTGTGATGAAGATGGTTGTACACAGTATGATTTTCAAAATGTTAAAACCAATGTAGATTGGATTGATGCTTATTTTCTAGATCGTATGAAAAAAGATGTACCCATGGCTTTTTCAGCTGATGCACATCAGACACAGACAGCAAGTGATGTTGCTGTAACATCCCCTAAAGGACTCAATCAAAATAGTATTTATGTACGTTTTATTTCACAACAGTATAATTTAGCCACTTTTGTAATTCAGTCTTATAGCTATGTTGCAGGTTCCGCACATGGTATGCAGCACAATGAATTTGTGACTTTTGATTTAAATACGCAAAAACGTTTGGCATTAACCGATATTTTAAAACCGAATGTGGAAGCTAAGATTGCCGAGCAACTTTATGATGCAAATGCCAATTGGCTGACGCAACATGATATTACACGTGACAAGTTACAGTTGAGTGATAACTACTTTTATGGCGTCAATGGCATTGTTTTTGTTTATCCTTTATATGAGCTTGCACCTTATGCAGAAGGTATGCCTGAGTTACGCTTGCCTTATCAGATTGCAAAAGATTTGGTTAAACCTGAATATTTACCAGCGTTGCCACAGATTGAGGCTGAAAAGTCTGTAGCAAAGGTAGAATAATATCAGTGGGTGTGCAGGAAGAGATCGCTTTGTGCATTATTGTTGTCTAAATACGCAATTCTAGGGCTGAAATATTCCTGTCACTGTATTTATCATGGTGAAAAGTTTACACTGTGAGCAGTTTTTTTCTAAATATTCAGATTGGCTATGATCGACCCGAAACTACTCAGAACTAATATTGAGGCTGTAAATTTAGCCTTAGCAAAACGTGGTGTTCAATTGGACACAGCAGAATGGGCTGCGCTTGAAGCACGCCGTAAAGACATTCAATCGAAAACTGAAAACTTGCAAGCAGAGCGCAATGCTGGTGCAAAACAGGTCGGTCAGCTTAAAAAAGCTGGTGGTGATGCTTCTGAAATCATGGCACGTATGTCTGCGATTGGTGATGAAATCAAAGCAGCAGAAGTTGATTTAAATGAACTTCAAGCTGAGCTTGATGCAAAATTAATGTCTATTCCAAACCTACCAGATGCTTCTGTACCTGAAGGTAAAAGTGAAGAAGATAACGTTGAAATTTTAAAATGGGGTACGCCTCGTCAGTTCGATTTTGAAGTGAAAGATCATACTGATTTGGGTGAAATGATAGGCGGTTTGGAGTTTGAAACTGCAACTAAACTGACAGGAACGCGTTTCAGTGTCTTGAAAGGTCCACTAGCGCGTTTACAGCGTGCAATTACCCAGTTTATGTTAAATACGCATACTGACCAAAATGGTTATACCGAAGCCTATGTGCCATATTTAGTGAATGCTGATTCTTTACGTGGTACAGGTCAATTACCTAAGTTTGAAGAAGATTTATTCAAACTACAAGGTGAAAAAGAATATTACCTGATTCCGACTGCTGAAGTTCCAGTGACTAACTTTGTGCGTGATGAAATCATTGATGCAGATCGCTTACCTCTAAAATATGCTGCACATACACCATGTTTCCGTAGTGAAGCAGGTTCTTATGGTCGTGATACGCGTGGCTTGATTCGTCAACATCAGTTCGACAAAGTTGAAATGGTTCAGATTGTTAAACCTGAAGAATCAATGAATGCTTTGGAAGAATTAACAGGTCATGCAGAAGGTATTTTGCAGGCATTGGGTTTACCATACCGTAAAATTTTACTGTGTGGTGGAGACATGGGCTTTGGTGCATGTAAAACTTACGACTTAGAAGTTTGGGTACCAAGCCAAGAAACTTATCGTGAAATTTCATCTTGTTCAAATATGTGGGATTTCCAAGCACGCCGTATGAAAGCACGTTACCGCGCTGATCAAAAGAAAACTGAATTTATTCATACTTTAAATGGTTCAGGTTTGGCTGTTGGTCGTACCTTGCTTGCTGTGATGGAAAATTACCAACGTGCAGATGGTTCGATTGAGATTCCTGAAGTATTACGTCCATATATGGGCGGTGTGACTTTTATTGATTAAATATGTCATTAAATAAGTTAAAAATGTACTAATTTTAGTAAGCCAAATTTTATATTTGGCTTATTTTTTATGTCAAAATAAATAACAGAAAATGTGACAGGATTCGGCATGGACGTATTAATTTATAATGAACTCGATACACAGAATATTAATGGTTTAGATAAATTAATTGCCTATTTAAAAGCAGATGATTTTAAATCTGCCGATGTTAAAAAAATTCAAAATAATTTATATCGAGCCAAGTTAAATCGCAGTGATCGGATTTTATTTTCAATTTATCAATACCAACAAAAAAACTATATTTTGCTTTTGGAATATTTAAAAAAGCATGATTATCAAGGTTCACGATTTTTAAATTCAGATATAAGTATTGATGAAGATTCGATACCTATGGTGGAGTCAATGGATGACCTAACTGTTGATGAACAGATGGTCTATATCAATCAGAATAATCCGCAGTTTGTATATTTAAATAAATTTATTTCATTTGATGACGTGCAACAGCAAATTTACCGTCATGCACCGCCTTTGGTGATTATTGGTTCAGCGGGTAGTGGAAAAACTGCAATTTTATTGGAGAAAATGAAACAGCTTGAAGGGCAAGTATTGTATGTGACTTTATCGGGTTTTTTAGTTAAAAACTCACGTGAACTATATTATTCAGACAATTATTATAATGATCAGCAGTTGGTTGATTTTTATTGCTACCAAGAGTTTTTAGAAAGTATCGCTGTACCTGATCAAGGTATGGCGGATACTGCATTTTTTATGCAGTGGTATAAAGAAAATTATAAACATAAATTTAGCGCACACAGTTTGTATGAAGAATTTAAAGGTGTTTTGACAGGCGCAATCACTGAACAAGCATATTTATCTGAAGCTGATTATTTAAACCTAGGTATTAAACAATCTATTTTCAATGTCGATGAACGTTCTGAAGTTTATACAATTTTTAGAGAATATCTTACGGCGCTGAAAAATAATCATCTTAATGATGTGAATATACTCAGCTTTGAATATTTGCAAAAAATTAAACCTGCTTATGATTTTGTGGTAATTGATGAAGTTCAAGATATTACCGCCATTCAGTTGTATTTAATTTTAAGTAGCTTAAGTCAATCTGGACAGTTTTTAATGTGTGGTGATGCCAACCAAATTGTTCATCCAAATTTCTTTTCATGGGCAAAAGTAAAAACGCTATTTCATCATCATGAAGCCTTACATCATGGCGCTGAAATCACTCATATATTGCAACATAACTACCGTAATGCACAAAGGATTACCGAAGTATCTAATCGTGTTTTATTACTCAAAAATGCACGTTTCGGTTCGATTGATAAAGAAAGCCATTATTTAGTCAAAAGTAATGCTGAGATTCAAGGAGGCGTATTTTTCCTAAAAAATGTATCTGATGTTTTGCATGAACTAGATCAAAAAACTGCAGTTTCTACACAATTTGCTATAGTGGTAATGCATGAGTCGCAAAAGAAAATGGCACAACGTGTATTTAAAACGCCATTGGTTTTTGCCATTCAAGAAGCAAAAGGTTTGGAATATCAGAATATTATTCTCTATAACTTTGTCAGTCAGTCCGCTTCACATTTTTCAGATATTTGTGCTGAGATTGGTATGCAAGATTTGCAGAGTGACTTTGTTTACGCACGAAATAAAGATAAAGCAGATAAATCACTTGAACTTTATAAGTTTTATATCAATGCTTTATATGTGGGATTGACACGGGCAATGTCCAATATTTATTGGGTAGAGCAACAAGATCAGCATCGTATTTTTAATTTATTAGGATTGGATCAAGCTGCAGATCATTTGGATTTGGCAGATCAACAATCGAGTTTAAAAGAGTGGCAGAAAGAAGCACAGAAACTTGAATTACAAGGTAAAACAGAACAAGCAGCACGTATTCGTCGTGAAATTTTAAAAGAAGAAATACCGAATTGGGTGACTTTGAAAGGGAGTGAGTTAACGCAACTTGCTCATCAAGCCTTAATATTAAAGAATAAAAAAGCACAGTTGACCTTGTTTGAGTATGCAGTGATTTATCAGCATCAAGCGTATTTGACGCATCTTGCGGAAAGTGGTTTTAAACCTGCATTGAGTATTTTTAATCAGGCAAATGTCGTACAAGCCTATAAAGCAGAGCAGGGAATTTTAGCCAAATATTATATGAATTATCAGGTGAAACATCCGACTGCTTTACTGAAGAAAATCGAAAAATTTGGTATTAACCATCGTAATGAGTTTAATCATACGCCACTCATGGCGGCAGTTTGGGTAGGAAATATTGAGTTCTATCAGCAACTTTTGCAAGATGGTGCAGATAGACAATTATTTGATAGTCATCAATTAAATGTATTTCAAATCGCATTACAACGAGTTGTACTATCGCAAAAATACAAAACAGATTTTGCAGCTTTGGTTCCTCACTTGGAACAGGATAGTTTAGTTTTACAGATTAATCATCGCTTATTTAAACTGGACTCCAACCAACCCGAATATTTGATTGTTCAGTTGATGTATGTGATGAGTTTGATTCATGGCTATCAGCGTTATGTGTGGTCGGAAAAAGCTTTTGATAGCACATTATTATTGGAATATTTACAGCGATTACCTGAGCATTTGTTTAATAAAAAACGACAAAAGCGTACGTATATCAGTAGTTTGTTCTCAAAAAATGAAGTTGAAAGTGCTGATAAATATAATAAGCAACTCTTTAAGCGTGTGGGGCGTGGGCAATATATGCTAAACCCTGAATTGGTGATGAAAATAAATGGCGAGTGGCACCCAATTTATCAAACTATGGATGTTCAGCGTATTGATTATTATAAACAAGAACCAATTGGCTCGGATTATGCATATCAAACAGGTCTAGATAAAGTTGATCCTGTAATTTTAGAGCAATCGCTAGAAGCGCTTGAAAAAAAGGATCAAGAATACCGAAATCGTTCATCAATGTTTTTTGATATTATTGGGCGTAAATATGATGATAAAATTGTGGCTGAATCCTAAAGGGGCGTAACGTGGATATTTTTCCCATCTCTTTGAAATTACAACAACAAAAATGTTTGTTGGTTGGTGGTGGGCGCATTGCTTATCGTAAAGCTTTACTGCTGGCAAAGGCAGGTGCGTGCGTCGATGTCATTGCACCTGAAATTGAGCCTGAATTATTAGATTTGGTACATGCTAGTCAGGGGCACTATGTTGCACATGTTTATGATATGCAATCAGGTTTATCTCATCATGGATTAAGTTTGAATCTGTACCGTTTAGTGATTGCGGCAACCAATGATAAGTTAGTCAATCAGGCTGTATTTGAACATTGTGAAAGGCTTAATGTTCTTGTGAATAGTGTCGATGATTTGCCACATTGCCGCTTTATGGTACCTGCGATTATTGATCGTTCGCCTTTAGTGGTCTCTATTGCGACCAATGGCGCTTCTCCTGTGTTATCGCGTCAAATTCGTACCCAACTTGAAGCATCTATTCCGCATGGTATGGGGAAACTTGCTGATTTTTCAGGGAAATGGCGTAAAATAGTCAAAGAAAAAATTATTAATCCTGATGAGCGTCGTATTTTTTGGGAAGATTTATACGCAAGTCCGCTGAAAGAACAGGTATTTAACGATAATGTTGCAGAAGCGGATCGCCTTATTGAACAGGCATTATCAGAATGGCAAAAGCCGAAAGGTGAAGTGTACTTGGTTGGTGCGGGACCAGGTGATCCTGAGCTTTTAACATTGAAAGCATTGCGTTTGATGCAACAAGCCGATGTTGTGATTTATGATCGCCTTGTTTCACCTGCGATTATGGAGTTATGTCGCCGTGATGCAGAAAAAATTTATGTCGGTAAAGCACGTTCTAATCATTCTGTTCCACAAGAGGGTATTAATGCTTTGCTTGTGGAATATGCTTCGCAAGGTAAGCGTGTTTGTCGTTTAAAAGGTGGTGATCCGTTTATTTTTGGACGGGGAGGTGAGGAAATTCAAGAACTCTTTGCGGCGGGTGTTGCATTCCAAGTTGTTCCGGGAATTACCGCGGCTTCTGGTTGTTCTGCTTATGCAGGTATTCCATTGACCCATCGTGATTATGCACAAAGTGTTCGATTCTTAACGGGGCATTTAAAAGAAGGTTCTCCTGAGTTGCCTTGGAAAGAGTTAGTTTATGAAAATCAGACGCTTGTACTTTATATGGGATTGGTGGGATTAGAAAAAATTTGCGAAAAATTGATTGAATATGGTCAACGTCCTAATATGCCTGTTGCACTTATCTCGAAAGGTACGACACCTGAGCAAAAAGTTGTGATCGGAACACTTGCCGATATTGCCTCAAAGGTAGAGAATAACCATATTCAAGCGCCTACACTGACGATTATTGGTGAAGTAGTCAGTTTGCGCGAACAGTTACAGTGGTTATAAAAAAACTCGCTAAACCACCCTTCTTGAGTAATGTCATACGTTCAATGGGAAAGGTGCTGTGAGATTCTGAAAAGTTGAGATTTACCTTGATACATGTTGTTTTATACGAACCTGAAATTCCTGCAAATACGGGGAATATCATCCGTTTATGTGCCAATACGGGTGCACAATTACATTTGGTTAAACCTTTAGGTTTTGAGCTGGATGATAAAAAATTGCGCCGTGCTGGATTGGATTATCATGAATGGGCACACATGAAAGTGTGGGAAAATTTTGCTGAATGTCTAGCGCATTTAAGTGAGCAGGGTATTGAAAATGATGCAATTTATCCGCTGACGACCAAAGGTTTTGAAACACCGCATACTTCAAATTTAAACCGTCCTGTAGCGTTATTGATGGGACCTGAGACACGTGGTTTGCCTGAAGATGTGCGTTTGATGTTCCCTGAATCACATTGGATTCGTTTACCGATGGCACCAAACTCGCGGAGTTTGAATTTGTCCAATGCGACTGCTGTGATTTTGTATGAAGCATGGCGTCAGCAGGGTTTTAAAGAACTCGTTTAAGTCTTGATTTTAAAAATTAACCCATCGAAAGATGAGTTTTTTATTAGGGTGTGTTGACATTTCCTGCTCATAATTCACTCTATAACGGTAACCAT
>CAXYZD010000013.1:0-32316 GCA_964293455.1 uncultured Acinetobacter sp. | reverse complement strand
AACCAACACATAGAGGAAACAGGTTGTTTTTATATTTATAATCGGTTTTTTGAATTTAAAGGAGACTTTTAAAAATTAAATGATATTAAAGAAAAATAATTTATAAGATTACTTTAAGTAATGCTTTAGATCATATACTTAATTGAAATTAAATAATAAAATTTTCGTACAAAAAAGTGGTAATAATAAATATATAGTATAAAATGTGACACAATTCATATTTTATATTTTGCTTGAAAAGTTCGAAAAGAATAGAGTAGAGACGATACACATTTTTTGTAGGTTCACACATGTTGAATATTAATTTATCAAGAAAAATGCCGGATGATTTTGTTAAATTCGGTGAAGAACAAATTAGAATGTTGTTAAATTCAGTCTCAGGCATTGAATTTGTCATGTTATGTTCTTCTGATGGTTTTGAAATTGCGTTAGCAAATAAAAAAAATGTTGCTAATTCGGGGAAAATTGCAGCAGTAAGTAGTTCTATTTTAGCAATGGTTACTGCATTTATTTCAGAAATTAATCTAATTGATTGTCAAACAATTACTTTAGATGCTGAAAATGGTAAAGCTTTACTGACAGCAATTCCTCATCCAAAGCATCCTTTGGTAATGGTTGCGCTGACATCTAAAGATATTTTGCTAGGACAAATGTTGTATGAAACTAAGGCGACCGCTGAAGCATTGGTAAAATATTAATAAAAACTTAATAAATTTTTATTAATATGTAGATCATTTAAAGCGGGTTGAATTTTTTTAAAAATATACTTAATCTGCTTGAAATTAGAGTTTAAATGTGGCAAATTTTAACTACAGAATGTTAATTTGAACACATATAAAAATATGTTCAGTTGTGTAAAATGTATAAAAATATTGAATAAAGCATGTTAAATAAATAATCGTGTTTATGTTAATTAAGATTAGCAGAACATAAAAAATTATAACCAGTATATTTGATGAAAATATAAATATGATTTATATAATCAATATCAGGTTTATTAAAATAATGAGAGATAAATAAAAAATATTCATTTCTCATCATGAAGAAGGTTCTAATCAGCAAAAATAAAATTGCCACTTAGAATAAACAATAATGTGAAACAAAAAAAGGGAAGCTCATGGCTCGTATTACACTTGATCAATTAACAGATATCGATGGTTTCATTTGTGCTGCATTAGTAGATAGCGAAAGCGGTTTATCTCTTGCAACAGCTGGTACGGGTGTAGACCTTGAATTGGCAGCAGCAGGTAATACTGAAGTTGTTCGTGCTAAACGTAAAGTTGCTAAAGCACTTAAACTTGATGACGAAATTGAAGACATTCTAATCACTCTAGGTAAACAGTATCATTTGATTCGTCCACTCGATTCAAATGAAAACTTGTTCCTTTACCTTGTATTAGACCGTTCAAAATCAAACCTTGCAATGTCTCGTCATGAGCTTAAAGCGTTTGAAAAAGAATTAGATTTTTCTTAAGTTTAAAATCCAATCTACATTAAAAACTCGCCTTCGGGCGAGTTTTTTTATTTCTAGATGATTTAAGAGTGCCATTTAGCGTATGATTTAATTTTTATCAATGTATTTGATGAGAGTTTGAAATTATGCTGAAACGTGGGATTTATCAACATTATAAAGGGCAGTTGTATCAAGTTTTTAATGTGGCGACACATAGTGAAACACAAGAAAAACTGGTGGTATATCAGTGTTTATATGGTGACTATTCGATGTGGGTGCGACCCCTTTCGATGTTTGTAGAAACAGTAAAAAATGCAGAGAATATTGAAATTCCACGCTTTAAGTTAATTCAAGAAACTGAAAAAATGGATTGATCGTAAATAGAGATAATATTGTCATTAAAATGACCTGTTCAACATGCAGAATGAGTCTGTATTGAAGCCTAAAAGGAACATTATATGAGTTTGAGCGTAAGTTTTTTGAACCGTGTTAATGAATTATATCAAGGCTTTATAAAGTTTGATTCAACGCAGGTAGATCGTTTAAATCGTTATCGTAATATTGAACCTGAGTCTGCTTTATATTTGGCTATGCAGATTCGTATACAGCAGTCTAAACGCATTTTGGAAATAGGGACTTCTACAGGTTATTCAACACTTTGGCTTGCAAATGCTGCACAGCAAACTGATGGTCAAATTACGACACTTGAAATTGATGCTCTGCGTACAGCACAAGCAAAAAAATATGCTGAAGAATTAAATCTTGATCATGTGATTGACTTTGTTGTGACAGATGCGCAGGATTTTTTACAACATTCAAGTGAAGTGTATGACTTTATTTTACTTGATGCTGAGCGTAATGCTTATTTAAATTATTGGGTATATTTACAGAAGATGATTAATCCTAAAGGTGGGGTATTGATTGTGGATAATGTAATTTCGCATGCATCTGAAGTGAAGGCTTTTATTCAACAGGTTAAACAAGATGGTCGTTTTATGACGACAACATTATCTCTAGGCGCTGGCTTATTTTTAGTGATGTTTAAGTGATCTATTTAAATAGATATGAAAATCAGGGATATTTCCCTGATTTTCAATTTTGTATTTGTAAGGTTATAAAACGGATATTCTTGTGAAATGTAAATCATATTCTAAATATTTGTGTACAAAAGCAGTCTTATCATTACATCGTAATAGGTTATTATAAATAAATTGGGGAACTGGGTGATACAGCTCACCTGAACCATTGTTATAAAAAATTTTTAAATAACGCGAAGAAGCATTGTACCTCCAAGAAGTCACAGCAATCATTGATCCCATAAGCAACCCCCTTAATATTGTTGATACTACAGACAAATTAAGCTGTATCATTTGAAATTAATCTAAACACTCTCCTTGCTGTAGAGCAGTTTTGTAAATTATTTAGTTATTTTTTGCAATGGATATTCAGTTGAGTAATAAGCAAAAAAATTGTCGTTATTTCTATAAATAAAGAATAAAAAAACCACGCATAAAGCGTGGTTTTTTTATGTGTTCAATCTAATTCTAAATTAGATTTTACCCACTAAGTCGATTGAAGGAGCAAGTGTTGCATCGCCTTCTTTCCATTTAGCAGGGCAAACTTCACCTGGGTGAGCGTGAACATATTGAGCAGCTTTAACTTTACGAAGAAGTTCTTGAGCATCACGACCAATACCGCCAGCGTTGATTTCAACGATTTGGATTTTACCTTCTGGATCGATAACGAAAGTACCACGGTCAGCAAGACCAGCAGATTCGATTAGAACGTCAAAGTTTTTAGCAAGCGTCCAATTTGCATCGCCAACCATTACATATTCGATTTTTTTGATTTCAGCAGAAGAATCGTGCCAAGCTTTATGCGTGAAATGAGTGTCAGTAGAAACTGAATAGATTTCAACGCCTAATTTTTTGAATTCAGCATAGTTGTCTGCAAGGTCACCCAATTCAGTTGGGCAAACAAAAGTGAAGTCAGCTGGATAGAAGAATACAACAGACCATTTACCTTTAAGATCAGCTTCAGTTACTTCAATGAATTGACCGTTTTGGAACGCAGTTGTTTTAAATGGTTTAACTTCAGTATTAATTAAGCTCATCATTTTCTCCATGATAAAGGTTTACATCTAATTTGGACTTAGAATAACGAAAATCTTGTTATTGGTGAAATAGTATTTTTTCATCGTTAAAATCGGAAAAATGAATTTAACTGAAATGAAGCACTATTTCAGATAGGTAATTATTTTGTACATTCATTGAGATCACGATGTGGAGTATAAATGATCGATATGATATCTGAATGACAAAACAATCTTAAACTCGGCATCTAACATGACGCTTTGTGTAAAATATTTCAAGGGCAAAAGAAAAAAGAATTGATAAATGAGTAAAAAAATAGTCGCTATATCATCATAATGCGTCTGATGATTACATCATAAGGCATAAAAAAGCCAATCCGTAGATTGGCTGATTCAAAATCACTTCAAATGATAATTAGGCGACTTAGTCGGGATATTCAACAAGTTCACCATTACGATAACTAGCAATTCGTTTTTGCTCTGCACTAAATACAGGCGCGGTAGAATCCCAAGGCCAACCACCAAAATGCGTTTCAAAATAACGTGAAAATGCAGTTTGTAACTCTTTTTGTGAATTCAAAACAAATGGCCCTTGCGCTGCGACAGGCGCACCAATCGGTTCACCTTCAAACCACAAGATTTTTGTCGTGGTTGAACCTGCTTTAAGTACAATTTCAGTATCAGGTTTTAGCTCAAGTAAGCGTTTGACAGGCGTATTTTGACCTGCGACATCTAAAGTATCACCTTCATAAAAATAGGCAAAACGTGTTGATGTTGTACTCGTTGCAGGAATGGTCAATTCCGTATTTGCATCAAGTGTAATCATGAAAATATTCACTCTATTTTCTTTCGCATTTGCCCAAGAATACGGTGGTGGAGTCAAACTGTTTTGATCATTAAACTGTCCTGAAATTACACGTACATCAGTTTTACGCCCTTGAGCATCGGTATTTACCACATGCGGAATGTGTTCACGCCACAACATTTTATAGACCGCTTGCTCTTTTTTCTGTGCAGGCGATGAGTTAAACCAAATTTGGAAAAGTTCCAACGGATTTTCTTTATCTTGATGCACAAGCGGGAACATTTCGCTGTGTTCTACACCATTGCCTGTGCTTTGCCATTGCACATCACCATCGGCATAACGACCTGAGTTTCCTAAAGAATCAAAATGATCAACCGTACCTTGCTCTACCAATGTGATGGTTTCAGAACCGGTATGTGGATGCGCAGGAAAGCCGGGCACTGTTTCACCATGATACATGCTATAGCGTGCATCGGGAGTAGATGGGATGGTCGGTGCCATTTGTGCATTACCTTGAGGATAATGATCAATATGATGCATGGTCACAATAAATGGGTCTTTTAAGCGAAGTTGCATTTGAATCGCTTCAGTTCGATAAATTACGTTGTTTGACATCATATTATCCTTATTCTGATACATCTAATTCTGCATAAATGTATATTGGTTCACACATATTTGAGGGCGATATTACATTTTTCAATGGCTGATCTATGCATGGAATCAGGGATAAATTGATGTGCATTTCAGCGTGATTTTTTATGGTTTAAATTGATGATTTTGATTAATCATCTGATCAATGACGGAATATCGACGATCTTGATTATTTTTCTTTAAAGCATTTGATTTTAGTGATTGCATGAAATGTAAATGAATTACAACGACCAAGACTATCTCTCATCTGCATTACAGCGTAAAATATCACGTTCAATTTTTAATTTTAGGAAAGTGCATCTGTGCCAAATCAGTTAAATGTCGATCAATGGGTTATGGTACGAGATCGCCATCGTTTAAATCGGCTGAAAAAAGGTAAAGATGCCAATCCTGAAAAATATACCGAGCTGTTAGAGAAATCTAATCAGCAAGTGCGAAAGCGTTTGGCGAGTCTGCCGACCATTAAGCTCAATCAAGACTTACCAGTTACTCAATATGCCGATAAATTGATTGAAGCCATTCAAAATAATCAAATTATTATTGTTGCAGGCGAAACAGGTTCAGGAAAAACTACGCAGTTACCGCAAATAGCCATGCTCGCAGGGCGTGGCTTAACCGGTATGATTGGTCATACGCAACCCCGTCGTTTGGCTGCTCGCAGTGTGTCAGAACGTATTGCGGAAGAAGTCGGTGAAAAACTCGGTCAATCGATTGGTTTTAAAGTTCGTTTCAATGAGCAAGGTTCAAATGATTCTATCGTCCGTTTAATGACCGATGGTATCTTACTTGCTGAATTGTCCAATGATCGTTTTCTCAATAAATACGACACCATTATTATCGATGAAGCGCATGAGCGTTCGCTGAATATCGATTTCATCATGGGCTATTTAAAAACGATTGTTAAGAAACGCCCTGATTTAAAAATTATCATCACCTCTGCAACTTTAGATGTAAATCGTTTTAGCAACTACTTCAATGGCGCACCAATTTTCGAAGTGGAAGGGCGTAGTTTTCCTGTTGAAGTGGTTTATCGTCCAATTTCAGAAATGACGATTGGGGGTAGTGATGACGATGACTTTGATGATTTTGAAGAAAATTTACCTCGTGCAGTCGTACAAGCGGTTGAAGAATGTTTTCATGATGCGGAAAGTAAAGGACACCCTGAACATGCCGATATTCTGATTTTTGCAAGTACCGAACTTGAGATTCGTGAATTACAAGAAACCTTGCAAAAATTTGGCCCTAAGCACACGCAAATTTTAACGCTGTATGCACGTTTGGCGCTCGCAGAACAACAAAAAATCTTTAATCCATCAGGTGGTGGACGACGAATTATTATTGCCACTAACGTTGCTGAAACAGCTTTAACCGTTCCGAATATTCGCTATGTGATTGATAGTGGTTTTGCCCGTATTTCACGTTATAACTATCGTTCTCGTGTACAACGCTTACCGATTGAAGCGATTTCACAGGCTGCAACCAATCAGCGTAAAGGGCGCTGTGGTCGTATTGCACCGGGTGTCTGTATTCGCTTATTTAGTGAAGAGGATTTTCAAAGCCGCCCTGAGTTTACCGAACCTGAAATTAAGCGCACCAATTTGGCATCAGTGATTTTACAGATGCAAAGTTTGGGCTTAGGTTCTGTTGAGGAATTTGATTTTATTGAGCCACCTGATCATCGTTTGGTGAATGATGGTCGTAAATTGTTGATTGAATTGGGAGCAATGAGTGAAGATTCATCAAACAAAAGCTCCCCTCTTTTACAAAGAGGGGTTGGGGGAGATTTAAATCTTCATAGCGAAAATTCAAATCCTCCTAAATCCTCCTTTTCCAAAGGAGGACTTCAAGGCAACTCACTCACGAAAATCGGTCTGCAAATGGCGAAAATGCCCATTGACCCACGTCTTTCTCGGATGATTTTGGGCGGTGCGCATTTTGGTGTTTTAAATGAAGTCTTGATTATTGTGGCAGCACTTGCCGTGCAAGATCCACGTGAACGCCCTGCGGATAAACAAACACAAGCCGATCAGAAACATGCGCTGTTTAAAGAAGCAGATTCAGACTTTTTGTTCTACATTAAACTGTGGAATACCTTGGCTGAAAACCGTGAAAATTTAAATGAAAATAAACGCCGTGCATTTGCTAAGCAGCATTTTTTAAGTTGGTTGCGTTTGCGTGAATGGAAGAAAACTCATGAACAATTGCTTGAATTAGCAAAAGATTTAAAACTTTCTTTTAATGAAAAACAAGCCAGTTATGAAAATCTGCATCGTGCTTTATTGACAGGTTTATTGTCTTTTATTGCCAATAAGACCGATGAACGTAATATTTTCATGGCAGTACGTCAGCAAAAAGCCCGCATTTTCCCTGCATCAGTTTTGCACAAAACCAATACGCCATGGGTTATGGCATTTGAAATGGTGGAAACTTCACAAGTTTATTTGCGGACTTTAGCGAAAATTGAACCTGAATGGATTCTGCTTGCTGCACCAAATTTACTTAAACATCATTATTTTGAACCACATTGGGCGAAAAAACCGGGTGTGGTGAATGCTTATGATCAAATTTCGTTATTTGGTTTGATTATTGAGCCAAAACGTCCGACTAATTATGAAAAAGTTGATCAGCCTGCTGCACATGAAATTTTCCTACGTGATGCACTGACCACAGGAAATTTAGGCACAACACCACCATTTTTAAAACACAATTTACTCAAACTTGAAGAAGCTGAACGGGTTGAAGATAAATTACGTCGTCGTGATTTGGTGGTCGATGAAGAAACTATTTACCAATTTTATGCATCGAAAGTGCCGACTGAAATTGCGAGTCGTCGTGCTTTTGAAGATTGGCGAGCAACCGTTGAACTGAAAAATAAACGTTATCTTTTTGCTGAAGATGATGATTTATGGATGAATGATCGTCCGACGACGCAACAATTTCCTGATTATTTACACAATGGACAGCTACGCTTGGCTGCAAGTTATCGCTTTGACCCAAGTCATGATGAAGATGGGGCAACAGTTAAAATTCCTGTGCAAGCCTTACCCCAAGTCAATGAAAATATTTGGTCGTGGGGCATTCCGGGTTGGCGTTTAGACTTAATTGAAGCGCTGTTAAAAGCTTTGCCAAAAGATAAACGACGAAATATAGTCCCAATTCCCGATACAGCCAAAAAATTGATGAAAGCCATAGATGCGCAATATTTGAATGGACATATCTTTGATTTTCTAGCCTTTCAATTGCGTGGGGAGCAAATCACGGCAAAAGATTTTTCTTTTGAACGTATAGATCAATACTTGATTCCATTTATTATTGTGGTGGATGAAAAAGGTCGTACGATTGAAAAGGGTCGCCATCTTGATGAGCTAAAAGCCCGTTGTCGCAGTGAAACCCATAGTCCTGTGAAACAACTGAAAGGGGAGTTTAAAACGTTCCCTGAACAATTTGTCTTTGAAGCCTCCCAAAAAGTTACGGGCGTAGTCGTCAAGCAATATCAAGCACTAGTACCCACGAAAGACTTTGCAAAACTTGATGCCAAAGATGAATCAGGTGTAGTGATTCAAACCTTTAATGATCAAAATGAAGCGATCAAACAGCACCGTGAAGGCGTAATTCGCCTGATTCATATGCAATTGGGTGATTTGATCCGTCAATTGAAAAAACAAATTTCCAAACCATTGGCATTGGCTTATTCGCCATTGGGTGATAAAGCACAGCTTGAGCAAATGCTTGTCTACGCAACTTTACAAATGACAATCAAAGATTTACCGATTAATGCCACAGAATTTGAGACATTATTGCAAGATGTGAAAAAGACCTTCCTTAGTCATGGTCAAGATGCTTTGAAAATGATCAGTGAAATTTATATTCAATGGCAAGAAATTCGTCAAAAGCTGTTGATGTTAGATCAAAGTATTTTTGGTAAAAACATGGATGATATAGAAGATCAGCTTGATTTGATGGATTTATCTCAATTTACCTATAGTAAACCTTCCGATATATGGCAGGAATATCCACGTTATTTGAAAGCTTTAATCTTGCGTCTAGATCGTTTGCCGAATAATCTAAAACGAGATGAAGATGCGATTGCACAAATCGATCCGTGGATGGATAAATTATTTAAATTTAAACATGACTTAAGATTAAAAGAGCTGTATTTCATGGTTGAAGAGTTTCGTATTTCGCAGTTCTCGCAACCGATGAAAACCAAGATGCCAATTTCACCGACGCGCTTACAAAAAGTTTGGGAAAAGCTTGGAATCAGTTAGAATAGAAACAATTTGAAATATTTGTGAATTCAGAAAGGAGTTTTACATGGGCATCCGAATTACAGGTACGGGTCTTTACCATCCTGAAGAAGTGATTACCAATGAAGAGTTGGTCGATAGTTTAAATGCTTATGTGGAACAATTTAACAGTGAAAATGCTGCGAAAATTGAAGCGGGTGAAGTTGATGCTCGTCGAGGTTCGAGTGCTGAATTTATCGAAAAAGCATCAGGTGTTAAACAGCGTTATGTGATTGAAAAAATAGGTGCATTGGACATTAATCGTTTACGTCCTCGCCTTGAAGAACGCTCTGATGAAGAGCTTTCAATTCAAGCAGAGTGGGGTGTTCTTGCTGCTAAAGAAGCGATGAAAAATGCAGGTGTTACAGCTGAAGATATTGATGTGGTGATTTTGGCATGTTCAAATTTACAACGCGCATATCCTGCTGTTGCGATTGAAATTC
Source organism: uncultured Acinetobacter sp. (assembly GCA_964293455.1). Classification (GTDB taxonomy): domain Bacteria; phylum Pseudomonadota; class Gammaproteobacteria; order Pseudomonadales; family Moraxellaceae; genus Acinetobacter. Next base: position 22,586 of record CAXYZD010000013.1, on the reverse strand, counting down.
AAACAGCACTTGGTATTCAAGGTTATGCCTATGACATGAATGTAGCATGCTCTGCTGCAACATTTGGTTTGAAACAATCTTATGATGCAATTAAGTCAGGCGCACGCCGTGTATTGTTAGTCAATGTTGAAATTACCTCAGGGCATACAGATTATCGTTCACGCGATTGTCACTTTATTTTTGGTGATGTTGCGACTGCGTCAATTATTGAAGAAACGATCACCAAAACTGGTTTTGAAATTGTCGACACGCATTTATTCACGCAATTTTCAAACAACATTCGCAACAATTTTGGTTTCTTGAATGGTTCTGAATTGACTTCTCGTGATGATAAACAATTTCGTCAAGATGGGCGTAAAGTGTTTAAAGAAGTGTGTCCACTTGTTGCAAAAATTATTACCAAGCAATTGGCTAAAAATGAAATTGCACCAACAGATGTTAAGCGTTTTTGGTTGCATCAAGCCAATGCCAATATGAATGAATTGATTCTAAAATTGGTTGTGGGTAAGGAAGTGGCTGAAGCTGATCCGGCATTGGTTCCTATTATTTTGGATGAATTTGCCAATACGTCTTCAGCAGGTGTGATCATTGCTTTGCATCGTACTGCTGATCAGGTGAATGATGGTGAATATGGTGTGCTGTGTTCATTTGGTGCAGGTTATTCAGTAGGTTCGATTCTTGTTCAAAAGCATGTAGTGTAATTTTTTTTAATCCTCTCCTTTAAAAAAGGAGAGGGAAATTCCATTGTGAAAACTTATAGTTAATCAGCATTTTGCAGGGGTATGGCATGACCCAAAAAAAACTAGAAATACAACATAATCCTAAATTGTTACGTGCAATCAGTGCATTGCAACGCTTCTATTTTCGCCCAAAATTTTTAGGCGCAGAACACCTGAATCCTCATAAACCTGCGATGTATGTTGGCAATCACACCATTTATGGCGTACTCGACTCTCCCATTCTGATTGACTATTTATTCAATGAACATAAAATTGCCATCGTTAGTTTGGCTGATCACATGCATTTTCATATTCCTATTTGGAAAGAAGTAGTTAAACGTGTGGGCGGTGTCGATGGTGTACAGGAATATGCCAAAGAAGCCATGCGACAAGGTTATTCTATTTTGGTTTTTCCGGGTGGTGGAAGAGAAGTCATTAAGCGTAAAGGTGAAGCTTATCAACTCATTTGGAAACAACGTTTTGGTTTTTTAAAATTGGCACAAGAATTTGGCTATGATATTGCACCTTTCGTGGCTTTGGGTGGCGATGAGGTTTTTGAACTGGGTTTTGATGCCAATGTTTTACTACGACAGAAATGGTTCAATAAAATTTTAAGCCAACCGAAAATTGGTAAATTTTTGAGAAATGGAGAAGTTATTCCCTCTATTCCTAAAAATATTATTCCGAAACGGATTCCATTTTATTTTCAGTTTATGCCACGTTTATCAATTGATCAAATTGAAAGCATGGAAGATATGGTCGATTTTCGAGATCACTTACAACAGTTACTTTATGCTGAAATTGAACATTTAAAACAGTATCGTCAACTGGATATTCAATAAAAAAATCATAGTAAATAGAAAGTTAAGATTAAAATATTTTAAATTTAAGCCGATTTACCATAGAACGAAAATATTGGAAAAACCATGTACACAGCATCCTGCCTTTGTAATGGCATACAACTCAAAATAAACGCTGAAATTTCACAAGTTTTTATCTGCCACTGTCAGCAATGTCAAAAAGCACAAGGCTCAGCTTTTGTTGCAATTACGCCTGTTGCAAAGCAAAATTTAGAGATAATTCAGGGTGAAGCATTGATGACGGAATATTTTTCATCGACAGACAAAAAACGTATTTTTTGTAAAGTCTGTGCTTCACCTGTATTTAGCGCGCGTTCGGATCTACCCGATATTGTCCGCTTACGTGTGGGAATTATCAATGAGCCGTTAAATGCAGACATTGTCTCACATGCTTTTTGTGATGAAAAAGCAGGATGGTTTGAAATTTTGGATAATCATCCGAAGTTTGCAAAGCATGTTCAGCTATGATCATAAAGCGAGCTTATTCATTTTATTGAAGTCCTATTGAACATGCTTAAATCGCTTATACTGAATTTTATATCAATAACCCCGTAAAAAGAGGGAATGCTTTAATGTCTGTGATGGAAAATCAAAATAATATGACACAAGATCAATTTCAAATTGTGGCTGATGTCAGTTCAAGTCTAAATTTTGTATTTCAACAGAATGGCATTCCGCTGATTCGGGGGCTTATTTTAAAAAGTGGTAAGCAACTTACTAAAGGTAAGTTAATTATTTCAGCATCGCCCAAATTTATGGCAAATGTTGAAGTCCAAATAGGGACACATGATGCTGAACAATCGATTTATTTGACTACACCAAAACTACATTTTGATGTTGGTTTTTTATTGGAATTGACTGAAAACATTCAAGCAACTTTAAAGTTTCAGTGGGTGGATGACAGTGAAGTTGTCCTTGTAGAGCATTATCATACACTCGAACTTTTAACGGTGGATAGCTGGGGTGGTGAAAAGCAACCGTTTGAATTGTTGGCAAGTTTTTCACAGCCCAATGCAACTGCGTTATTGCCTATTTTAAAAGAGGCAAGTGAATGGTTGGAAGATAAAAAAATGGGTAGCCTCAATGGCTATCAAGATAAAAATACAGAGCAGGTTTTTAATCAAATTCATGCAGTTTGGCAGACGTTACTGACGCAAAATTTACAATATATCGTTAATCCTGCAAGTTTTATTGAGTTTGGACAGCGCATTCGTTTTGCCAAGCAAATTTTGGATGAAAAAATGGCATGCTGCTTAGACAGTACCATGCTGATGAGTTCTTTACTTGAGCAAATAGGGCTTGATCCGCTTGTGGTGATTGTGCAAGGGCATAGCTTTCTAGGTGTTTGGTTACATGAAACGCCTGTGGTTGATGTACTGCTTGATGATGTACAAACCTTACGTAAATGTATGGAACTTGGCGCAATTATATTTATTGAAACGACATTGCTGACCAAACAAGGCAGTTTGAAACAGGCGATTGATTCAGCAAAAACATACTTAGTGCAACCTGATAAAGTTGAAAAATTTTATCTTGCAGTGGATATTCGTCAAAGTCGCTTACGAGGAATTCGTCCGATTTATAAACAGTTAGATACAGCATTTTTCTTGGATGATGGGGAAGTTTCATGGGCTGCGGCATCTTTATCGAGTTATGGCGTACCGATTGTTGAAAATAATGAAGAAGGTAATACACGTGTACAGCGTTGGTTGCGCCGTTTACTTGATTTAAGCCTGCGTAATAAGTTACTCAATTTTAAGGATAATCGTTTAAGTATTCCGCTACAAAGTTCTGAGAAAGCCCTTGCATCACTTGAAGATGCATTGGCTGAAAATAAAGGATTTTTATTTCAAAGTGTTGAATATATTTCCTTAAAAGAGGTGACACGTGAAAATGAAGCGCAACATGTTCAGAGTTATATTGATGAAAACTTGAATCGTGAACTGTTATTTAGCCCACTCGATACGGATACTTTAAATAAACGTTTGGTTGAAGTGTACCGTGCCTCACGTACAGCATTAGAGGAAGGTGGGGCTAATACGCTCTTTCTCGCGATTGGTTTTTTAGAGTGGAAAGAGTCTGAAAAATCACAAAAAATTTATAAAGCACCGTTATTGTTGATTCCTGTACGAATGACACGTGAGTCGGCTAAATCAGGTTATCGTTTATGGATGTATGATGATGAGCCTCGTTTTAATTCAACTTTATTGCAATTATTGCGACAGGATTTTGAAATTGAAATCTCTGGTTTAGACCCGTTGCCGACTGATGAATCGGGCGTGGATGTCAATGCTGTTTTACATACGGTGCGCCGTGCTGTAGTCAATATGCGTGGGTGGGAAGTCAAAGCCGAAGCAGCAATTGGTCAGTTCTCATTTTCTAAATATTTGATGTGGCGTGATTTATCCTCACGTATGCAATCACTCAAAGATCAAGCTGTGGTTCAACATTTGATTGAAACGCCACGTGAACCTTTTCAAACGCAAGAGGCATTTCCGCATCCATCTGAGCTTGATGAAAAGTACAAGCCACAGCAGTTATTTACCCCATTATCATCAGATTCTTCACAGCTTTCTGCAGTGATGTCGGCAGCATTAGGGCGAACATTTGTTTTATCTGGGCCACCAGGCACAGGTAAATCACAAACTATTACCAATATGATTGCCCAGTGTTTGGCTGATGGTAAATCGGTGTTGTTTGTTTCTGAAAAAATGGCGGCACTTGATGTGGTTTATCGGCGTTTAAATTTGATTGGTTTAAGCAGTTTATGTTTGCAATTACACTCTGCAAAAGCACAAAAAGTTGAAGTTTTAGATCAAATTCGTGAGCGTGCCAATCATCTTAATAATCCGTATTTGACTGCAAAAAAAGAGACTTTTGAAGCATGGCAAAAATTATCTGAACAACTGGTTCGCAGCAGAGATGCATTGAATCAGCATGTGGCGGTTTTACATGAACAACATCCCATTGGATGGAGTTTATTTGCTGCCATGAGTGAGGAGTTATTACATCGGAATGTTGCTTCTTTACGTTTCAATGTAGATATCACTCAGTTGACACAAGCGACTCGTACAGCATTGAAAGAATTGGCGAATAAAGCGGTGACACAATTTCAGCAGGTTTCATCGAGTGCATTTGAAATCTTAAATGGTTTTGCACAAGAGCATGAGCAGGGTTGGACATTGGCATGGCAAGATAGCTATGTACAAATGCAACATGATCTGAATCAGCAACTGAATGAAATTCAAAAAGCGATTGGTGATTGGCAAGCGGTCTGTCAATTTAGTACGGCTGAAAGTTTACAACAATTACAAGCTGATCTTGAGCGTTATCAGGCATTGGTGAGTTTTGTAAAATTGCATGATTTAAATCAGCTCAATATTTTAAAAAATTTAGACATTGCCCAAATTACAGAAGCCAAAGTCTTGTGTGAAACGTGGCAAAATAACCGTAAACGTTTAATTTTTAAATATGACGAAAGTATTTATGATGCAGATTTGCAACAGATTGAATTTAAGTGGCGAGAGGCTGAAGCCAAGTTTTGGCCATGGTCTTGGTTTGTGAAATTTCAATTGCGTAATTTACTTAAAGGTTATATGCCGGATCGGCAACGTCCATCAAGTCCTGCAGTGAGTAATGACTTAGCTTTATTATTCAAAATTCAGCAACAACGTCAGCGATTTAAAGTACTTGAAAATCAGCTCAGTGGCGTACTTGTTGAGTATTGGCACGGTACGCAAACCAATTGGGCGCAGTTTGAGCAAACAGCACAGGCATGGGTACAATTGCAAAGTGATTTTGTAGTACGTATTGCCAGCCCTGAGGTTTTAAGTCAGGCATTAAAGTTTGCAAGTCAGCATGATTTTGATCTTGTTCAGCAGATTTTTAATGCTTTAAAACAGTCTTATCAAAGCTTATTACCCGATTTACAACTGAAATGTGAAGGCATCAATTCTTATGCAAATTTGCATTTTACCGCAGTGCTTGCTCGGCAAAAACAATTGCAACAGGTCATGGGCGAATGGCGTCATTGGCTCAATGGACAGGCGTTGAATCATCAATTGAAGCAACATGGTTTAGCGACATTCAGCGATACAATTGCAACGCAAGCCATTATATCAGCAACCTTATTGTCAGAAAATTCACAAGTGCAATCAAATCCACTTACAGCACAACAGGCTGAATATTTAGTCGATATCAATTTGGCTCGCATGTGGATTGTGCAACAATTTAATCAACATCCTGAACTTAATAAATTTAATGGCGAATTACAGCAACAAAAAATTCAAAAATTTTCCGAGCAAGACCTTGCTCATCAACAGTTTTCGAGTGAAGAAATTATTCGTCGATGGCAGACAGTTTTTGAAAATCCTGATCTACATAAAAAGCAGTGGGCATTGCTCAATAAAGAATTGGGTAAAAAGCGTAGACATATACCTGTACGTGAGTTGATTAAGCAAATTCCTGATGTCATTACAGGTTTAAAGCCATGTATGCTGATGAGTCCATTGTCTGTAGCGCAATATCTTGATACAGAATCAAAATTTGATGTGGTGATTTTTGACGAAGCTTCACAAATTCCAGTTTGGGATGCGATTGGAGCATTGGCACGTGGTCAACAATCGATTGTGGTGGGGGACAATAAACAAATGCCACCCACAAGTTTTTTTGGTAAAGGCGATACTGAAGAAGTCGATGAAGACATCACTGAAGATTTAGAAAGTATTTTAGATGAATGCTTAGCAGCACAATTGCCTGAATTGGTGCTCAATTGGCATTATCGCAGTCGTTATGAAAGCCTAATCCAATTTAGTAATCAGAAATACTATAAGGGTGAATTACTGACCTTTCCTGCCCCAGTTGCTAAAGACACGGCCATTCAATTACATACGATACAAGGTGTGTATGATAAAGGCGATACACGTACCAATCGAGCTGAAGCTGAAGCCATTGTACAATTTATTGTGCAACATTTGACTCAACAGTTAAATACTGAACATCCGCAGACGCTGGGTGTGGTTACTTTTAACATTACACAGCAAAAGTTGATTGAAGATTTACTCGACAATGCTTTACTGAGCGAACCTGAATTAGAAGCATTGAGTCGAGCTGGTTTTGAGCCGTTATTTATTAAAAATTTAGAAAATGTACAGGGTGATGAACGAGATATTATTATTTTTTCCATCACTTATGCGCCTGATATTCACGGTAAATTGTTGATGAATTTTGGTGCTTTAAACCGTCAAGGTGGACAGCGTCGTTTAAATGTTGCCATTACCCGTGCACGACAGGGCTTGCATGTATTTTCGACACTCAAAGCTGAGAAAATTGATCTTTCACGTACAAGTAGTGAAGGTGTGCGAGATTTAAAAGATTTCCTTATCTTTGCGAAAACGGGACATATGGCGTATTACGCACAAGGTGGAGATCAGCCAAAGTCGAAAGATGAATTGCTACTGTATGTGCAAAAACAGTTACAGGATTTGGGTTGGTGTGTTGACTTAGCTGTGGGGCGCGGCGATAGTCGAGTTGATTTGGCTGTGCAACATCCAGATATTGCAGGGCAATATTTGACAGGTATTTTGGTTGATGGTGATGATTATGCCAAAGCTGCCACTGCACGAGATCGTGATCAATTACGTCCAACCGTACTCAGTGGTTTGGGGTGGAAAATTCTTCAATTATGGACAGTTGAATGGTGGCTTGATCCACAAGTGAATTTGAATAAGTTAGATACACAGCTTAAGCAATTGTTGGCACAAGAGCAAACAGATAAAATGGGGGGTAGCTAAATATTAGAATTATAATATATTGTTTTAATTATAAATTTTAATTTATTTTGCTGATAGAGCAATCATGGATATGCAAGAACATGCAGTTTATATTTTTTGGTATGAATGATTTCAATTGTGATGAAAATGACTGACCCGACTATTGCAAAAAAATGAATTAACATTCATTTTAGCTAGTATTGATTACAAAAAAAGGAAATAAGGATGTCTTTACAAGGGAAAACGCTTTTTATTACAGGAGCAAGTCGTGGAATTGGTCGTGAAATTGCTTTAAAAGCTGCACGAGATGGCGCAAATATTGTGATTGCTGCGAAATCAACGATAGAGCATCCAAAATTAGGTGGTTCAATTTATACTGTTGCAAAAGAAGTTGAAGAGGCAGGTGGAAAAGCACTTGCCATTCAACTTGATGTGCGTGATCAAAATGCTGTTGCCGCAGCCATGAAACAAGCAGCCGAGCATTTTGGTGGCATTGATATTGTGATTAACAATGCGGGGGCAATTAATCTTGCAGGCGTGGAAACTTTAGACCCAAATCGTTTTGATTTGATGTATCAAATTAATACCCGTGCAGTGATGGTCTGTAGTCAAGCGGCATTGCCATATTTACAAAAAAGTGAAAATCCACATATTTTAAGTTTATCGCCACCGCTGAATTTGGATCCAAAGTGGTTTTCAACCTATGCACCTTATGCAATTACCAAATATGGTATGAGTATGTTGACCATCGGGATGAATCAAGAATTTGAAAAATTTGGTATTAGTGTTAATTCACTTTGGCCAAGAACACTCATTGCAACAGCAGCCGTTGAATTCTCTCTTGGTGGAGCGGGTAAGGCACTTTTTCCAAGATCACGAAAACCAACGATTATGGCAGATGCAGCCTATCAAATTTTAATCAGTCAAAATCGTGCTGTAACAGGGCGTTTAATGATTGATCAAGAAATTTTAATTGAGCGAGGTATCACCGATCTTGATCAGTATCGTTATGACGATTCTGGCGAAGAACTCATGGTCGATTTATTTGTAGAACCATAATTTAAAAAAATTAAAATGCATATACATCGGACAGATGAGCTTGATGAAAAAAGTTGAGTCATCTGTTTTTGTATATGAGAAAAGTATTGTATTGTCTAATCTGTCTTAGGCATAAGATAAGAAATAAGCATTGGCAAGACATTAAAAAAAGCTCAAAATAAGCATAGATTGAAATTCATGGTAGAGAAGTTTTTTAGTGTTCGAATTGGACTGTAAGTTACTCAGTATTTTTTACTATATTTATAAATTTAAAAGCGTGTCTTCAGCGGCTGATCATCTCGCGATGAGTCAACCTGCGGTCAGTAATATTCTGAATAAAATCCGTGCGCATTACAACGACCCGTTATTTTTACGTATTGGCAATGAAATGGTGCCGACTGAGTTGTCGAAGCAGCTCTTTCCATTGGTCAGTGAAGCATTAAATAAAGTCGAAATTATTAATAATTTCACCATTAATTTTGATGAACAGGCATCGCATCAGCAGTTTACCATTGCGATGACGGATGTTTCACATTTGGTGTTATTGCCAAAAATTTCTCAATATTTAAAAAAACATGCACCCCATATTAAATTGAATGTTCGTGCCATTACTCCTGAAACAAGTTATCAGATGGCGAATGGTGAAATTGATTTAGCGGTAGGTTTTCTGCCACAGTTGGAAAATGGCTTTTATCAACAAAAGCTCTTTGAACAATATTATGTGGTTCTTGCATCGAAAGATCACCCGCGTTTAACGCCTAATCATTTAACAGTTGAACATTATTTGGCAGAGTCACATATTGATATTGATGCAGGAATAGGGCATTACCATATTGAAAATGAACTGCTCAATTTAGAATTGAAACGTAATATTTTGATGCGTATTCCAAGTTATTTAGGTGTCGGACTTGTCGTACAAGAAACGGATGCGATTGCTACTGTGCCGTATTATTTGAGTGAGGTTTTACTTGCTCGAGGCAATTTACAAATTTTTGATGCACCAATTGCTTTTCCAAGTTATGCCGTAAAGCAGTATTGGCATATGTCATGTCATCATAAAACCAGTCATCAATGGTTAAGACATATGTGTTATGAAATTTTTAGTCAGGTCAATGAACCACATCGATTGGATTAAGTTGATTTATAGTTGTAAAAAATCATTTAAAGATTGATTGAGCACGTATAAAAAATGCGATGGGAATATTCCTATCGCATTTTTATTTTTATACTTTATGACAGTATTTTACGTTAATTTTTTAATCAGCTTTTTCTAATGTTGCTTCAGTCAGTTTATCAGGTGTCATCAGCGCTTGATTTACATATAGCTTAATCAGACGTTCACGAGAGCCAATCGATTTTTGATAGTGCGTTGAATTGAGTAATAATGATGCGCCATAGGTTACTGTCCAAATGTAGGACAGATAATCACGAATCGACATACTGCTGTTGAGTGCTTTTAAATGGTTGGCAAATAAATCACGGATTTCTAAAATGCGTGCTTCACGAATTTGGTACAGTTCTTCAAATAATTCTTTTAGTTTGCGTTCATTATTGGTCAGACGTTCTTCAATGACATGCAACAAGATTGTACGATTAGAATTGAGCATGTTGTAGAGCATGTACTGTGATACATAGGCTTTAATATCGGGATTATATTTTTTAGAAAGTTCAAGTAAGCGTTTTTCATTGAGAATAATCAGTTCCAAATAAAGCTGATTTTTACTTTTGAAGTGTTTGTAGATTGTACCTTTGGCAATGTCTAGTTCAGTGGCAAGTTCACTGAGGGTAATATCCTGATTATTATCGAGTAACAATGTTTCTGCCATCGCTAAAATTTTCTCTTTCCGTAGTAGAAAATTTTGTTGGCGTACTGAAATCATGTTTGATGTCCATTGTAATTGCTGGGTACGATAACTCGATTATATCAGGTATTTTAAAAAACCCTTCAAACTAATGTCGTGTTTACACAAGGGTTTTTTTGAGAATTAAATTATTTAACTATTCACATGATAAATTAAAAAATTGTTATGAAGAATTTAAAAATTTTACTCCATTTTTAAAATATTCCACAATTGAGAAATCGATTCTCGATGTGCCAAATTACTTTTAAAAATATAAATTTCCTGATTCTTATAAATTAATTCGTCATCACAAATTTGTAATAATCCTGTTTCCAATTCATGCTGAATGGTCAAGGCAGGTAGCCACGCAATACCTAAACCTTGTAAGACCAAGTCTTTGACATTATTGGCATTATCGGTTTCGTAGAGTACTCGATATTTTAAATTTTGCTTGCTAAGTAATTGATTGACCAAAACCCTCAAATAGGCTTTGCTACTATAAGTAATAAGCGGGAAATACTGATGAATATCAAATTTTATGTGTTGTTCATGATTCAATGCCGTGACAGGAATAATATCTGTCTGCCCGATTTTAAGATGCGATAAAATTCGTGCATTCACACTCGAAATCAACCCACGATCTGCATAACAGATCATAAAATCACACGCACCTTCTTTGAGTAGATTAATCCCTTCATTGACATTGGTTGCAATAATTTCGAGTTTGAAGTTTTCAAGATGACTTGGGAAAAGCTGAATAAAATTGGTAAAAAAACTCGATGCGAGGGAATGTGCAACAGCAAATTTAATGGAATGTTTATTTTCTTTTTCCATGTTGTGTAGCAAGGTAATGGTTTCATTCAGTTGCTGTGCTATTTCTTTGGCAGTTGACAATAAAATTTGTCCTGCCTCGGTGAATTGAATGTCGCGAAAATTACGCTCAACCACTTGAAAGCCAAGCGAGTGTTCAATTTGTTGTAAACGCCGTGTAAATGCAGATTGACTAACGAAGCGGATTTCCGCAGCTTTAGAAATTGAGCGGCTTTGTTCGAGTGCAAGGAGGTCTTCAATCCAGCGGATTTCAAGTTGCATAATTGGAAAGTAAATAATAAGGAGATTACAGTATAAAGAATACTATGCAAAAAATGCATAGCAAAATATAACAATGCATTAGAAAGGTGCAATTTCGCTGTTTAAGATAAATCATCTCCCCATCAAACTGTAAGCAGATATGAACGCAGAATTAAAAGTAGAGAAATTATTCCGTATCGAAAAGGATTTACTTGGTACGCGAGAAGTTGCACAACAACATTATTTTGGTATTCAAACGCTAAGAGCAGTAGAAAATTTTCAGTTAAGCAATGCGAAAGTGGCTGATTATGCAAACTTTATTAAAGCATTGGCTATGGTGAAGCAAGCTTGTGCTGTCGCAAATTTTAAGCTTAAGCAGTTAGACGAAACACAATATCAAGCGATTGTATTTGCATGTCAGGAAGTGATTGCGGGTAAATATCATGATCAATTTCCTGTTGATATGTTACAAGGCGGTGCAGGGACATCGACCAATATGAATGCCAATGAAGTCATTTGTAATATTGCACTTGAATATTTGGGGTATGACAAAGGTGCATATCATATTTTGCATCCAAATAATCATGTGAATATGTCGCAATCGACCAATGATGTGTATCCAACAGCGATTCGCCTTGCGGTATTACTTGATCTTATTCCGCTGAAAAATCATTATAAAACTCTTGTTGCTGCATTGCGTACAAAAGCAGTTCAATTTAAAGATGTCATGAAAATGGGGCGTACACAGTTACAAGATGCTGTGCCAATGACACTTGGGCAAGAGTTCAATGCTTTTGCAACGACCTTAGAAAAAGATGTTCGATTGCTTGATCAATTGCTTCCTGATGGTTTGTATTACATGAACTTAGGTGGAACAGCAATTGGTACAGGGATTAATGCGCCTGCACATTATACTGAACTTTCGATTCAAGCTTTGGCTGAAATTTCGAAAATGCCAATCAAGTCTGCACCTGATTTGATTGAAGCAACATCAGATATGGGTGATTTTGTTTTATTGTCAGGGGCTTTAAAGCGTACTGCCACTAAACTGTCTAAAATTGCCAATGATTTACGCCTACTTTCGAGTGGTCCACGTGCAGGTTTACAAGAAATTCAGCTTGAAGCACGTCAGCCGGGTAGCTCAATTATGCCGGGTAAAGTGAATCCTGTGATTCCTGAAGCCGTAAATATTTCAGCATTTCAGGTCATTGGTAATGATTTAGCAATCACTTTTGCAGCCGAAGCAGGGCAATTACAGCTTAATGCAATGGAGCCGCTTATTGCATTTAAACTTTTTGAATCGATTGATTTGATTGGTAAAGCAATGCAAATGTTTGAAGATAAATGTATTGCTATGATTCAAGCCAATACAGTGCAATGCCAAAATAATGTAGAGCGTTCGATTGGTATTGTGACTGCGTTGAATCCGTACTTAGGGTATGAAACCACCACTCGAATTGCAAAAGTTGCCGCAGAAACAGGTCGAGGTGTAGTCGAGCTGATTCGTGAAGAGCAGTTATTGTCTGAAGAGGTTTTAGCAAAAGCATTATCTGTAGAATCTATGGTGCATCAATCTGTGGATGTTGCAGTTTAAATATTATTTTGAAGGTTATTTGATTCAACCACATTTACCTAGGTAGATGTGGTTTTTTATTTTATTGATGTACCGAAGCACCTAATTCACCTGAAAAAATCAATCTTTCTTTTTGTTTTAACTTTATGAATAAAAATGCATAGGTTAAGATTAAGCACCATTTTATATAAGCATTTAGAAGACCTATGCAACCTTTTGTTCTTTACAACTCTGAGCAACGTAAAAAAGTTGAATTTGTTCCACGTAAAGAAGGACATGTCGACATGTATGTGTGCGGAATGACGGTTTATGATTACTGTCATATTGGACATGCACGCGTTATGGTTGCATTTGACTACATTATTCGCTTCCTACGTAGTCAAGGTTGGAATGTCAAATACGTGCGTAACATTACTGATATTGACGACAAAATCATTAAACGTGCCAACGAAAATGGCGAAACAATTACATCATTGACCGATCGCTTTATCAAAGCGATGAATGATGATGCAGCAAGTTTAGGCTGTGCAGAACCTGATGAAGCGCCTCGTGCGACTGATTATATTGATCAAATGCAAGATATGATTGGTAACTTGGTCAATAAAGGTGCGGCATATCCATCGACAAATGGTGATGTATATTTTGAAGTTGAAAAATTTGCAAAATATGGTCGTCTTTCAGGTCGTAAACTTGAAGATATGCAAGCGGGCGCATCTGAACGTGTTGATGTTGAAGTTAAGAAAAAACATCCATTTGATTTTGTACTTTGGAAACATGCCAAAGAAAATGAACCGTCATGGGCTTCACCGTGGGGCAATGGTCGTCCGGGTTGGCATATCGAATGTTCTGCAATGTCGACATGTAGTTTAGGTAACCATTTTGATATTCATGGTGGCGGTTCAGATTTAATGTTCCCACACCATGAAAATGAAATTGCACAATCAGAAGCATCTACAGATGAACAGTATGTAAACTATTGGATGCATGTTGGTTTCATCAATGTTGATGGTGAAAAAATGTCTAAATCATTAGGCAATTTTTTTACTATTCGTGATGTGATGGAAAAGTTCCATCCTGAAGTGATTCGTTACTTTATTGTGTCTTCACACTATCGTAGCCCTGTGAACTTCTCTGATTTTGCGTTAAAAGAAGCAAAAACAACGCTTTCACGTTTCTATCATGCATTTAAAACCTATCAACAAGTCTATGGTGAAAAAACTGTAGAGACTTTAGATGATGCTTTAGTAGAACGCTTTAACAGTGCTATGCGTGATGACTTCAATACATCAGAAGCCATTGCAGTACTCTTTGAAATTATTAAAGCATTGAATAGTGCGGTGAAAGAAGAAAATGCAGAGCAATCTGCCATTTATTATTCAACTTTACGCCACTTGACCCATATTTTAGGTTTAGTTCAGCACAATGTAGATGACTTCTTAAAATCAGATATTGGTCAAGAAGCACTGGGTTTAACTGAAGAGCAAATTGCAGACTTCATTCAACAGCGAGTAGATGCGAAAAAAGGCAAAGACTTTGCCAAAGCCGATGAAATTCGTCAATCGCTTTTAGCACAAGGTGTGGTTCTTGAAGATACGCGTCAAGGCACAACATGGCGCCGTGCTGATTAATTCACCACTTGAAACACTTTTTATATGAAGTGAGTTGACAGCCAAATTTTATTGGCTATAATTCACAACATAAAGCGGGAATAGCTCAGTTGGTAGAGCATAACCTTGCCAAGGTTGGGGTCGAGAGTTCGAGTCTCTTTTCCCGCTCCAAATTCGAAAAGCCTTCATCTAATGATGAAGGCTTTTTATTTGCCTGTATAAAAATAATTAAGCATTTTTAAGGGTTCATTCAGCAACGTGAATGATATTGGCATGATTCAATCCTGATGTGATTGGTCAGGAAATCTATGAAAACTTGTATAATTAGAAACATGCCATTTACTTAGATATGCTAAAATTGCAAAAATTATTTTCATCTAATCAGTATTAATCCCTGAAAAGAGATTGTAGGAAAATAGACATTGAATCCACAACATTTGCCGAATCAAATTGATTTTCAAAAAGTCGCACTCGAAACCTTGCGTATAGAAGAACAAGCTCTTGGAGTCTTAGCGACGCAAATTGATGAACGTTTTACACGTGCTTGCGAAATTATTTTGCAGTGTAAAGGTCGTCTTGTGATTACCGGTATGGGTAAATCAGGTCACATTGGACGTAAAATGGCGGCAACCTTTGCCTCGACAGGTACGCCATCATTCTTTATGCATCCAGGTGAAGCAGGGCATGGCGACTTAGGTATGTTGGTCAAAGGCGATGTACTGATTGCGATTTCAAATTCAGGTAAAAGCGATGAAATCATGATGCTGATGCCACTCATCAAGCACCTTGAAGTGCCGTTGATTACCATTAGCCGTGATGATCGTGGTCCAATGCCACAAAATGCAGATATTGCGTTAACCTTGGGTGATATTCAAGAAGCCTGTCCATTGGGTCTTGCACCAACGTCAAGTACAACGGCAACATTGGTATTGGGTGATGCACTGGCTGTGGCATTGCTTGATGCGCGTGGTTTTACTGCGGATGATTTTGCCATGTCTCATCCTGCAGGAGCATTGGGTAAACGTCTGTTATTGCATGTAAAGCACCTTATGCATACGGGGAATGATTTACCAAAAGTATCGCCAGATACACCAATGAATCAGGTTCTATACGAAATTTCAAACAAACGTCTAGGTTTAACCACAATTGTGGATGAAAATGACGTATTGCTTGGCATATTTACTGATGGGGATTTGCGTCGACTGATTGATAAGCAACAAGGTTTTGATGTCAATCTAGTTGTTTCAGATGTGATGATTGCCAATCCATCGACTATTTCCAAAGAAGCACGCGCTGTTGAAGCTTTGGAAAAAATGAACGAAAAGAAAATTAATCAATTTGTTGTGGTTGATGATGCTAATAAAGTGATTGGCGTAATCAGCATGCATGATTTGATTCAAGCAGGAGTAAACTAATCAATGGCTTCTTATGTTTTATTGGAACAAGCACGTCATATTGAAGCTTTGGTTTTAGATGTAGATGGTATTTTAAGTGATGGTTTTGTCACTCTGACCAACTCAGGTGATGAAATTAAATCCTTTGATATTCGTGACGGACTCGGTATGAAACTGGTTCAACAAGCGGGTATTAAAGTGATTATTATTACGGGTCGTAAAAGTAATATCGTTGAAAAGCGTATGTCGGACTTAGGTGTAGACTTAGTTTTTCAAGGGCGTGAAGATAAAGGTATAGCACTGCGTGAAGCCTGTATACAAATGAACATTTCCCCTGAAGATTGTTTATATATGGGCGATGATTGGCCTGACTTGTCGGCATTTGCTATTGCGGGTATGAAAGTGACTGTGCCAAATGGTCATGTTGAAGTGCGCCGTCGTGCAGATTTAGTCACGCAGGCGATGGGAGGGCGTGGTGCTGTCCGTGAAGTATGTGATATGTTGTTGATGTCCAAGGGCGTTTACCAGGAACTACTTGAAAAATATATTGCAATATCGCATTAATACGTAAATTTTGAATGTTACTTCACTTCAATTGGGTTGTTTGTCACTATGGATACTAAAGCTTTATATGTGACTGCTGTTGTCGTTGCGGCAATTAGTGGTGGCTATTATTGGTACGGTGGCAAAGGCAAAAAGCTCGATGCCGACTCTGCTCAGAGTATGACTTATTCTGCGGAAGGGATTCACTTGGTTCAAACTGACAAGAATGGGCAGTTGTATGTTCGTGCGCAAGTGGATAATTTACAGCAAGATTTGCAACATAAAACATCAAAGCTACAAAATTTGAATGCATCGGTATATGCCAATAATCAAGTCAATTCTACTTTTTATGCTAAAAATGCCAATGGTTATGATGATAATCAAAAAGTCGTTTTAACGGGTCAAGTGAAAGCGACTAAAATGGGTGAGCAAGGCAATATAGTCTTTCAAACCGAAGAATTAACCGCATTTCCTAAATTAGGAACACTTGAAAGTAAAAAACAAGTGATGGTTGATACACCCAATGCACAGTTTATTAGCCAAGGTTTAAATGCTGATTTAAATCAGGGGCAGTATGAATTTTATCATATTCGAGGAAAGTATGCGCCAAACTAAGTATTTCACCCAGTATCAAACTTTCCTAAAAAAAACCGTCTGTATTGTCGGGTTATGCTGTGCATCTGTGTCGGCATTTGCCTTGCAGTCGGACCGAAATCAAGCCATTTCACTACTGGCTGATCGTGCAACTTATAATGATAAAACAGGTGTCACAACCTATTCAGGCAATGTGGTGATTGAACAAGGTTCAATGAAAGTTTATGCAGCATCGATTGTTGCACAGCTCAATAAAAATAAACAAATCAGTACCATTACCGCGACAGGTAGCCCTGCAAAATTTCAGCAACAGCTTGAGAGTAATAAAGGTGTTGCACGTGGTGAAGCACAAAAAATTATTTATAATGCTGAAACAGGTATTCTTAATTTGATTGGAAATGCATATTTGTATCAAGATGGTGCAAGTATTCGCAGTAGTACGTTGAAATACAGTATGAATAAAGGCGATATTGAAGCTTCAGGTGGGGTGAGTGGTACAGGTTCTTCAAAAGGACGTGTACAAATTATTATTCCACCATCAACCCAGAAAACTTTTCCTGGAGCTCGTGATTAATGGATGATGTACTGAATCAACCTCAGACTTTATGTATTAAGCATCTTGCTAAAGTCTACAGTAAACGTTGGGTAGTTAAAGACGTTTCTTTTAGCATGAAAAGTGGTCAAATTGTTGGGTTGCTGGGTCCGAATGGTGCGGGGAAAACCACAAGCTTCTATATGGTTGTAGGTCTTGTACGTATGGATAAAGGCGAAATTCATCTTGATAATGAAGATATTTCTGATCTTGCGATGCATCAACGTGCCCGTAAAGGGATTGGATATTTACCACAAGAAGCCTCTATTTTTAGAAAACTCAGTATTTCTGACAATATTATGGCAATTCTTGAAACACGTTCAGATTTAAATAAGCAACAACGTCAAGAGCGTTTAAAAGAACTGTTGGCTGAATTTAAAATTACCCATATTAAAGATTCGTTGGGTATGAGTGTTTCAGGGGGAGAGCGTCGCCGTGCGGAGATTGCACGTGCTTTAGCTGCAGACCCAAAATTTATGCTACTTGATGAACCTTTTGCAGGGGTAGATCCCATTTCTGTCGGAGATATTAAAGATATTATTCGTCAGTTAAAAAATAAGGGAATTGGTGTCCTAATCACAGATCATAATGTGCGTGAGACTTTGGCAATTTGTGAGCATGCTTATATTGTGAGCGAAGGTGCTGTGATTGCAGAGGGCACACCTGAAGATGTGCTGAATAATGAAATGGTTCGTGAAGTCTATCTTGGTGATGATTTTACAGTTTAATCGTGTATTCTGAATAAGTGCTTGTGAAAATTACATTTTTCATTTAATTTTTATAAGCATTCACTGATTTATTGATTTATAATCTGTTAAATGGGTCACACATTTCAAGACAAAACAAGAACCATACATATAGACAACTTTGAAAGTTTCACTTTTAAGTGATGCAAAGAAACGAGAAATCATGTGGGAAAAAATAAAATAAAGTATAAGGTTCGTGGCGGGGCATATTGTTTGATTTTAATTGGTTTACATTCACCCAGTGTAGTGTGGGCTGAAGAGTCAAAGTTCAATATACAGGCCATGAAGCAAAATGTTCAAAAGCTATTCACGCCAGAATCGTCAGAAGACTACCGTAAGGTTAGTTTGAGTGAACTGAGTAAATTCGATTATCAACCAAATGATGCTCAACCTTTACCTGTTATTACAGGGATAAAAGGTATGGCAAATAATTCTGTTGTGGAGGATGATTCAGCGCCATTTTCGATGACAGGAACTTTACCTGCTAAAATTAGTATCTATGATGCTGTTAAAATAGCAGTGTTACGCCATCCAAATATTGCGCAGAGTATTTCTTCATTGTCTTCGCAAAATGCTAATATTGATGTGGCAAGAGCTGGCTATTATCCACAGTTGACAGGTGGATTGGCAACAGGCGATATGACCACAGGTGAGGCAGGTCGGCAGCTTTTAACGTTGAGTGCTACGCAAATGCTTTACGATTTCGGTAAAGTCAAAAGTGGTGTCAATGTTGAAAAAGCACGCTTACAGGTGGCGCAAGCCAATGTACTTGTTTCAATTGATGATATTTCCACACAAGTTGTAACTGCGATTGTCAATATTCGCCGTTATCAAGAAATTACGCGTATTGCCCGTGAGCAGATCAAGGGTATTTCTCGTATTGGTGAAATTGCCAATCTTCGTGCCAATGCCGGCATTAGTAGCCAAGCCGATCCTATTCAAGCACAGTCATATATTGAGTCTGCACAGTCAAACCTGATTGCACAAGAAACGCAATTGAGTCTATATAAGCAGCGTTTACGAACATTGGTCGGGCGTGATATTTCGAGTAGTCGTTTGGAAATCCCTGACAGTTTGATTTCATAGTCTGACTTATACGGTGAAACTCAGTTTAATAAAATTCCAAATATGATGGTGGCAAAAGCAGGTGTTGATGTTGCTAAATCACAGAAAGAGCAAACGAATTTGAGTCGCTACCCAACTTTAAATGTTCGAGGAAGTTTGAGCCAAGCACTCAATGGGGTCAATCCGAATAATAACAAAGACAATGGCTTGTATGATTCAATTATGCTTGAAGCGACGAGTAACTTCTATCAAGGGGGAGCGGTTGCATCACAAACCAAAGCTGCAAGTTATGCTGAAGAAGCAGCCAAAGCAAAAGTCAATAGTGTTTATTTGGATGTGCTTGATCAAACACGTCTTGCACGTGAACAGATTGAAAATAAGCAACGTCAGATGCAAGTATTGATTGCACAGCAAGAAACCACAGTACGAACCAAAGAGCTTTACCAAGAACAATATAAATTAGGTACACGAACAGTGGTCGATTTACTCAATGCTGAACAGCAGATTCATAGTGCAAACTCGCAGATTGAGTCGGCTCGTTATGATATTTATGACAGTCTTGTTCAATATATTTCTGCATCTGGTAAAGCACGAGATGTTTATCAGCTGAATAATCTTTCAATTCAAGGGGTAGAGATACAACCATGAATAATACAACAATAAATTACCAACCATGGTTACAAGCCGTCCTTACTGTAGCAAGACATTATCGTATCGAAAGCTCTGAAGAGCGTATCCGTCTTGAGTTGAACTGGAGTCACAATCAGGGTCTTGACGATGTCTTGACGATTATGACTCGGCAGGTTGGTCTGCATGTTCGCAAGGTCGATTTTAGCCTGGATATGCTCAATCCATGGCGCTTACCTGTTGTTGTTGGCTTTAAAGATGGTCAAGTCGGTGTAATTGATAAAGCTGACTCAGAAGGCAATGTTAGTGTACAAATGAGTGGTGATAAAGGTCTTGCACAAACGTTTAGTGCGCAAGTGCTTCAAGATGCAATTTCACTGGTCTATATCTTACGCCCTGACAGCGCAGTTCCTGATGCGCGTATTGATGAATATATTAAACCATATGAAGCCGATTGGTTTTGGGAAATCGTTCTTAAAGATTGGAAGCGTTATGTTGATATTATGTTTGCCTCAATGTTGGCAAATATTTTGGCATTGGCAACCATTGTCTTTTCAATGAACGTGTATGACCGTGTTATTCCCGCGCAATCGATACCAACTTTGTGGGTACTGGCAGGTGGTGTATTAATTGCCGCTATTTTTGAATTTGCACTGAAATATTCACGTCTAATTTTATCAGACATGATTGGTAAACGTGCCGATTTACGTATTTCTGACCGTGTTTTTGGTCATGCACTGCGCATTAAAAATAAAGAACGCTCTAAATCAACAGGGACATTCATTTCACAAATTCGTGAACTCGAAGGTGTTCGTGAATTGGTAACATCAACGACGATCACTGCATTTGCAGATTTACCTTTCTTTCTGTTATTCCTCGGAATTTTTTGGTTGATTGGCGGTAATTTGTTTTGGGTTATGGCGATTGTTGTTCCACTGATGATTTTACCCGGTTTCTTGGTTCAAAAGAAATTGGCAGAACTTGCAAAACAAGGTATGCGTGAATCTGCAATTCGTAATGCCATTTTAGTTGAAGCTGTTCAGGGGATTGAAGATATTAAACTGTTACGTGCAGAGTCACGTTTTCAGAACCAATGGAATCATATGAATGAAGTGTCTGCAACAGTCAGTATGCAACAACGTAAAATTGTCGGTGTCATGAATTTGTGGACACAAAAATTACAAGGTTTGACCTTTGCAATTGTTGTTTTGGTGGGTTGTTTTGCAGTCATGAAAGGTGATATGACCACCGGCGCGCTGGTTGCATGTTCAATTTTATCTTCTCGTATGCTTGGACCTATTGCACAAGTTACAGGTGTATTGGGGCGTTTTCAGCAAGCAAAAACTGCAAAAGTTAGCCTTGACGAATTAATGAAGAAACCTATTGATCAACCTGAGCGTTCTCAGTTGATTCAACGTTCAGTTTTAAATGGTAAATTTGAGCTGAATGGTGTGGTGTTTAAATATGATGATGAAGATCCAAAGCCAAGTTTAATTGTACCGAAATTGGTCATTAAGCCGGGTGAGAAAATTGCAATTCTAGGTCGTAATGGTGCAGGTAAATCAAGCTTATTACAGTTGATGTCGGGTATGCAAACTGCGACACAAGGTAAAGTCAATTTAGATGATATTGATATCACGTTACTTGACCCCGCAGATGTGCGCCGTGATGTCGGGCTTTTAAATCAAAATGCACATTTATTTTTTGGTACGGTGCGTGAAAATCTGACTTTAGGTGCGCCACTTGCAACAGATGATGACCTGCTTAAAGCATTGTCTGTAACTGGCGCATTGTCTTTTATTCAAGATAAAAAAGAAGGTCTTGATCATATTATCATGGAAGGTGGTGTTGGTTTCTCAGGCGGTCAGCGTCAAGCATTGTTGTTATCTCGATTGTTAATTTGCCAGCCAAATATTTTGTTATTGGATGAGCCAACGGCTTCAATTGATGATGTGTCTGAAAAACAATTAATTGATCACATGAAAGTGTGGCTCGCACATCGTACCTTGATTGTAGCGACACACCGTCGTGCGGTACTTGAATTGGTTGATCGTATTATTGTGATCAATGAAGGTCGTGTTGTGATGGATGGACCAAAAGAACAAATATTGAATAATTCAGCACAACCAGCGCCGAATAATGGAGCTAGATCATGAGTGAAGAAAAACAAACAAGACCTATGAAGGTAACTCATCTAGAACCACCTTTACCTAAGGTCAGTATCATGATTTGGGTGGTTTGTTTAGGTTTGATGGCTTTGCTCACTTGGGCATGGGTTTTTAAACTTGAGGAAGTTTCTCAAGGGACAGGTAAGGTTATTCCAACTTCAAAAGAACAGGTTATTCAGTCACTTGAGGGCGGTATTTTAACTAAGCTTGATGTAAAAGAGGGTGATATTGTCCAAAAAGGTCAAATTCTTGCTCAGCTTGATCCAACACGTTTTGAGTCAAATGTAGGTGAATCTGAATCCTTACTTGTTTCATCGCAAGCAACTATAGCTAATTATCAAATAAATTAGCACAGTGAATTCTAAATAACTCATCGA
>CAXYZD010000012.1:0-32692 GCA_964293455.1 uncultured Acinetobacter sp. | reverse complement strand
CGATGTTTGTCATACATGAACCAACGAATACTTCGTCAATTTTCACGCCTTGAACGTCAGATAACAATTTCGCATCATCTGGATCATTTGGACAGCAAAGAACTGGTTCAGTAATTGTTGCAAGGTCGATTTCATATACTTTCGTATATTCAGCGTCAGCATCAGCTTTAAGAAGTGATGGGTTAGCCAACCATTTTTCCATGTTTTCAACACGGCGCGCCATAGTACGAGCATCGCCATAACCTTGAGAAATCATCCACTTCAACATCGTGATGTTAGATTTCAAGTATTCAGCAACTTTCTCTTCAGAAAGCGTGATTGAACAACCAGCAGCTGAACGTTCAGCAGAAGCATCAGAAAGTTCGAATGCTTGCTCAACAGTCAGGTCATTTTCCATTTCTGTTAAGTCGATCTCAAGGATACGACCAGAGAAGATGTTTTTCTTACCTTTCTTCTCTACAGTTAAGTCACCTTGCTGAATCGCAACATAAGGAATTGCATGTACAAGGTCACGTAGTGTGATACCAGGCTGCATTTTACCTTTGAATTTCACAAGGATAGATTCAGGCATATCAAGTGGCATAACACCAGTTGCTGCAGCGAACGCTACAAGACCAGAACCTGCTGGGAATGAAATACCAATTGGGAAACGAGTATGTGAGTCACCGCCTGTACCAACAGTATCCGGCATTAACATACGGTTTAACCAAGAGTGAATAATACCGTCACCTGGGCGTAAAGACACACCACCACGGTTCATGATGAAATCAGGAAGCGTGTGTTGCATTTGAACGTCAACTGGTTTTGGATACGCAGCTGTGTGACAGAAAGATTGCATAACTAGGTCAGCAGAGAAACCTAGGCAAGCCAAGTCTTTCAATTCGTCACGAGTCATTGGACCAGTTGTATCTTGCGAACCAACAGTCGTCATCTTAGGTTCACAGTAAGTACCTGGAAGTACACCTTGACCTTCAGGAAGACCACAAGCGCGACCCACCATTTTCTGTGCTTGAGTAAAACCTTTGCCTGTTGCAGCAGGTTGAACTGGCGCACGGAATAATGTAGAAGGTGCAAGACCTAATTCTTCACGCGCTTTAGTGGTTAAACCACGACCAACGATTAAATTAATACGACCGCCCGCACGAACTTCGTCAAGAAGAACTGGCGTTTTCAACTCAGCTTCAGCAATCACAGCACCGTTTTTAGATGCAGTTACTTTAGCAGCAGCATGATCAATATTTAGAACGATTTCGTCGCCCATGTTCATGTTTGCAACATCAATTTCGATTGGCAATGCGCCAGCATCTTCCATTGTGTTGAAGAAAATCGGAGCGATTTTAGAACCTAAGCAATAACCACCGTCTTTTTTGTTCGGGATGTGCGCAATGTCATCACCAAAGAACCAAAGAACTGAGTTCGTTGCAGATTTACGGCTTGAACCTGTACCAACAACATCACCAACATAAGCAACTTGGTTGCCTTGAGCAATAAGTGCTTTGATTTGTTTAAGTGGACCCACTTCACCAGGAACTTCTGGGTTAATACCATCACGTTCATTTTTCAACATTGCATTTGCATGCAATGGAATATCTGGACGGCTCCAAGCGTCTTGTGCAGGTGACAAGTCGTCTGTGTTTGTTTCGCCAGTTACTTTGAAAACTGTCAGTTTAATTTCTGTTGGAACATCTTTACGAGTAGTGAACCATTCAGCATCAGCCCAAGACTGCATAACAGCTTGTGCATTTACATTGCCCGCTTTTGCTTTATCAGCAACATCATGGAATGCATCAAAGACAAGAAGCGTTTTTTTCAATGCTTCTGCAGCTAAACCAGAAAGTGCAGCATCATCAAGCAATTCAACTAAAGGAGCTACGTTATAACCACCAAGCATAGTACCTAGTAAGTAAACCGCACGTTCTTTAGAAACTAATGGAGAAGTCGCTTCACCTTTAGCAACCGCTGTTAAGAAAGCAGCTTTTACGTATGCAGCTTGGTCAACACCTGCTGGAATACGATTTTCAAGCAAATCAACTAAGAATGCCTCTTCACCTGCTGGTGGATTTTTTAACAACTCGACCAAGTCAGCAGTTTGAGCATCGTCAAGTGGTTTCGCTGGGATTCCGAGTGCGGCACGTTCAGCAACGTGTTGGCGGTAAGCTTCTAGCACGGTTTATTCCTCTTTTTTAAAAAATTGCCTCTGAATTCCAGCTTATTAAAAGCTTCACAGGCAATATGGACAGTCAAATGTTACTAAAAATCAAGCCAAAAGTTAATGCAAAGATCGTGTTAATTCGTGATGACCATTATTTTATAAATAAATACCCATCTAATGGGTATATTAAACAACATATTTATGTTAATAACTTTTCATTTGATGTCTAAGCGTACAATTCAGCGATAAATTTCACGTCAAATATTGGTCTTTTGTATGATTTATAAACAGTGTGTCATTGATCACTGAAAAACCATTTCATTTACATTACTTTTAACTTGTTTCTTTCGTAAAAAAGCAACTCATGTTGCCTTTTTTATCCGTAAAAGTACATTCCACCTTAGTGTACAGTGGTTTGCGCTAAATAGCTTTTAAGTTGATCACGGCACCCTTCGAATTTAATTTGAATTTCATCTTGGTGTTGCATAGCATGATCAGTACAGGCAAATGTAATGCTCACTTCAAATAGTTTGGCTTGTGCATCAATGACATTTTGAATTTGAACTTGATCTCCAAGGCTCAACACATAGCTGCTCCCACTAATGATTGCAACACTCTGCTCATCTTCAAGTAACAGATCTGCATTGTGTAAGTATGCGATTACCTTCATCTCCACCACTCCTTTGCAAAAGTCTATTTATATTTTATATATGCTTTTCTCTTTTTATGCTAATCAATTTTTCTGACGATACATGCTTATATTTCATACTTTTAAGATATAAAAAAACCGTTCATTAGAACGGTTTGTAATCGGGCATCTTGGTTGGATCATGTGGTGTATTGACACATTGTTCATACGCTTCTTTTTTAAACCTTGCTTGAACTGCATCTTTATCGGCTTTCAATTCTGTATCAGGTAAAGCATAAATTTTTTCAAGATACTCCAAAACAAAACCTTTGGTGGTTTCATCTTTCACTTTATTTGCATATTCAAGTGCTTCTTTTTTGGTAATACCATTTTGACGATCTAGCGCAATCGTTCGTGCAGCATTACCAATACTTGTGCAGTAACCTTGCCAAATTTCTTCAGGGGTCGCGGGTTTCTTTTCAGCACAACCTGACATCAATAATGCAGCAGCTACGCTCAAGATCACTAAACTTTTCATTACATTCTCCTGTAGCGACATATCATACTGAAAAACCCATCTGAATGGGATATTTTCCGAATTTTCATTATTGCATTTTCGTATACATAAAAAGCTCGAAGCATTTAAAACCATCGAGCTTGAATCAGATTTAAAAACGCCAATGGTAAAAAATATCAATGGCTTTTTCTAAAGACTGACTGGCTTCTAAATATACGCGTTGATTCATTTGATAACGTAAAGTCAATTTATTGACCGGTGTAAATACCCCAATACCGTAACGAATATACAGGTCAGGTGTAATATAGCCCGTCACACTCACTTGCGTATCGTCCCCTGTACCTTGTGCATCGAGCGCCAAACCACTGAGACCAAAAGTTTGACCAATTTGATTGGTAAAAGCACGTGTACCACCCAAACCTAAACTAATTCCTGCTGCTGCAATGGTGTTATTAACATCCGACTTAAAGCCATCAGCATTACTCAAACCACTTGATCCTTCATTGATTCGCCCTGTAATCAAGGCATTCATCGCCTCTTGATCAGACAAACCAGCATCATTATAGACCTGAATGCTTGGGCTCACCGCTGTGCCTGTCACACGCACCCCCACAGTACTTCCCTGAATCACTTTGGTTGCATCGACATCGAGTGTTGGATTGGACAATGCACCATTAAAACGGGCAATGGCACGGTTCAAATCAAGACGCTGACCATAAGCTTCAATAGTAACTTTACGCCCCACACCAATTGCACCATTAGCACGCATTGCTGTTTCCAAACCACGTTGTGTCAAATACACACGACCAAGTAATGGGATACGACTATTAAAGCCTTGGAAGACCACTTGATCGCCAAGTTTAACATCAACATCGGCACGAATATCCCAAGGTTGTGCAGCTTTGAGTAATGCGAGTTGATCTTGACCTTCGCGTACAATACGAGCATCTGGACTGACATTAATCACTGTTGCACTTGCTTCTGGCATTGAAATAAGCGCGCGTGGAATAGTGATATTCCCTTTAACACTTAAACGTTTACTCAGTGGTAATGCATCCATAGATAGTTCAGTGTCCACCAAAGCAGTCACCAGTGAAGCCTGACGAATCAGTAACTTTTCACCCTTTAAATTCATCTGAATACGTGGGTCATTTTTCCAATCGATGCTGCCTGTGAGTGTTCCTACACCACGACCACTATTAAATGCGCCATTAATACTGGCAACATCTTGGCGAATCGAAGAATACACTTGAATATTGGTTAAATTGACAGGCAGTGAAATCATACTGATGCTGCCATTTTTCAGACGCATTTCACCATCAAACAATGGTTTACTTAACGTGCCTGAAATTTTACCTGCAAGTGCCAATGTTCCTTCCATTTTGCGTACATCAGCAATAAACGGTTTTAATATTTTCAGCTGTACATCATTAAATGCGATTTCGCCACGCATTGGTTTTGCATCGCTATAAGGGTCAATGATGACATTGGCATACCCTGTACCAATATTGGGTGCTTTCAAATCCGCACGCATTTGTAAACCACTAGGTACACTTTTTGCAATCACACTGGCTTCATCATAACTTAGTGTTGATGCAGCATCGTCAGGGTCTTCAGCAGCAACCCCAATCACACCATTTTTGGTGACCATTTTGACATCAATTTTAGGACGCGTACCCTGTGCCCATGAAGCTTTTGCATAACCATTGAGCTTACCTGTCATAGCCAAACCTTCAGGCATAAATGCACCAAAGTCTTTTAAATCTAGATTTTTGGTTAAGAGTGAAACATTACCTTTGCTTTGGCTCGCACGAATAGGCTGATCAAAACACAACTGACTTTGTTGACTCGACCAACAATGCTGTCCGACATACAATTCTTTATTTGCAGTGGTATAAATAATCGGGGCATTTTGACTCTGTAAAAGGTGTACACGAACTGAGTCAAATTCACCTTTTTGAATTTGTCCAAGCCAATCATTTTGTGCATTGAAGCCACCCGCCATTTGCACATAAAACTTAGAATAATAGTTCCAACCTTGTAATTGTAGTAAATGCGCTTTGCGTGTTCCCGATAATGTCAATGCCGCATATTGAATCTCACGACCACCACTACGCAAAGTATCCATTTGTGCCACCATTTTGGTTGGTGTCGTCAGTGATGTTGGCAGTTCACCTTTTAAACTGAGTTTCTTAATACTCAGACTATCTTGATAACCGAAATTATCGACAGCAAAATTGGCTGTTGCGCTCAAACTTGGTTTGGCTTGTATATTTAAATAACCATGTGCTGTACCACGTAATCCTGGATACAACTCATACAAAGCGGGCGCATTGATATTTAAACGTAAATTTTGTGCATTCCCTGTGGCTTGAATTTGATTATTTGCATAAGCAAGCAGTAAATTATTGGCTTCAAACTGCGTTGGTACAAAACCATTTTGATCACTATTTAAAATGACGGCTAGATTACCACGCCCACGTAAAGGCTTATTATTGATCATTCCTGCAACATTGAGCTGTTCAATGTTGATTTTTTTCAGTTGATCACTCCATGTCCCTTGCGTTTTCACATTGCCCGATACTTCACCACGAATAGAAGATACAAAATATTGTGGTTTAAAATGTACAAGTGAAGCATTGATATTCCAGCCTAAAACATCCCCAACCTTCACCATGCCGCTCGCAACGACTTTACCTGCAGCACCATCATGTTGTAAGTTTTCAATATTGATCAACTCTGGCGTACCCGAAACTTTAAATTTCAATACACCATTGCCTTGTGGAAATTGACTGGTATTTAATGCACCATCGTATTTCACTGCAAAACTTTTAAAACCGCCACCTGATTTTTCATCATGAAAGATTACGGCAGCCGTACTTGTTCCAGTCAATTTCAATGTTTCAGCTTTGGCTTGATTGACCATTTTTCCTGTTAGATCAATCGACTGAAATTGAATAATTTGCTGATTCGGCACAGCATAACCATTGGCTTTGACTTGACCATTCAATGAGTTGATGGGTGCTGCACTGGCAATACTTTGTGGATTAAAATTTTGCGCATTGAGAAATGCATTCCATTTTAACTGACGCTTTTCATCAGGCAACTCAATCACGGCGTTACCCGTTAAGCGACCTTGATCTGCCAGATAACTAAACTCTGGAATATGTAAATTACTGCCTTTTAAATCAAGTTTTGCTTGGTATTGTCCCGCTGGCAATGTCGCTTGCTCATGTTTACGAATCATTGTTGCAACTTGAATATTTTGCTGCCCTTCAACCAATGCCAATTTCACATTACCCGATTCACTGCTCAGCCATCCAATATAAGGCATAGCACGATCAATATTTTTCCACTGCACATCCATCAACATTGGCTGGGCTTTTTTCGCCTTTTCTTCAGCCTGTGTGATGTTCACCGCCCACGTTTCAAACTTATCAAAATCGACATTTGCACCAATCTGCATACCTTCTTTTAATGCACCTTTCGAGGCAATATTGGCATCTAAGGATGGCGGTAAAAAGTCTCGAATCGCTTGTGGAATAATTTTATCTTTTGGACTAATACGATCTAAGCGCCCTTTGATGTCCCAATGCACATGATCTTGCCAGTTAACCATACCGCCTAAATTAATTGCCCCACCCATCAATTGAGCATTCACATTGGTAATATTTAATTGATGTAATAAATCGGTACTCATTGCAGCGGTATATTGACCTTGTGGAATATTCTTCCCACTAATATCGGTTTGTACATCTACATTGAGCTTTTCAATATCACCATTAAACGTTGCTGTACCTTTTTTAGATAATAATTCTTGATCTAACAATAATGGCCAATGGTAGTCTTTGAAAATCAATCCGCCTTTCATAGGTACATGTGTACGCATCGGATGCAGCACTGCCCAACCTGTCAGCATATCGGGCGTTTTTGTGGCAATACCTGCTTTAATGGTATCTAAAGTACCGCGAGCATCAACATAAATATCTTCAACATTCAGGCTTTTTAATGAGGGTAATTTAACAATGGCTCTAGCATTGATTGGATATTTACCTGAAAAATCCATTGATCCTGTTGCATTTCGCACAGATAAATAACCCATATCTGTTTTTGCATTTTCAAAGGTGAGTTTCGTCTCTGCCCACAATGCTTCATGCAATTCAATCTCATTAAAATCGACTTTAACGCCCGATGACGTTTCAATCTGTAAATGATCCACCGTGGCATCATCTACACGTAAAACAAAAGGCAATTTAATTGGCGGGAATTTAAAGGATTCATCGGATGGAGGTGATTTCATAATAATTCGAAGATTATTGATATCACCATGGCTCAAATGAATTTCTTTATTCACAATAGCACGCCAACCAAGTGATACATCCGCCCGATCAATTTTGACATCGACAGGTTTTAAACTCACGATAATATTTTTTAAAATAATGCCTTTGAGTAAATTCCCACTTTCATATTGGTACTGAATAATGCTTTGTTTCGATAAAACACGATCCAGTAAAAACCGACTGCCTTTGTCCGTTGAGAACATCAACAGTAAAGTACCGACTAAAATAAGCAACAAGACACCAATCCATACCAACGAACGGCGCAACATACTGCGCTTCTGCTTGGGCGTCATTTCTGGCTCCGCCTGTGGTGTGTGTGGTTCTTGCTGTTCAATTTCAGCCATAATATTTCAGTAATCCTGTCTTATTGTTAAATTTTAAAATTAAAGTTGCGAACCAATGAAAAAGTGTAAACGTATCGGATGCCCTTCATCAGACAAACCTGAAGCCACATCTAAACGAATCGGCCCGATTGGAGATTTCCAACGAATGCCTAAACCTAAGCTATATTCAACGTCATTACTAAACTTCTGATCAAAAGCATTACCAAAGTCAGTAAAGATTGCAGCACGCCAACCGTCTTTAAACTGATAGTTATATTCAAATGACCCCACGGCTAAACCTTGTCCACCCACTTTATAGCCAAATTCTTCAGGTGATAAGCTCTTATAATCAAAACCACGTAGACTTTGATCGCCACCAGCAAAGTAGCGTAAATTATAGGGTACTTTTTCAAAATCTTGAGTAAATATATAACCCAACTGTGTTCCACCCACCAACTGATGCACATCATTTTTGCCAAAACTATAAAGTGTTTTCCATGTTGCATCGACAATCGCCATATTGGTGTCTGTCAATAAAGCATCGCTACCAAGCTGAACACTATAGGTCTGTTTAAATCCTTTGGTTGGATTAACACGATTATCGCTGTTGGTTTTACTCACTTGATAACCCAACAATAACGATTGTTGTTCAGGCTTTGCACCCGGAATCATAAATGCATCAGGCAAATCATCTTCATTTTCGATCACGCCATTTTGTGTGATCCGATCTAATCGATAACGCACACCAAAAACATGCTGCCACTCCTTACGTGAACCCTTAATGATACGGTCTGCACCAAAAACTGCAGACTCGATCAGCAGATTTAAATTATTACCAACATCATCTCGCTCTTCACGCTCATAACCACCAACAATGCTGACGAAGTCATTGAGCGGATGGTTATAGGGAATATTATATTTCCCATCAAATGCCTGCCGAATTTGTGAAACTTCCATGTTGGCATCAAATGAATGCCCACGATTATTCACAATCGCACGTCTATATTGACTACGTAAACGCACACCTGTATCGGTTCCATAACCAATACCCGCCTCTAAATTATTCAGCTTATCTGCATTTAAAGTCACGATGACAGGAATTTTTTGATCAATACGTGCTTGTTGCTGTAAACGTTCAATTTCAGCTTGTTTATCCTGTTGTTCAGTTTGTTGCATACGGGCTGCGGGCAATTGCTCTTTAGGCGTTGTTCCTGCAAAAGTTTGTTCATCCACCACATTTTGTGTAACTTCCTCTGCTGATGCAGCCACCACTTTGTTACGATTATCTGCCATTAGCTCACCTTCACTGATTTTTCGTGCATCAACCAGTGCTTGTAAATCGGGAGGTAATTCTAATGGTTTCTGAATCGGATCAGGTTTAATTGCATCGACTAAGGTGTAGTTAAAATAACGCGTATTGGTCAAGTTATTTGACAATGCATTGACACGCCAAGCGGTATAATCCGCACCATCTTTCCATGGTGCAAGTTTTTCTAAAATATCTAGATCTACAGGGAAAGGTTTTGTTGGATCGCTCATACGAAACTCAACTTGACCAATTTTATAACGATTGCCTGTTTCGTATTTTAGATGAATATCAGCTTTATTTTGTGGCTGTAAAATTTTAAGGTCGTGTAAACGCCAATAACTGTCAAAGAAACCATTATTGTTTGCTGCTTCAACAATCCGTGCTTTGGTGTTTTCATACAAACCCTGATTGAGAATATCACCCGACTCTTGATCAGGTAAAACACGAATCACTTGTAATTGTGGTAAGTTTTCACCCGCCCCACTAAATTCAATATTCTGTTCACCAATCAATACTGGTTCATTACGGGTAACAATGACCTGTAACTTATTATTACTTTGTTTTTTAAATTTAAATTGTGCATTATAATAACCCACCGCTTGTGCTGCCTGATTGGCAAGTGTGCGTAACTGGGGTACTGACGAATTAAAGTCTGAAAATGCCTCGACCGTAAAAATGGATAATTTTGCTTTAATATTGGCAGCCAAAGGTGGCGTAGCCCCTTCAACATCAACATGAATTTTTTCAACGATAACTGTATTATTCAATTTTGGTCTAACTTTTTGGATAATACGCTGAAAGACATTGAGTTTTTTATTTTCTTCAGCAGTTCTGTCTTGACCATGATCAATAAATGTACGTCCTGCTTCATTTTCTGATACTTGAATTTGACTATCGGCACGAATATCTTGAATTAACGAATCAACATTAATGGGCGCTTGCCCAATATCAATTAGCTCTTGTTGGGTCGGCTCAGCAACACTCATTTCCGTTTGCTTGCTCATACCATTACGAAAATTCAATGCTTCCGTTTTAGCTCCTTCTGCAACTTGATTGATTTCGGCAGCAAATGCGGGATCGACCTGATTGACAGGCAATTCCTCTAAATCATCAAATGTAATGGCTTTAAAACCCTGATCGTTATTTGGATTTTTTTGTTGCTGCTGCAACATCAGTAAACTATCAATTTCCGCAGCTTGTTGTGTCTGATTTTGTGATTGATTTAATTTATCATCAATTAAATCAATCTTGCTTGCAGGTAAACCTTGTTGCCTTGCTGCATCTTCAAGTTGCTGTGATAAGTTTGGATCATTTAAATGCGGTAACGGAATTTTATTTTCTGCCACTGTATTTTCTGTAGCTGTAACACTCGCTGAAGCAACATCAGCAGTCGCATCCTGTTTTGCATCTACAGATAAATCTTGTGCATGAACATGCGGTACAACAAATGCACTTAAAAAAATACTGCTCAATAACAGTTTATTGATATCATTTGTGCTAAATATGCTATGCATACAATGAGCAAGAACTGATTTTTTAAATTTAATTTTTGCTGGCATACCAGACTCTATAGCAGAGAAATTTAATCGATGAAGAAACATATATCAGAAAATATCGAAAACGTACGCATTGTATCTCGTATGTCAGGTTCAATCCCCTGTGTTATGCGCTGTAAGTTCACGTTTTCACTGATTTAACAGTACAGTTGTAACACGAAAACTATGATACATGATTTTTCTTTAGAGTTTCTATTTCATCACATTTCTTAATAAAACTTAACTGAAGTCAATTGACTATGGATAAAAATCAACACATCCTGAGTACACGGCGCTTTCTTCCGATGTTCCTCACTCAGTTTTTCGGTGCTTTAAATGATAATGTCTTTAAACAGTCATTATTGTTGGTCATTACCTACGGATGGATTCAGCACAGCGGCAATGTCAGCACCATGAATAATTTGGCGGCACTGTTGTTTATTTTGCCCTATTTTATTTTTTCAGCGACTGCAGGACAAATTGCTGATAAATATGAACGTGCATCGCTCGTGCGTAAAATCAAAGTGCTTGAAATTATCATCATGCTGATTGCAACCGTTGGCTTCGTCTTAGGCAATATTTTTATCTTATTGTTTGCTTTATTTTTAATGGGTACACACAGCACTTTTTTTGGCCCAATCAAATACGCCATTTTACCCGATATATTAAAACCACAAGAGCTCATGTCAGGCAATGCACTGTTTCAGTCTGGTACATCTATCGCCATTTTAATTGGGATGATTTTAGGCGGAGCGGTGATTTCATCATCACAAGGCAATTTATGGTGGATCAGCTTGACAGTGACCATGATTGCAATCATTGGTTATATTTGTAGTACCTTCGTTTTGAAACAAAAAGTCACTGAAAATAATATAGAAATTGATTGGAACTTTTTCCGCACGAGCATTCAAACTATTCGTTATGCAAAAAGCCTTCCTTTAGTTTTCTTAGTACTACTCGGTAACTCATGGTATTGGTTTTATGGCGCAACTTATTTAACCCAAATTCCACAACTCACACAGCAAAACTTACATGCTTCAGAAAATGTTGTGAGCCTACTCCTGACCTTATTTTCAGTTGGTATTGGCGCGGGTTCATTATTATGTCGAAAAATTGGTGGCAATGAAGTCAATATTCGCATGGTACCTTTTGGTGCAATCGGTTTAACGGTCTTTGCACTGTATTTAGCAGCAAGTTTAGCTTTTATTCCTGAACGTACTGGTGAGCTAATGACGCTTGCTCAAATGTTCATTTCGGGCGCTGCCTATTATCATGTGATGATTGCGGTGACTTTACTTGGCATCAGTGGCGGTTTTTACATTGTTCCTCTATATGCCATGATGCAAGCCTATGCACCATCTACCCATCGTGCCCGTGTTGTGGCTGCCAATAATATTTTTAATGCTATTTTTATGGTCAGTTCGGCGATTTTTTCAATTATTATCTTAAGTATTCTGAAAATTGATATTAAAATTCTATTTTGTATTACGGCTATTCTCAGTGCCATTTTCAGTTTTTGGTTATTGGCTCGTTTAAAACCGCTTGCAGCCACCACTCAAGTTTCCTTGGAGGACTAATATGCGTCAATACACTGGCATCGACAAACTCATCAATTCTTTTGATCAAGCATTACGTAGCCTTGTTCCCGGTGCAACCTCTGCACAGCGTAGCAATCCTTCTGAAGATACCACCACACAACTTGCAGTGAGTGAAGCTCGCCATGTTGCAGGTTTAATGCGAGTCAATCATAGTGGTGAAGTGTGCGCTCAAGCGTTGTATCATGGTCAAGCACTCACAGCGAAACTACCTAAAGTACGTCAGGAAATGCAATTTGCAGCTATTGAAGAACAAGACCATTTGGCATGGTGTGAAGATCGCTTAAAAGAGTTGGACAGTCATACAAGCCTATTTAATCCAGTATGGTACGGGCTTTCATTTGGTATGGGTGCGCTCGCAGGTCTTGCAGGTGATAAATACAGTTTAGGCTTTGTCGCTGAAACTGAACGCCAAGTGAGCATGCATTTACAACAACATATTAGTGAACTTCCCCCACAAGATGAGCGTTCACGTAAAATTTTAGTACAAATGAATGAAGATGAGTTGCATCATCGTGATACAGCTTTAAATGCAGGCGGTGTCGATTTACCTGCACCAGTCAAAATCACCATGACTGCAATTTCAAAACTGATGACCAAAACCAGTTATTTTATTTAAGACTATTTAGTTAATATTTAAATCATTTTCGATATTTTATTGAATAAATTATTTTTTTAAATAAAAAAATCATAGCTCACCACGGTGAGCTTTTTTTATGCTCAACCTAAAACATCTTCCTTAAATACATGAGCATTTACATTTATAAAATATATTTTATGATGATTTCATCCATATTTTTCATTATATTCACTTTGACCGCTTTGGGTTTTACAGAATAACGACACAATATGTCGCCCAGCATAAAATAAGAATTGAACCGACTATTTACTCACGATATAGTATTTTTTAGATTAAAAATTAAACATCGAACATTAAAAAAAATTTAAGGACTTCTTATGCTGCTGACCATTCAGTCTGAACAAATCCAGCAAATCATACCCGATGCCAATGCAGCAAAAGCGGCAAAAAAATTAGCGAAAGTAGAGGATTGGAATAATAAAGGCGCATCTACAGACCAATGGATTTGGGCAGAAATTAAAGGCAGTGCAATTTACCAAAGTGCTATTTTTTTACCTCAATTAAAATGTGAATGCAGTTGTCCAAGCTTCAAACGCCCTTGTAAACATGCCCTCGCCTTACTCATGGTGTATGAGGCACATGCCGATCAATTCCAAATTCAGGAAGATGAAAGCCAGTTTCCTGAGCGTGTACAAAAATGGCGGAGCAAAGCCACAAAATCAACTGAAGATAAAGCTAAACCGACTAAGCCTGTTGATGAGGCTGCACGAGCCAAGCGACAACAATCTCGTGAATTAAAAATGGATCAAGGGATTGAATCACTTCAAACATGGTTGATAGATATTACAAATTTGGGATTAAATGAAATCCGCAATCAGCGAGGTCAACATTGGTTCAAAGAAATTTCGACTCGCCTTGTCGATGCACAAATATCTGGATTAATTGCTTGGATCGATGAATTTTCTAGTGTGCTGTATCAAGAACAATGGCAAAAGCACAGTGCAATATGGCTGGCACGTTTACAACTCATCACTGAATTATGGAATCATCAAAACAACATCAGTGAAGATTTAAAAAATGAATTACGTCAATTATTTGGTGTAACAATTGCGGCAGATTATTGGCAAACAGCAGCACAACAAAATTTTAAAATATTTGCGCTAGGTGCAAGTATTCAGGAATTAAATCAAAGTAAAGGTACGTTTCGCCGTCAATGGCTGTGGGATGAAAAAACGTTAACAGATTATCTGGTCTTAGATTTTAACATTCCTCCTCATACACGTTTTGGGTTAACGCTTCCTGCCTTACAGCAACTTGAATTTAAGGCAACATCTTATCCGGGTATTCATCAGCAACGGCTTAAGTTGGCGGATGATTTCAGCATGAATTCAATATCGAAGGTGACTGCGCATGCTGACGCACCGCAAGGCTTTGCTTATTTTGATCAAGCCTTTGCGCGTTATGCAGAAAAACTGGGGGAAAATCCTTTACATATTT
Source organism: uncultured Acinetobacter sp. (assembly GCA_964293455.1). Taxonomy (GTDB): domain Bacteria; phylum Pseudomonadota; class Gammaproteobacteria; order Pseudomonadales; family Moraxellaceae; genus Acinetobacter. The sequence goes on along the minus strand of CAXYZD010000012.1, from coordinate 18,216 downwards.
TAAGTTTTTGGTGGGTCAATCAACTGCGTTTATCTCAAGCAGAAGGACATTTTTACTTGGTCGATCAGCAAAACAAAATGCTCCCTGTGGAAATTTCTCAACAAAAATTTTACGATTTATGGATGCTTGTCACAGATCGGCTTTTCCATGCAGGGCTTGAATGGGATGGTATCGAGCTAAAAATGATCAGCCTTTGGCATGGAGCACATTTTCAATGTCTATAAACACCACATTCGAAAACTTCAATAAGCAGCTTGAACTAAAACTGACGTTGGGCAATCACTATCAGCAAGCACTTGTTGTCCCTGAATTATTTAAAGATTTCATACAAGCGGATGCTTCATTGTTGCAGCTCAATACACAGTGGGCTTTATTTCAGCTTGCAGCGCAACAAGCACTTGATACTCCTCTGCAACAACTCAATGAAATAGTATTTGCAGAACGTGCTTTTACTGTGATGCCTCTTGAAGCAACTACTGTACTAGAACGAATTTTAAATACAGAGTTTTCCTATTATTCAAACTATAAACCGCAGTATGTAGATTATTTTTTAAAAATTTGCGTTCAACAACAATGGGCAATTCCCCCGCATTTGGTTCAAGCTGTGATCGCAGAATCGAAAAATGCAGGTTTTTTATTTCGCACATTACCTGAACGTAGTTACAAACTCGTAGAATTTGCTCAATCTCCTGCATTAAAAGCGGCCAATATTCTAAAACTATATGATCAGTATAAAACGACTGAGCTTGTAGAGAATACTGATTCTATTCATGATGTGAAAATCATCGATGATGCGATTTCCAAACTGACCAAAGCCCAGATTGAACAACTGCTGATGCCACTCGATCCTAAAGATCATCCATTTGCAGATCAGTATTTCGATGCACTCTGGAAAAAACTCACTAAGGATCAACGTGCTGAATGGATTCAAACGATGCCCTATGCATTTTTTGCACCACACATGCAAACTTTTGAGCCCTATCAACCTAAAAAAATTGAACAATACAAACAGCAAAATATTCACTTGTTGTTTCTACAAAATTTACAACATCCCTATACGGAACAAGTCATTGCACTGATTCAGCAGTTGATCATCTATGATCCAAGTTTACAAATGATTAAGCTCAAACCGACTGTAGAGCTGAATGATCAACTGTTTTTGTACGGTTTAATTGATCATGCATCGGAATCAAACATTCGTAAATTAATCAAAGAACTTGAGATTAATCAAAAGTTTTTAGATTTCAGTAAGTCTGAAAAAGCAGCCGATTATCTGTATCAGATTTTTGAAAAATTGCCTTTAGTCTTTTGGCGAACGATTTTTAGCGATTGGACGATGCTGTTTAATTTAAAGTTTAAACATCAACGTAGCCTGTTATTGCACGCCTTAGTGGAATGTTGTCTTCGTGAACAAGATACAACGCTCACCCTTGAGTTATTTAACTATTTGGAAATCAGTAGTGGGCTTGAGCATTTTCATCGCTTAATTCCCCTCTTAACGGCTCAACAATTTGAAACCATCTTACTTGAGCGATCCAAACATCCTGACAAAAGCAACCTACGTCATCATTTCTTTAACACATGGGCTAAATATTTTATTCAATATTACCCAAATTTATGTCTTTCAAAAGAAAGTACTGAACAATTTATTGCACACACTTATCTGTCGATTCCGACTGATCAGAACAATTTATTTGAAGATGTCTTTGCATGGATCAGCTTGAGTGGCTACCCCATTGAACTCCCAAAAATTGAGGGTTTAAGCGATGAACAATTCCGTGCCTTACAACATTTTAACCAATTTAAACAAACGCTTTTAAACAAAGCACAGACTCAATCACCAAACTGAATTAATAACTAAAATTTTTGAAGGATACATCACATGAGCCAAGTTTTACGTGCCAAAGCAGAACTACAATATGCACATGAATTAGCCGCATTAAAAGCACAGGATAAAAAAGTTCGACCTGCACAATGGGAACTTTCGCCAACAGCTGTGGTTGATTATTTAATGGGAACGACACTTGCCGATGGTACTGAAATTACAGCGAAGTACATTGGTAGTCGCCGTCTGATGGAAATTGCAGTTGCGACACTTGCCACTGACCGTGCGTTATTATTACTTGGTGTTCCCGGTACAGCAAAATCATGGGTTTCAGAGCATTTGGCTGCAGCAATCAGTGGTCAAAGTACCTTATTGATTCAAGGTACAGCAGGCACCAGTGAAGACAGCTTACGTTATAGCTGGAACTATGCACAATTGCTTGCCAAAGGCCCTAGCGAAGATGCGCTTGTGCCAAGTCCAATGTTACGTGCAATGACGCAAGGACGTATTGCCCGTATTGAAGAATTGACCCGTATTCCTGCGGATGTTCAAGATACACTGATCACCTTATTGTCTGAAAAAAATCTACCTGTGCCTGAGTTGGGTATTGAATATCAAGCGATTCAAGGTTTTAGCGTCATTGCAACAGCCAATAACCGCGATAAGGGCGTCAATGAACTGTCATCGGCATTAAAACGTCGTTTCAACACAGTTATTCTGCCACCACCTGCCACCATTGAAGAAGAAATTGAAATTGTGCAAAAACGTGTGGCATCGCTTGGGCGTAGTCTAGATTTACCTGAAATTCAACCGCTTGATCAACATATTAAAACGTTGGTGACGATCTTTAGAGAATTACGTGATGGTAAAACTATGGATGGTAAGCAAAAACTAAAATCTACCACAGGCACCATGTCCACAGCAGAAGCTATTTCGGTGATGAGCCACAGTTGGGCAATGGCAGGACATTTTGGCGATGGTACTTTAAATGCGTATGACCTTGTTTCAGGTTTACAAGGTGCGGTGATTAAAGACCCTGTGCAGGATATCGTGCCATGGAAAGAGTATGTAGAAACCGTGATTAAACATCGTGAAGGATGGAATCCGATTTATCAGGCATGTCGAGATTTAGAGTAATCAAGATACATTGAATGACATAGGAATATCTATATGCCGTATATTTTAGGGATTCGTCATCATGGTCCGGGATCTGCCCGCAGTGTACTCAACGCACTTGAGCAGATTCAACCTGACTGTATATTGATTGAAGGTCCACCCGATGCCAATGATCGGATTCAGCAAATTGATCATGTTGAGGTTAGCCCTCCAATTGCCTTGCTGATTAATACACCCATCCAAAAAGAAGAGCGACCGAAAGCGGTATTTTACCCCTTTGCAGAGTTTTCACCTGAATGGCAAGCGATTCAATTTGCATTGAAAAATAAAATTCATACTGAATTTATGGATTTGGCATGTCAGCATCGTTTTGCCATTGAACAACAACGGCAAGCTGAACTTGAACAGGCTAAAGCTGATGCTACTGCTTTAGAAGAAATTGATTTAGAAAATACTGATGCTGACGAAAATGATTTTGATAAAAATGAGTTAGTAGAATCCTCTGATCTACCCATTGAAGAAGAATTATCTGCAGAACAGAAGCGCTATTTGCAATATCGCCATGATCCAATTGCCCTCTTGGCACATCAAGCAGGATATAACGACAGCGAACGCTTTTGGGAGCATTTGGTTGAACAGCAACCGCATGCAGGCGAAATGTTTCAGTCGATCAATGAAGCAATGGCAGAAATTCGTAGCTATTTGAATGAATTGAATATTCAGAAAATTCATGACCATGAACATCTGATTGAAGAATATCGTGAAGCATCCATGCGCAAAATTATTCGACAAGCTGAAAAACAAGGCTTTGAACGGATTGTTGTGGTTTGTGGTGCTTGGCATGCGCCAGCGCTACTCAATTTAAAATCGACTGCAAAATCAGATACCCAATTACTCAAAGCGTTGCCAAAAACTAAAGTTGAAAGTGCTTGGATTGCATGGACGCATGGTCGTTTGCAACGTAATAGTGGCTATGGTGCAGGGATTCAAGCCGTTGGATGGTATGCACATTTATGGAAACACTATCAACAGGCACAGCATGGACAAGTCGATGCTGAAAAAATTAGTATTGATTGGCTCAGTCAGTTTGCTTATGCACTTCGTCAAAATGGACAGGATGCATCAAGTGCACAACTGATTGATGCCACACAGTTAATTCAGTCATTATTACAACTGCGTGGTCGTCAAATCCCTGATCTTGATGATCTGTTTGATGTGATTCGTAGTGTATTACATCATGGTTATGAACTACCTGAACCGATCTTGAATCAGTTATTGCAAGCTGAAAAACTTGGACATTTACCCGATGATTTTTCAGAACTCCCGATCCAACAGGATTTTTTAAAGCAATGTAAATCTTTACGTCTGAAATTAGAGGCTGTTCACCGAGACATTGAGCTAGATCTCAGACAAGTTTTTGACCTGAGTAAAAGTCAATTTTTGCATCGAATCAATATTTTAGGTTTAGCTTGGGCAGAACAAGTAAATGATTATAATGCCCGTGGCAATTATAAAGAAAAATGGCGTTTATCGTGGCAACCTGAAAGTAGTTTGTATTTAAATGAAATGTCGCTTTGGGGCTATACCATTGCCAATGCTAGCGCACAATTATTACAGGAAAAACTGACCAAATCGGATGATCTGACCCAAGTTGCACAATCTATCGAATCTATTTTACTGTCTGGGCTTGATCAATGTATGCCTTTGGCGGTGCAACGCTTACAAGAATTGTCTACGCATCATCAAGACCCAAGTATTTTACTTGAAACCTTACAGCCTTTAGTCACGGCTCTGCGTTATGGTAGTGTGCGTCAATTCTCTGAACATGATCTATTCAACATCATTGAACAGCTCAGTATTCGACTGATGTTGTCATTGCCACAATATTGTCAAAGTATCAATGATGATGTTGCACGTATCACTGCAAAACAATTGAACCGTTTACATCAGCTATTACAACAGCTTGAACACGACAATTTATTGCAATATTGGCAAGATTTAGTCCATAAACTGCTACAGCTTGATGCAATGAATGGTTATTTACATGGGTTTATCACGCGAATCTCTAAGCAACAACAACTCATTGATGATCAAGCGGTTGAAAGCTATTTATCTCAAGCACTTTCAGTTGGTCAAACCACAGATTACAGTGCGGGATGGTTCGAAGGATTTATTCAGGAACAGGCTTTATTATTGATACACGAAGAACAACTTTGGAACTTGGTCAATTCATGGCTGATACAACTTCCAGAGGAGCAATTCATTGATATTCTGCCTATTTTAAGACGTACCACGAGCGAATTTAGCCCAAGTGAATCCATGAAACTTGCGGAAAAAGCATCATCCTCAGGCATAACGCCCCAGCAACAACATTCAAATACTTTAAATATAGAACGTGGGCTGATGGTTTTAGACAAACTCAAGCAGTTGCTAAATACACAGGAGCGTAATCATGCAAGCTCATGAAACAGAACAAGAACGTCGCTGGCGCCTGATTTTAGGGCAAAAACCCAATCAGCAAGATCAAATTTGGTCGAGTGATGATCTCAATATGCACCAGTGTCTAGATCAGTTGTATAGTGCCGATCAAAGCAAAGGGGGCTTACAGCGTTCAAATCCGAAAATTGCCAAATGGCTCGGTGATATACGCCAATATTTTCCAAGTTCAGTGGTTCAAATTATTCAAAAAGATGCACTAGAGCGTTTAAATTTACAACAAATGCTTTTAGAGCCTGAATTGCTGGAAAATATTGATGTCGATATTCATCTGGTTTCAACGCTCCTTGGTTTAAACCATTTAATGCCTGAAAAGACCAAAGAAACTGCACGAATTGTGGTGCGTAAATTGGTTGAAGACATTGAACGTCGTTTAAAACAAAATCTTGAGCAAGCCATTAGTGGCAGTATTAACCGCTCAGCTGTGACACGTCGTCCCAAGCGGGTTCAGGATATTAACTGGCACCGTACCATTCAAGCCAACTTAAAAAACTGGCAAGAAGAATACCAAACAATTATCCCAGAAAAACTGTTTGGCTACCCTCGTCAACACAGCGCACTCAAAGATATTGTCATGTGTGTCGACCAAAGTGGTTCAATGGCGCCTTCGGTGGTGTATTCTAGTATTTTTGCAGCCGTGATGGCGAGTATTCGAGCAGTCTCCACTCAAATGGTGGTTTTCGACACTGAACTCGTTGATTTAACACCCTTACTTGAAGACCCTGTCGATGTCCTGTTTGGCACACAGTTAGGTGGTGGAACAGACATTGCCAAAGCATTGAAATATTGTCGTAGCATTATTAGCCGACCTGAAGAAACGATTTTAGTTTTAGTCACAGATTTGTATGAAGGTGGCAATGTGCAACAACTGTTTAAGCAAGTCGCTGAATTGCTCAATAGTGGTGTGCAAATTATTACCTTACTTGCATTATCGGATGAAGGCGCGCCTTTTTATGATCGTGAAAATGCACAAAAATTTGCAAGTTTAGGTATTCCAACTTTTGCCTGCACACCTGATCAATTTCCTGAATTGATGGCAAAAGCGATTCAAAAATCAGACATCAATGCATGGTTTGCCAGTATTGAACAAAATGCAAAGCACTAATTTTTAAAAAACTGAATGGCTCGAAGCAATGTCGAGTCATTCATCAATGACTTCAAAAAAGTAATTTACTGGTATTCAGTTCAAGCTTAGCATTTTGAACAGGAAGTAAAGATGGATTTAACGGATACCGTGTTCCATCAAACTTTAACATCACTTGCCCATGCTTAGGGCTATAGACCAATAATTGCTTCCATTCGTTGTGTAAATAGGTTGTTGAATAAACAGGTGTATCGACCAATGTTGTTTTACTGACAAAATCGAATTGTTGATTAGGTTATCCTTTAAAAATCAACAAAGTACAGCCACCTGAACCACACCAATTTTGCCCTTTCAAAAGAACAATTGCATCTTCTTTCCCATCATTATTTAGATCATCAAATGCCACATCAAATAGGGCTTGATCTTGCGTGTAAGCATGTATTTTTTGCTTTAACTGCTGATCTCGTTGCTGTAATGTCTGCTTTTCAATTGTAATACTCGCTTGCTGTACAGACTTTTCAGGCAGCTGATGACATGCACTCAATACAAGTGCACAGCTAAATACCGCAAATGACTTTAAATACATATCAAACATCCCTCTAATTTTTAATTTTATAAAACGATGATTGGAAATTGATGTTTTTCATGTTTGAAAAAATCTATAGACCATAAATCTAACATCGGAATTTTCACATCCAATGCCAAAGGTAATTTTTTTGGATTAAATTGCATATGATCCAAATCATTACCCCATGCAATCAAATCAATATCCAAAGCAATGTGATGCGATGGACGTACACGCCCCGACTCCGCTTCCATCTTTTTCAATACAACCGTTAAGGCATCCACAGACAATGTACTTTTCAGCAAACAGGCAGCATTCCAATAATCCGCGCCCACACTGTCACGACACGGAATTAAATAAATCGGAGAAAATTGCACAGTACCCAAAGTTTGGATTTGGCTAAAAACATGCTGAAAATGCTGCTGAGGATTTGAATTACTCGCCAATGCTAGGGCGAAAATCATTTCGGTGGCGTTCAAGACGAATTCCTACAGAATTTGCTTGCGCGATAATGGCAGGCTTCCGGATTGTAATCATAATCGATTCAATGCTTGGAAAGGTAGAAAAAAGCGCATCAAGTACTAGCTTTGCCGCATGTTCGATCAATTTTGGGGCAGCGTCGACAATCACTTTTGCTGAAATTTCACATATTTCTGCATAATTTAGCGTATCGTCAAGCTCATCTGAATTTGATGCTTTTTCAAGTGATGTATTGATGGTTAAATCAAGCATCAGTGGTTGAATAATTTGGCGTTCCCAATTAAAACACCCCACTACAGTCTCAACTTTTAAACCTTCAATGATAATTGCGTCCATGAACATTCCTTAGAATCCCTCCTTGCAGAGCATGCTCCTCACCTTTGACAAGGGGGATTTCCCCCACTTTTACATATATATTGAAAAGCTCCTCCCTTTATTAAAAGGAGGTTGGGAGGGATTATTTATTTAATCAAAAATTACGATCTCAGTGTTTCAATAATGATGCAGGATCAAGATTTTGAACCATTTGAATACGCTGATCTGCATAAATATCGGTATACGGTGCGAGTACACGCATGAAACGATCAAAATACAACATTTGTTTGAAAAGTAACGCAAAATCTCGTGGGAATCGAATGCCATGACGTTCACCAACACCGACCATATCCATCATAATATCGTTTAAATCGGCAGGATTAGACGACAAAATTTGTTGTGGATCTGCCATCAAAACACCACTAAATAAACGCTCTAAATCGGCAGCCAGCACAGCAGTATCAATTTTTGTACTGGTCATGCCCATGTTCAACATGTTTTGTGCCATAAGTGGATAGTCAGTCTTTTGCAAAGCATCCATAAATGCCATACAGGCTTGCCAAACTTCAGGTTTAAGCTGACCGATAATACCGAAGTCAATAAAGCCAATACGACCATCATCAAGCAACATCAGATTACCTGCATGTAAGTCGGCATGGAAAGATTTACACAACATGAGGCTACCAAACCATGTATTCATGGCTGTAACCAAAACTTGTGAAGGATCTTTTGCCACTTTTTTCACGACTTCAAAATCGGTCAATGGCACGCCATACAAACGTTGCATAGTCAAAATACGACGTGTTGAATATTGATGATAAACCTTTGGCGCAGTTGCCGCAGTATTTTTAGAAACGTGTAAATACTCAATAAAATCATCAAGATTATTGGCTTCTTCAATAAAATCAACTTCACGTACCATACGTGTTTTGATTTCATCGACAATATCCGCTAGTGATGCAAATTTTACTTTCGGCACAGCACGTTCAAGCACTTTGGTTGCCCAATGCAAAACATTCAAGTCGGTATACAAAATCGTTTCTACACCGGGTTTTTGCACTTTAATAACAACATCTTCACCCGATACCAATTTTGCAGCATGCACCTGTGCAATCGATGCAGATGCCAATGGCTTTTCATCAATTGATGCAAAAATTTCAGATAAATTACGTCCTGCAAATTCTGAAGCAAGGACTTCTTCGACATAACTAAATGGCAATGATGGAGTTTGATCTAAACAGCCTTGAAATTCCTCAACATATTCACGAGGAAACAGTGATGGCGTACTTGCAATAAATTGTCCAAGTTTAATATATGTTGAACCAAGTGATTCAAATGTTTCACGCATCAGCTTAGCATTGCTTGGTTTTTCTGTGGCGTAGCGAATACCCGCTTTTGCAGCAATCACCGCAGTTTCACCCACACGGGCAACTGAACGGAGTCCATCTAGGAAAATATTATTTTTCATAAGATCTGACTTAAAATAAATTGCTTCGAGTGTAACAAATTAAAATGCATTTGCGGATTGTCTTGCCTGACAGTTTGAGCATTCGGCATCTTTTTCAAAGGCTAAAATACGTTGTTTCATACTTAAACCCTGCCAAAGTAACAATTTTTGCTTCAATGGCGTTTCACCCAACCCTAAATACAGCAATGCATGATGCGCTTGTAAACTTGCCATCACATTTGGCGTGGTTGCAAGTACACCCGAATCTGCACAACGCAAGGCTTCATTTGCATGTTGTTCTTTGGGAAATAGACATTCATAACACGCTGAATCGCCTTCTACCATAAACAATTGACCTTGAAAACCAATGGCCGATGCACTGATTAAGGCGACGTCAAATTGTGTACATACTGCATTGACCAAATAACGGGTCGCAAAATTATCACAACCATCGAGGACTAAATCTTGCGATGTAATGAGTGCATCTGCATTTTCAGCATCGAGCTGCGCAACATGACTTTCTATTTCAATATAAGTATTGATCTGTTTTAAACGCTTCGCCAAAACTTCAGCTTTATAAAAACCAATATCTTGACTGGTAAAGGCAATTTGGCGTTGTAAATTACTGATTTCCACTGTGTCTGAATCAATGAGTGTGATTTTACCCACACCTGCTCGCGCCAAAAGCTCCGCAGTGGTACAGCCAATGCCCCCACAACCGACAATCAAAACATTGGCAAGTTTGAGTCGTTCTTGCGCGTCAATATCCCAACCATCCAATAAAATCTGACGTGCGTAAAGGTGCATTTCAGCTTCACTGAGTTCCAAGGCTTGATCAAATGAGTCTGTCACGTGTCGATCCTATTTATGGTCGATAATATTAGATACATAGCTTATCTAAAAATTTGTTGGAATGTGAACACGATATAAAGCGTTTCAGACTGTTATTTAAAATTTTCTATTTAAACCAATGAAAAAATTAAAATTTATTTTTATTCATAAAAACAATGATATTACAAAATTATAATAAGTGAAAAAATAAGTAAGCATAAATGCTTACTTATCACAAAAAAACATAAGAAGAAGTCGTATTTTCAACGTGGTTGCATACGAATTGCACCATCTAAACGGATCACTTCACCATTTAAATAACCATTTTCAAAAATTTGCCCAACCATCAACGCAAATTCATGCGGACGAGCCAGACGTGGTGGAAATGGTACCATTGCACCCAAAGCATCTTGTACATTTTGTGGCAATGATTTTAATAATGGTGTTTCCATAATCCCCGGAGCAATGGTCATCACACGAATAGCGTGTTGTGCAAGTTCACGCGCCAAAGGTAACGTCATTGCAACCACTGCACCTTTCGATGCTGAATAGGCTGTTTGACCAATTTGACCATCAAATGCCGCAACTGATGCAGTATTGATAATTACACCACGATCTTCTTCGCCACTTTTCAATTCATAACGTGACATCACATCTGCGGCAAAACGCAGCATATTGAATGTCCCTGATACATTGATATTGAGAATTTTTTGGAATGCATCTAAAGCATGAATACCATTTTTACCCAACACTTTAGCTGAAGGGCCAATTCCTGCACAATTCACCAAGCCATTGAGCTGACCTTCATCTTTTTCAAGTTGCTGAAAAAATTGCTGTACGGCTGTTTCATCAGTCACATCTAATTTGACAAATTTTGATGCCGCACCCAACTCTTGTTGTAAGGCTTGCCCCAGTTCTTCATTCATATCAACCATGAACACTTTTTTTGCGCCACGTTCAACCAAGAAGCTCGCTGTTGCCGCACCTAAACCTGATGCACCACCAGTTACAACAACAACTTTTCCTTCAATTTTCATTTTCTATCCTTTTTCATTTTTGTCATGTATCTCATCAAAGATACAATATTTGCATATCGTGTAAAGTTATCATAAGTCTGATTGAATACAATTCCCAAAAATTGCATCGTGTATGATATTTTTGGACAATAGACGTCTTACAAAGTAATAGATAACACGCTGAAAAATCAACCTTTGCTCTAAAGCAAAAGATCATTCTTAGCAATAAAGTATGAATATCATGAATATTCACCTTAAAAAAATTTCGATAAGCCTTTTAAAAACAGAGTAGTGCCTGATATTTCATTAGGTTTAGCTAAAATAAATACTTTACCATTCATCCAATTTCACTTGCCATAAAACAATTAATCGTTTATTTTTCACACATATTTTGAGTTATTTTTAAACTCACTCTCCCATACAGTTATCTAGCTAGGTTATTGCCATGCTTAAAATGATTAATGTGCTTGACGCAAGTCTTGTGCAGAATTTTACTCATTCATTTTCCAATCATATCGAAGATCTTGATGAGCAAATGCGCCAAGGGATTCTCAGCAGTTCAGATATTGAACTCAAACAAGTCATCGCCAATTTCATGAATCAAAATGATCCGACCGATTTAGCCCATGCTTTAGATATCAACCAACAATGCCTCGAAGAAATTCGAACAGGTCTTGAGTTAAAAAAACAGAATCTTGCAGATACAGCTAAAATTGTCGCACTCTGTTTAGCACTTGAAATAGATGGTTTAAATCAACTAAATATTGCAGACAGCATCGCTGATACTTATCTTTAAAAGTTAATTATTTGCTTAGCTCTTTAAAATTCAGTATTTCACTGTTTCAGCATTAGATTAAAAAGAAAAAAACCGAGCAAATGAATTTGCTCGGTTTTTTTATTCTTATGTTCAACGCTTAAATGATCTGTAATAGGTCATTTATGCATGACATGCCAAAGTTACTCGATCATTACCACCGTAATCTTTTACGGTACGAATGTCTTTAAAGCCATATTTTTTAAACAACCGTTGTACGGCATCTGCTTGATCATAACCATGTTCAAGTGCAATCCAACCATTGGCTGTTAAATGCTTTTGACCTTGTTGAATAATCAATTCAATATCAGCCAAGCCATGATTTTCAGCCACCAAAGCACGTCTTGGTTCAGTCGCTAAATCCTTCATGTGCGCATCATCTGCATCAATATACGGTGGATTGGATACAATCACATCAAAATATTGATTACGATTCAAAGCATTCAGCCAACTGCCACACGCAAATTTGACATGATTTAAATCATGTTGTTCAGCATTAAACTGTGCAACTTCGAGCGTTGGCTCGTAAATATCAGTTGCAGTAATGTCCCAATTTGGACGTTCACTTGCCAAAGATAATGCAATTGCACCTGTCCCTGTTCCTAAATCGACAACGCGTGCATCCTCAGGTAAATCTAAATGTAACACCGTTTCCACCAACACTTCCGTATCGGGACGAGGCACGAGCGTATCTTTGGTGACTTTTAAATCAAGTGTCCAAAAGGGCTGAGAACCTGTCACATAGGCCAATGGTTCACCTGCTTCAATACGTTTTAAAGCATCAACATAGGCTTGTTCTTGCTCGTTTGTAAGTTCCTGATCCTTTTTCATCACCAAATCAAAAGAATCAATTTTAGTGATGTGTTCAAGCAACCATACATTTTCTTGACGTTCGTAGCTTTCAGATTCACCACGTAAGGCTAAAGCCTGTGCAATGTTCATTAGCCACCATTCTGCTGTGCAAGCATTGCCAACTGATCGGCTTGATATTCACGATGTAAACTGTCTAAAAGTTCCGTCAAATCACCTTCCATCACCGCATCTAACTTATATAAAGTTAAATTAATTCGATGATCGGTCATACGACCTTGTGGATAGTTATAAGTACGAATACGTTCTGAGCGATCGCCCGAACCGACCAAATCACGGCGCATTTCTGAGGTTGCCGCATCTGCAACAGCACGTTTGGCATTTTCTAAACGTGAAACCAATAAAGCCATCGCTTTGGCTTTGTTTTTATGTTGTGAACGTTGATCCTGACATTCCACCACCGTTCCTGTTGGAAGATGGGTAATACGTACAGCAGAATCAGTTTTGTTAATGTGCTGACCGCCTGCACCCGATGCACGGTACGTATCAATACGTAATTCTGATGAATTAATTTCGACCGTGGTATCGACATCAATTTCAGGTAAAATTGCCACTGTACATGCCGACGTATGTACACGACCTTGTGATTCTGTCGCAGGCACACGTTGTACACGATGTGCCCCACTTTCAAATTTTAAGCGACCATACACACCATCGCCATTAATCAGGCAAATAATTTCTTTATAACCACCGTGTTCGCCATCATTTTCAGATAGGACTTCTATACGCCAACCTTGTGTTTCAGCGTACTTTGAATACATACGATATAAATCGCCTGAGAAAATAGCGGCTTCATCACCACCTGTTCCTGCACGGATTTCCAAATAGGCAGAGTTTGCATCATTGGGATCTTTTGGAATCATTAAGACATTCAGATCGGCTTCAAGGCTTTCAATTAAAGCTTTATTGTCTTTAATTTCCTCAATTGCCATTTCCTTAAAGTCAGGATCAGAAAGCATCGCTTCAGCCGTGATGATATCTTCTTCAGCCTGTTTATACTTTTTCCAAACATCTGTAATTTCTGTTAAATCTTTATGTTCACGAGATAAATTGCGAAAACGCTTATTATCTGAAATGACTTCAATATCTGCCAATAAGGCTTCTAATTCTTCATGTCGATCACACAGTTGATCTAATCGCAAACGTAACGATTCTTTCATTTAAATCTATTCTCAAGCTCGTCTTTACTTTTAGAGCCAATAAAAATCAATAAAATAAAGCTTCTATTAATGTTATAGGTTGATACATCACATTTGATGCATCCTACTCAAATCAAGTAAAGAATTCTAAAATTGCACTTAGTTTAACGATTCTGCCCCTTAATTGACATATTTATTAGCTGACTTCTATTACTGCACCTGATCTTTTCATCAATCTGTATTTTCATAAAAATTTAATTTTTAAAATATTGTGATATAAATCACGATAATTTAAATCATTTGTTTTCTAAATAGACAATATTAATACAAAGCATACACTACGATACCAAACGCTATAACTCTAGTATTTCATCTCCACATTCCAAGCCCTTATCTTTGGTACATTGCTTACATCAAATATAAATGAAAGATATAGTCTCTAACAGGACATGGAGTGAATGATGAATCTTAATGCAATGTTACTTGGTACTGCACTTGCAGTTTCTTCAGTATTTGCGGTGAGTGCACATGCAGATAATTCGACACGTATTGCAGCAACTTCTGCATTGGGCAGCGTTGCAGGAACAGCAATTGGTAAACAAATGGGTGGTAACACAGGCGCAATGATCGGTTCTGCACTTGGTGGTGCAGGTGGTGCTGCCGTGTCGACCAATAAACGTGACCGTACCGCAGCCGCAATCGGTGGTGGTTTAGGTGGTGTTGGTGGTTATACTGTAGGTAAAAACATGGGCGGTTCAACAGGTGGTTATATTGGTTCTGCATTAGGTGCAGCGGGTGGCTCAGTTTTAGGTAAAAAAGTATCTGAAGACCGCCACTATGATGACCGTAAATACAGTAAAAAACACAACAAAAAATATTATAAAAAACACCGTCATTGATTGAATGCACGGTTAGAAAAAGCCTTTCATCGAGATCGATGGTGGGCTTTTTTATGTACTACATATTAAAAATCAGACTTCAACATGATGTCTTTAAGTAAAATAATTCAAAGCTAAAAGAAGAATAAGCACATAAATATGGAGAAATTGATGAGAATGGATACAAAGTATTTACGATTCACATCATGTTACATACATGACCATCCACAATCAAAGCGAAGTACCTTGTTACATTAAATTCAAGACAAAATATTAGAGAAACTTCCCAAGGAGTTGACCATGAAAATTACAGCAATGATCGGCGCAACCGTAATCGCCGCAAGCTTAATAACCTCTGCACATGCAGGTAATAGTACAAATACTGCATTAACCTCAGCCTTAGGTGGTGTAGTTGGCGCTGCAATTGGTCAGCAAATGGGTGGCTCAACAGGTGCAATGATTGGCTCAGCCATTGGTGGTGCAGGCGGTGCAGCCGCTTCTGCTAACCGTAAAGATCGTACAGGTGCAGCAATTGGCGCAGCACTCGGTGGTGCCGGTGGTTACACTGTAGGTCGTAATGTATCTGGGTCAACAGGTGGCTATATTGGTTCAGCGCTCGGTGCGGCAGGCGGTGCTTCTTTAGGTAAAAAAGTTTCTGAAGATCGCCGTTATGATGATCGCTACGATGACCGTTATGACAACAAATATAATGGTAACTATAATGATCGTTATGACCGTAGATCATCGGGCTATCGTAACTCAAATTACCGTTATAATGACCGTAATTCTCGCCATGACAATGGTCATCATTACGGTCAGTACAAAAATAAAAATTGGCGTGATTAATTCACTCCGCTCAAAAGCACCTTCGGGTGTTTTTTTATGCCTGATGAAAATTACAAATTCCGTTTTATCATGATCAATATTTGATACACACACAAATATCGAAAATAAACGATATACTTTGACCACCATACATCGTATTATTTCGATATATGATTTTATAAGAGTTAAAATATGCGCTCATTGCACAATACGCAATTCTCCATTCTTGAGCTTGTTCCCGTCCGTGAAGATAAATCGGTACTATTTTCTTTACAACACGCCCTTGAATTGGCTCAGCATGCTGAAAAACTTGGTTTTTCACGTTTATGGCTTGCCGAACATCACAATATGGATGGTATTGCGAGCTCTGCAACAGCCGTACTTTTAGGCTATTTACTTGCCAACACTTCGACCCTGAAAGTTGGCTCAGGTGGCATTATGCTACCTAACCACGCCCCTCTTGTTGTAGCTGAACAATTTGGTACATTAGAAACACTGTACCCGGGACGAGTTGAACTTGGCTTAGGTCGTGCACCAGGAACAGATCAAGTCACAATGCGGGCATTAAGACGTGGTCGCCAAGAAACTGAAGAACAATTTCCACAAGATGTACTTGAGATTTTGAGTTATTTTGGTGAAATTAAACAAGGACAACGCATTACAGCAACACCGGGACAAAATACCCATGTACCTGTATGGTTACTTGGATCAAGTTTATTCAGCGCACAACTTGCCGCACAGTTAGGACTTCCCTACTCCTTTGCTTCACATTTTGCTCCTCGTATGCTCGGTCAAGCGATTCAGCTCTATCGTGAAAATTTCCAACCTTCGCAATATTTAGACAAACCTTATGTGTCTATGGGCGTACCAACGGTTGTTGCCAACACAGATGAAGAAGCACAATATTTAGCAACCAGTGTTTACCAACGTATATTGGCTTTACTCACAGGACGTAGTCTAAAACTTCAACCGCCTGTTCAAAGCATGGAAGGTCGATGGTCTGCATCCGAAAAAATAGCCGTACAAAATTTCTTAGCAATGGCACAAATCGGGTCACCTGAAACGGTGAAACACGGCTTAGAAAAATTACTCATGCAATATGATGTCGATGAGTTTATTTTCACCTGTGATATTTTCGACACCGAAAAGCGTTTAAATAACTTTAGTTTATTAATGGATTTAAAACAGTCAAATTAAACGTTAGATTGAATATTTAGAATATTCAAATATAAAAGTAGCCACGCTTAGCGTGGCTACTTTTATTTATAGTGGATCAATTAATCAGCATTGACCTTTACGTGCATAATTTGTCATCGTATTTTTATAACTTTGTGGTGTATAAAAATCGGTAATGCTACACCCCAAATCAGTGCATTTCACATCAAAATCAACTTTAAAACTTTGACCAAAATTTTTCGCCTGCACACGCACTCGACCATTTTGTAATACTGAATATTGAATTTTGTTTACTGTTAAATCAGTATCTTGACCCGGAATAATCACACCTGCTGCCTGCCACTCACACTGATC
This sequence comes from uncultured Acinetobacter sp., assembly GCA_964293455.1. Lineage (GTDB taxonomy): Bacteria > Pseudomonadota > Gammaproteobacteria > Pseudomonadales > Moraxellaceae > Acinetobacter. Next base: position 985 of record CAXYZD010000012.1, on the reverse strand, counting down.
ACCTTTATTACGATCTGAAATAGCTTCTAATTTACTCAAAATTTGACGTAATTCATGACTACCATAACGACGAATGGCTTCATCTTCACCTAAGGTCGAACCATCCAATAAACTATTATACAGTTTCTTCACTGTTTGAATTTTAGCTTGAGCGCTTGTATCTACCGCATTACTTATTGAACTTAGAGAAAAAGCCACCAACCCAATAACAATTTTTTTAATCTGCATAATCACTCACTCTTTTTATTAATATGTTGCTTAATATTCACGAGTAACAATATAGTTAACGATCAAATTAATGCACAAATTTAAAAAAAATAAAACTTAAATACTCACATCCTTTTGATGAAATGCTTCAATTTAAAATAAATTGCCATCTCATTTCAAATACGCATAATAGATCACATACATATCAGAAGAAAACCAATAAGGAACAACAATGAATCAATATATCAATAAACCTACACCTGCTTTTATTGCCGTCAGTTGGGGTGCCTTACTTGCAGGTGTGGTTGCCTATTGTGTCGGACTCTTTAATGCACAAATTTTACTGAGCGAAAAAGGTTTCTATTTAATCCTAATACTCTATGGCTTATTTTCTGCGGTTTCCTTACAAAAAATTGTCCGAGATAAATTAGAAGGAAAATCCGTAACTGCTATTTATTCTGGATTATGTTGGGCTTCAGTCGCAATCTGTCTTGTTTTACTGGCGCTTGGTCTATGGAATGCCCAACTGCTTTTAAGTGAAAAAGGTTTTTATATGATGGCATTTTTACTGAGTCTTTTTGGTGCTGTTGCCGTTCAAAAAAATATTCGAGATTTGGAATATCTTAGAACACAGACTCAAGCTGAACTTCCTCCATTTCATGTATTTCAAGGATCTGAAATAAAAGACATTGACGATCAAAATAATAAAACTGAGTCCTAAGCAATAGAGGTGGTCCCACATGTTTGAACAACTAAAAGCTTATTTATAAGTGATACT
>CAXYZD010000011.1:0-36214 GCA_964293455.1 uncultured Acinetobacter sp. | reverse complement strand
ACTATAATTAGTTAAAATATCTAGTTTATAATTAGATTCAATTTATTTTTTATTTACAGGCACGTTATACTAATAACTGTTGATCACTTTAGGAATTTTAATGAGTCAGAACTTAGAAATTGATGCAATGCGTATTGCAGCAGATTCAGTCGTTACTATTTTAAAATCGTTAGGAAATACTGATCGTTTACTTATTTTATGCCATTTGGCTTATGAAGAACTCAATGTGTCTCAAATTGAACAATTAACGCATATTACACAACCCACACTCTCTCAACAATTAATGATGTTACGTAAAAGTGATGTCGTCAATACACGGCGTGATGGTAAGCAAATTTTCTACTCTATTAAAGATAAAAAACTGGTTTTGGTACTCAATCAGCTTTATGACTTATATTGCCCAAAATAACTAAAATCTAAAATAAATATCATAAGTAAACAGCAGCAATTCCCCTATTTTTGTTATCGTTTTTTATGCATAATATATATGCAAATGTGATAAAGAACTTTTTATGCCCAATCCCTCATCCACTATTGCCCGCTGGCTTCCTGCATGGCAATGGTTACAGGACTACAATTCATCAAAATTTAAGTCAGATTTACTTGCTGCACTCATTATCATTGCCATGCTTGTTCCGCAAGGTATGGCATACGCAATGGTCGCAGGTTTACCTCCTATTACAGGATTGTACGCCAGCATTATTCCAATGATTATTTATGCACTCATTGGCGGAAGCTCAACACTCTCAATCGGTCCTGTTGCCCTCATTTCAATGATGACTTTTGCGACACTCAATCCAATGTTTGAGGCAGGCTCTCCTGTATACATTCAGGCGGCGTGTTTATTGGCACTTTTGGTTGGTATTATTTCATTTATTTTGGGTGTATTTCGCTTTGGATTTCTGATTCGTTTGATTAGCCATCCCGTCATTAAAAGCTTTATTATTGCATCTGCGGTACTCATTGCATTCAGTCAAGTTAAATATTTGTTTGATGTACCATTACAAACCAATAATATTTCTGATTTTTTGGTCAGTGTTTGGCAATATTTTCCTTATATTCAAATTCCAACCATGCTTTTGGGTTTAAGCGCTATTTTGTTGTTGGTCATGCTGCCAAAAATAACGAAAAGTACAGCTATTCAAAAAATCATCAGCAAAAATACCCTGTCTTTTTGGATTAAAGCCCTACCCTTATTTTTGGTACTCGTTTCAATCTCGATGGTAAATGTCTTGAATTTAGAGGTCTATGGCATCAAAACTGTCGGTGAAATTCCATCAGGTTTTCCACCTTTAAATATGCCATTTTGGAGTTGGGATTTAGTGGTTAAACTACTTCCCGGCGCTGCAATGATTGCGATGGTCAGTTTTGTTGAATCTATTTCTATTGCACAAGCAACCGCATTTCAACAACGTAGTAAATTGAACAGTAATCAAGAACTGATTGCTTTAGGGCTTGCCAATATTGGTGCAGGTTTATCTTCATCATTTCCTGTTACAGGTAGCTTGTCACGTACGGTGGTCAATGCTGATGCAGGTGCAAAAACACCTATGGCGGGTGTTCTATCGTCATTATTCATTATTGTTGTGAGCATGTATTTTACCAATGCATTCCGTGAGTTACCGCTTGCCGTTTTAAGTGCAACCATCATTGTTTCTATTTGGAAACTTGTCGATTTCAAACCTTTTATCGAAACATGGAAATATTCTAAAGCCGATGGTATTGCGATGTGGGTCACTTTCTTTGGTGTTTTATTTTTAGATATTTCAACAGGTTTAATGATTGGCGTTTTCTCGACCTTTATTTTACTGTTATGGCGTATTAGCCGCCCACATATTGCGGTGATTGGGCAAATTCAAGGTACAGAACATTTCCGTAATATTAGTCGTCACCAAGTGATTACGACTCCGAGTATCGTATCAATTCGTATTGATGAAAGTTTAAGTTTCCTCAATGCCAATACCTTAAAAGAATTTATTATTGCTGAAATTAGTCAAAATACACAACTCAAACACGTGATTATGAACTGTACAAGTATTAGTAGTATTGATTTGAGTGCTTTAGAAACTTTAGAAGAAATTAATCAAGAATTGGACAAATTAGGGATACAGTTACATCTGTCTGAGGTCAAAGGTCCTGTAATGGATCGTCTCAATCGTTCTAAACTCACACATGATTTAAGTGGAAAAGTATTTCTTACTCATTACCAAGCCATACAGACTTTGGAATATGCTGAAGCTCAAATTTCTGCTTAAACTTGAGAGAAGTAGATAAATTCATGTATATTCCGACAAAATTCTTTTTATTTGAAGATGAAATTTTATATGGTTAATAAATGTATCTGATAAATACATTTTCAGTATAAAATACTCCGCTTGTTTTCTTGATTTGTGCAATGTGCACTTGGTAAGGCTCAGTTATGTTCTCAGCCCTGACTCGGTTAAGTCTGGTTTCTCGTATTATTATTGCCATCGTATTGGGCGGTTTGGTTGCGACTTTATTTCCACAAGCGGCACCATATGCCAGCTTGTTAGGTGATTTGTTTATTAAGGCATTGAAGTCGGTTGCACCGATCTTAGTGTTTGTCTTGGTACTTGCATCTATTGCCAATTTTAAAGTAGGTGAAGGCGCAAGTAATTTAAAACCTATTTTAGGTCTATACGGCATAGGCATGTTGTTGGCGGCATTTAGTGCTGTCATTGCAAGTGTTTTATTCCCAAGTACGTTGTTCTTAGCAATCAGTCCTGAAACTCAGATGCAGCCTCCGGGAAGTATTGCTGAAGTAATGAAAAATTTATTACTAAGCTTTATTACCAATCCAATTACAGCGCTACATGAAGCAAACTTCATTGGTATTTTGGCATGGGCTGTAGGTCTTGGTGTAGCACTACGTCATGGTTCTGACACAACTCGCGCGGTCATTACTGATGTTTCAAATGCGGTAAATTCGATTATTCGTATTGTCATTAGCTTTGCTCCTCTGGGCATTTTCGGTCTTGTTGTTGCAACATTTGCACAAGCAGGTCTTGAAACACTTGAAAATTATGCACATTTACTCGCAGTTTTAGTTGCAACTATGCTTTTTGTGGCATTGGTGATTAACCCAATTATTGTTGGTGTCGTCATGCGTAAAAACCCATATCCTTTAGTTATGAAGTGCTTAAAGGAAAGTGGTATTACGGCATTCTTTACTCGCAGTTCGGCGGCTAATATTCCTGTAAACCTAGATTTGGCAAAACGTTTAGGTGTAACTGAGTCAACGGCAAGTGTTGCCATTCCTTTGGGCGCAACCATTAATATGGCTGGTGCTGCAGTGACGATTACGGTTTTAACTTTAGCTGCTGTCAATACCTTGCATATTGAAGTCAGTCTTGTGACCATGATTATTTTATCTGTGGTGGCTGTTGTAACGGCATGTGGCGCTTCTGGTGTTGCAGGTGGCTCGTTATTACTGATTCCTGTTGCCTGTGGTTTGTTCGGTATCGACTCTACGGTTGCGATGCAAGTTGTTGCAATTGGTATGGTTATTTCAGTACTGCAAGATTCAACTGAAACAGCACTCAACTCATCTACAGATGTTTTATTTACCGCAGCAGTTGATTTATCTAGAAAATAAGTGATATTGGAAGGCATTGAAGATTAAAGTAAAAATATCCCAATGCCATTTCAACGTTTACCCAACTGGATTCAATTTGGTGCTTTCATGCTCGCAATCAATGCGGGCATGATTAATGTTTTAGGATTGATCACTGTCTTACATCAATCTGTCTCTCATATGACAGGCAATGCTAGCCTACTCACTCAAGCACTCGTTTCAGGGCAATCATCTCAACTCATCTATTTATCGTTGGTTATTCTTAGCTATATGATTGGTGCAAGTTATAGTGGTTTTATTCTTGGAAATAGCCATTTTCAACTTGGTCGACGTTATGGCATTCCGCTGATTTTAGTTACCCTTTTTATTTTGTTATGTTGGTTATTTATCCCCTATTTTCCACGTTATGCATTGCTTTGGGCATGTGTTGCCATGGGGGTGCAAAATGCGATGGTGAGCCATTACCAAGGTGTAATTATCCGAACCACACATTTATCGGGTGTATTGACCGATCTTGGTTTGGCATTGGGTTATTATTTAAAAGGCTTAAAAACGGATATTCGTAAAATTGTTTTGCATCTTTTAATTTTAATTGGCTTTATCTTGGGTGGTGTGATTGCATGCATTACCCATCCTTATTTACAATTACATGCGTTTTTGATTCCCGCAATACTCAGCCTGACACTGTGCATTGTTTATGGCATTATTTCGTATAAATTTTTACACCGTCAAAAGTAATGGATCGTGGTCATGGTAAAGAACGCTTTGCAGGCTCAATTATTGAAAGCTGGGTTAGTCGATAATAAAAAAGCCAAAAAACTCAGTAAACAAGCACAGCATGAACAACGTACAGGTCAAGGCAATGAAGCTGAATTACAAGCAAAAATTGCCAAAGATCAGCAAGAAAAAGTTGCACGTGATCAGGCCTTGAATGAAGAAAAACAGCGCGCTTTAGATGAAAAAGCATTGAAAGCTGCTGTAATTCAAATGATTGCTCAGCATAAAATTAGAGATACCAATGGTGACAGCATCTATCAGTTTATTGATGATGCTAAAGTTAAAAAGCTTTATATTAATCAACAAATTTATAATGCTTTGGTGTCTGGTAGTTTGGTTATTGCAAAAGATCAAGAATCTTATGCCTTTTTACCGAAGGTTTTGGCTGATCGTATCAATGAAAAAATGCTTGGCTTTATTATTGTCAGTAATGCCAATACAGCGACAACAAATAATGATGTTACGGATGAAGAAGATCCGTATGCAGCTTATGTTATTCCTGATGATTTAATGTGGTAAGTAATTTTTCACTTTTAAGTCACTAAATAAAAAATCCCTGTCATTTGGTCAGGGATTTTTTATTTTTAAATAACGCCTCAGTTTTAAAGCTGTGAATTTAATTTGAGATTTAATCCAACATACTTTTTTTCTAAAATCAGTTAGAATTACAGCCATTATCGTTTTTTATCGATATATTTGTTTTTCATCATTTCTATTCAAAATATCCGAGAGTAATATGCTGCAATGGTTTGAACGTCTGGTCGATCCTTATCCCGAAAAAGGCTTAAACGAACCATTGCCGAAAACATTTTTTGCCTTTGTTTGGCAAGCAGCCTATGGTGTTCGACGTTATTTACTGCTGTTGATTTTGCTTACAGCAGCAACAGCAAGTTTTGAAGCGATCTTTTTTGCACAGATTGGACATTTAGTTGATTGGTTGACGAGTTCAACACCTGAAACTTTCATTACCAATCATAAAAGTAATTTAATAATTTTGAGCTTTTTCTTACTCGGGAATATTATATTTTCAAGTATACAATCTATTGTACGCCATCAAATTTTATACAGTAGCTTTCCAATGCGTCTGCGTTGGCGCTTTCATAATTTACTTTTGCAACAAAGCCTTGATTTTTTCCATAGTGATTTTGCAGGACGTTTATCTGCCAAAGTCATGCAAACTTCCCTTGCTGTACGTGAATTTTGGGTAATCTTGGGTGATATGCTGACCTATGTCATCATCTACTTTATTACCATCAGTGTTGTACTTGGTAATATTTCCCTCCTGTTATTATTGCCTTTGATGCTTTGGTTGGCACTTTTTATTGGCGCTGCATGTTTCTTTATTCCACGTCTAGGCAGAATTTCTAAACAACAAGCCGATGCACGCGCAGTGATGACGGGACGTGTAACAGATGCCTATACCAATATTCAAACCGTAAAACTCTTTGCTCACGCAGGTCGTGAAAGTCAGTACGCTAAAGAATCTATGCAGACTTTTATGCTGACGGTATTTAAACAAATGCGTTTAGGTTCAATGTACGAAATTTGCATTAACCTACTCACGGCTGTTTTGTTCTTTGGTGTCTTGGGTACAGCCGTTTGGCTTTGGCTCAATGGTCAAGCCGCTATTGGTGTGATTGCAGCAACCACAGCAATGATTTTAAAACTCAATAGCATGGCTGCATTTATGATGTGGCAGACCTCTGCTCTGTTTGAAAATGTCGGAACAATTCAAGATGGTATGATGACCATGGGTAAATCTATTAATATTCAAGATGCACCCGATGCCAAACCTTTGCAAATCAAAAAAGGTAAAATTGAATTTAAAGATGTCAGTTTTGCTTATAACGAAAAGAAAGTCATTGATCAGTTTAATTTAGAAATTAAAGCAGGTGAAAAAATTGGGATTGTTGGACGTTCAGGTGCAGGAAAATCGACACTAATTCAACTGCTTCTTAACTTCTATACCATCAACCAAGGTCGTATTTGCATTGATGATCAAAATATTGAAAATGTCACACAGGACAGTTTAAGAAAAAATATTGCGATGGTCACTCAGGATACTTCCCTGTTACATCGCTCTGTTGCTGAAAATATCAAATATGGTCGTCCTGATGCAACAGATGAAGACATGTATGCTGCTGTACGTAAAGCCAAAGCAGATGAATTTATTCCGCAACTAAGCGATTTACGGGGTAAACATGGCTATGATGCGTATGTGGGTGAACGTGGGGTAAAACTCTCAGGTGGACAACGCCAACGAATTGCAATTGCTCGGGTATTTTTAAAAGATGCGCCTATTTTAATTTTAGATGAAGCAACGAGTGCGCTCGATTCTGAAGTCGAAGCAGCTATTCAATCAAGTCTAGATGATTTAATGCAAGATAAAACGGTCATTGCCATAGCACACCGATTATCAACTATTGCTCAAATGGATCGTTTAATTGTTTTAGATCAGGGACATATTGCGGAACAAGGCACACATGAAGAATTGATTGCACAAAATGGAATTTATGCTCAACTGTGGCAACGTCAAACAGGTGAGTTTTTAGTGGAACAAGAAAAACTGAAAGAAAAGGAAGCGGAATAAATGTTATACCTTGAAGATTTAAATGTGGGTGATCATTTTAAAAGTCGTTCTTATGAAATGACTTTAGAGGAAATTTTAGAATTTGCACAAAAATTTGATCCACAAGTCTTCCATACTGATGTCGAAAAAGCCAAAGACCATCCTATTTTTCAAGGTATTGCTGCCAGTGGTTGGCATATCTCTGCAGTGACGATGCGTTTATGGACAGAATGCTTCCCAATTGCCAAAGGTTTAATTGGTTCTGAGTCGAGTTTACGTTGGCCTAAACCGACTCGTCCGGGTGATCATATTCACGTAGAAGTTGAAATTGTGTCGATCACCCCTTCTCGAACTAAACATGACCGTTCGATGGTGAGCTATGTCACGCAAGCGAAAAATCAGCATGACGATGTTTTACTCATTTCAACCACCAAAATTGTTGTATTTAGACGAGACATTGAATAAAGTCAAAGGGCTATGTCAGACAATTTAGCTATATTGATGACATTTTTTATGACAATATAAAACTCAGCCAACACAAATAAAATGTGAGAGCACGGATCGCAAATGAAAACAATGTCAAACCGTCAGAACCATGGAATTCCGGGTGTTTATGGCCTTTTATTGCTCGATATTGTTTCTCGATGGGGCTATAGCGCAGAGAGTTTATTTGCACCCTTTCACTTTACCAGTGAACAACTTGCCGAACCTGATTACCGTATCCCCACACCTGTTGCGAATGAATTGGTCAAACATGCCTTAAAAATGACTGGTGAAAGTACTTTGGGCTATCATTTGGGTACGCAAATGCGTATTTCCATTCATGGTTTTATTGGCTATGCGATTATGACCGCCAATGACATTACCGATGCCTTGGTTTTGGCGAACCGCTTTATTCAGTTACGAATGCCATTTTTACAGCTATTTTTTTCGACTTTTGGTGAAAAAGCGACCTTACAATTGCAATGTGATATTGAAATTGAGCCACTAAGAACTGAAATTGTCATGGGACTGACCTTTGGTATTATGACCATGGCGAAGGCATTGACGGGTATTGATCATTTAGCTGGTGATATTGATTTTGACTTTCCTATGCCTCAAGGTTTTGATAAATATAATAGTAAATTTCAAGATCAGTACAACATGCGATTTGATCAACCGCATTTACTCGCAAGTTTTGATAAAAAATACTTGGGCTTAAAAATGGTCAACGCTGACCCGATTGCCAGCCAAATTGCAATTAATCAATGTGAATCCGAGCTTTCCGCATTGGGTGAACGCCGCCGCCTTGCCATGCGTGTCCGTGATATTCTGACCAATTCTGAACAACATTATTTAAGTATTGAAAATGTTGCAGATATCCTGCATATGTCAGACCGCACACTAAAGCGCCAGTTAGCTGCTGAAAATACATCATTTTCCACATTGGTCGATGAGGTGCGTTATCGTCATGCAACATCATTATTATCTCGTACAGATTATTCACTTGAACAAATTGCCGATGAACTCGGCTATTCGGATGTTGCCAATTTTAGTCGAGCATTTAAAAGGTGGAGCGGTCGTAGCCCAAGCAATTGGCGAAAAGATCCTTACTTATAAGCAAGACCGATAAACTCATTGTATTTGAAATACTTTTGTTTTGAGTCAAAAAGCGGTATAACATTTTGCAAAATAATAGATTACTTTTAGGAAGTTACCATGAACCATCCTTCAGACCTCAAATATGCCGCTACCCATGAATGGGTAAAAATTGAAGGTGATCTTGTCATTACAGGTATCTCTGACCATGCACAAGATGCATTGGGTGATTTAGTTTATGTTGAAGCACCTGAAGTGGGGACTCAACTGACTGCAGGTCAACAAGCAGGTGTTGTTGAATCTGTAAAAACTGCATCAGATATTCATGCACCGATTTCAGGTGTTGTGGTTGAAGTTAATGCTGAACTTGAAGATGATCCTGATTTTATCAATGACGCACCGTATAGCAAAGGTTGGATTTATAAAATTAAACCTGACAATATTGCTGATGTGGAAAAACTACTGAGCAATACCGAATATGAAGCAGGTTTATAATCTATTTTAGATCAATAAATCATTAAAAAATCAGCCTCATGGCTGATTTTTTAATGTATTCAAGATAAAAAACTCAATTAAGTTTCTGCAATATCTGATGCTTCATCGGGCGATTTTACTGCTTCCTGCGCCATATTCAATGATGTTGTATGCTGAGGTACTGTACCTTCTTTACGCCGTGATTCTAATTTAATTTTTAAACGTAATTCATTGACAGAGTCTGAGTTTCTCATTGCTTCATCATATGAAATAGAGCCTTCATCATATAAATCAAAAAGTGCCTGATCGAAAGTCTGCATACCCAATTCACGAGATTTGGTCATAATTTCTTTTAATGTATAAAACTGCCCTTTGAGAATATTTTCAGAAACCAAAGGTGTATTTAACATGATTTCAACCGCAGCCCTACGTCCTTGTCCATCTTGTGTACGAACCAAACGTTGAGAAATAATCGCTTTCATATTGGATGATAAGTCCATCAACAATTGATTACGACGTTCTTCTGGAAAAAAGTTAATAATACGATCTAGGGTTTGATTGGCATTATTGGCATGTAATGTACCTAAGCACAAATGTCCTGTTTCAGCAAAGGCTATGGCATGTTCCATGGTTTCAGTATCACGAATTTCACCAATCAAAATGACATCAGGTGCCTGACGCAGCGTATTTTTTAATGCACTATGCCAAGAATGACTATCAACACCCACTTCACGATGCGTCACCATCGATTTTTTATGTTTATGTACGTATTCAACAGGGTCTTCAACGGTAATAATATGCCCTGCTGAATTTTCATTACGATGATCAATCATGGCTGCAAGTGAGGTTGATTTTCCTGAACCTGTGCCACCCACCACCAAAATTAAACCACGTTTTTCCATAATCACATTTTTAAGTGATGGCGGTAATTTCAGCTTGGTAAAATTAGGAATTTCAGCGGTAATGGTACGAATGACCATGCCTACTTGTAGTTGTTGTTGAAATACATTGACGCGATAACGAGAAATATTCGGCACTGAAATCGCAAAGTTGCATTCAAGTTCTTGTTCAAACTCTTTACGTTGACGCTCATTCATTAAACTATAGGCAAATAATCGAGTTTTATCTGAAGTTAATGGCTGTTGTCCAATCGGTTTCATTAAACCTTGATGTTTAATACTCGGTGGGAAATCTGCAGAGATAAATAAATCTGAACCACCGTATTCGACCACTTTTGTTAACATATGGAACATAAAGCGCCGTGCTTCATCCAATAATTCTTCAGTATACATATTTATCCCCAAACCTATATTTTTGATCTGATTTTTATAAAATCAACACCGATCATAAAAGTGATAATGCTTTTTTTAATTTTATACATCATTGATTTAAAATATATATCTAGGTCATTAAGAATTAAAATAAAAATAAATAAAATGTGATTTTTATCACAAAAAAATAAAATTTAATTAAGTGGATAATAATCAGAAAAAATTTATAACTAAAAAATTGGTTTATTGGTTCAATGAGCCATAAGCCAACATTTAAAAAGAGAATAGTATTATTCAATACCATTCAATTTAAATTCAATAAGTTAGCCAAAAAATTTCTTTAGCTTGGCACTTAAACCATGAAAAAATTTATGTTTTGCATTGGCTTTTTCACTGGTGAGAAAGTTAATCTGGATGGATTGACGCTGTCCCTCGTAAGGAATATAGCCATGCCAACCATTATCGGTCACCTTAAAAGCGACCAATGATCCTGGACCTGCATTAATTTCAGTCACATAATTATGAATATCTTTATCATCATTTAAAATGCGTAGTCGACCCGTTGGTGCATCCCAAGATTCATTTAAATAAATGAGAATCGTAATTAATTTACTTTTTGAATCGCTATGAATACGACCATCTTTTTGACGAGAAAAACCACGTAAGGTAATCATCATTGGATGTTTCATCACATCAACTTCAAATTTTTCAGTCAAAATTTGACGAAACTCAGGCGTATCGACTGATGCTAATAATTGAGCAAAATGAGGTTTGATTTCAACATCTTCGATGTTATAACTGCCGCCTTGTTCAATTTTAGGAAAATCCTTGATAACAGCTTGAACTTCACTTTCTACAATTGAGTTTTCAACGACAAAATAAGGATAAGGCGAACTAGAAACGGTCGCATTTTTGAGTTCATCTAATTTAAGCACTGATGACATTTATAATTCAACTTTGGTATTCATTCTTTGCAATTGTAGCAGAAATTTTAAATTGTTTTAATGGATTCAATCCATATGATCATCATGGCTAAAAATTGCATGATACAATTTTTAGCCATGTCATTTTGACTTATGTCGCCAAGAAACCATTGATCCATCTATGCCGATAGCTTTAACTGCGTATCTGCCAACTGACGTGCAACCTTTAACAGTAAGTTTTCAGTTTTATTCCAACCTAAACAGCCGTCTGTCACAGATTGACCATAAGTCATATGATCACTGATTTTTTGTTGACCATCGACCAAATAGCTTTCTAACATTACACCACGCACTTGAGTTAAATCACGCTCACGAATAATCTGTTCAAGCACTTCAGGTTGTAACATTGGATTTTTATGGCTATTGCCATGACTACAATCAATCACCAATGCAGGTAAATCATGTTGCTTCGTACGAATTTTTTCAATTTCAGCCAATTGATAATTGGTGCCTGTATTTGAACCACGTAAAATTAAATGCGGTTTTGGATTACCTTGTGAATGTAAAATTGCAGGTAAACCTTGTTGGCTCATCCCTAAAAACTGATGTGAATGTGCAGCGGATTCAATGGCATCCAAGGCAATTTGAATTGAACCATCTGTGCCATTTTTAAAACCAATACTAAATGGCATTTGACTTGAAATTTCACGGTGAATCTGAGATTCGCTGGTACGTGCACCAATTGCACCCCAACTGAGTAAATCATCAAAATAAGCCGTTGCCATTGGGCTTAAAATTTCAGTTGCGATAGGTAATCCCATCTCTATAATCTGTAAAAAAAGTTCACGAGAACGTTCTAGTCCAAGTTGCATATCACCTGAACCATCCAACAACGGATCGTATAAAAAACCTTTCCAGCCAACAGTTGTGCGTGGTTTTTCAATATAGGTACGCATCACAATAAAAATCTGATCTTGTACTTGAGCCTGAATTTTTTTTAAGTTTGCTGCATATTCAAGTGCAGAAATTGGATCATGAATTGAACATGGTCCTGTAATCACCATCAGGCGAGGATCTGTACCATTTAAAATGTTTTCAATGGTTTGACGATGCGTATTTATTTGCTGTGCCAATGTTTCTGATAATTGAAATTGTTGTTTTAATTGTTGTGGCAAGCTCAGTAATGTTTCTGTTGTTGTCGCTGTTAAAACTGATGTATTTGTATGATTAAGCATTTTCATGGGTCTATCCTTTGGACTGTATGTATCAGCCCGCTCGTTTATCTAAGCGTTTGATGTCTATTCGATTGTAGGTTTCCAGAAATGCCTTTAAAAAAGTTTGGCCAATAAAAATTACTAAAGTATATAGAAGTAAATGTGTTCATTAGAATCTCCGAAAATAACTGAATGTGAAGCATAAAAAAACCTGATCGGTGTTGCCGATCAGGTATAAACTTTGATGGGCAACTAAATTGTGCCCGAATTTATCTAGGCAACTATTTAAAATATTGCCAGAAATAATATGCGTTTAAAATCAAAGGTTGTTTCAACATTTTTATGTCTTCACAAGAAAATTTGTTCATTAAAGTTACAATACGCTGTGTTTGTTGATTTGACAAGTTATTTCTAAAAAAGTTGAATAAAAATAAGTAGTCTTACATTTTTATATTTAGTTAAATCGGCATATGATTTTGCATCATACAAATCGCGTCATCAGCACAAATAGCACGGCTAAATAAGAAACCCTGCCCCATATTACAACCAACAGCTTGTAAACTTTGCAGTTGTAAATCAGTTTCAATACCTTCTGCAATAATATCTAAAGACAGAATAGGTCCCAGTTTAGCAATACCTTCAACAATGGCATTAATGGATTTTTCTTCATTCATACGATTAACAAAACCACAGTCAATTTTTAAACAATCCACAGGATAATCCCGTAGATGTGTAAACGATGAATGACCTGTCCCAAAATCATCTAGCGCAATACGTACACCTGCATTTTTCATCTTTTTCAAAGCACGAATGACGTATTCATAGCCACGCTCTGCCAACATATGTTCAGTGATTTCAATTTCAACCAAATGATGTGGAATTTGGTAGGTGCTCAAACGCTTCAGCAGTTTTTCCGCATAATTATCACGCATAAACTCGACAGGTGAAGCGTTAATTGAGATTGGAACCACATCAATCCCTTGCTTTAACCACATGGCAATATCTTGAAAAATACGTGTTTGCATCGTTTCGGTGATTTTACTTGCCAATTCATAGTCATTGAATGCTTCCACAATTGTTGAAGGTAAACAAACGACTCCTTCTGCATCACGCCAACGCAATAAGGCTTCAAAACCAATCAGTTCTCGTGTATCTAAGCGAACTTTCGGTTGATAAAAGGGTTCAATGAGGTTGCCACGTAAAATATCTCGCGCAGTATCAAGTTGTTGTGCACGTAATGCGGTAACTTCATACATTTCATGGCTAAATCTACGAAAACCGCCACGACCACGATCTTTAAGATCATTGAGTGCTGTATCTGCACATTTCATCAATCCTAAAAAATCTTTAGCATCGGTTGGGTAAATTGCCCCACCCATGCTCATACCACCATTAATAAGTTTACCCAGATAAGTAATGGGTGCATCAAGTTGTTGTAAAACTTTTGCTGCTACTTGATGCATTTCTTCAGCATCGCTCATATGGGAAATAATAATGGCAAATTCATCGCCCCCTAAACGAGCGACATAGGCATTGTCGTTAAGACAATTTGCTAGACGTTTCGATAAGATTTTGAGCAGATGATCGCCTGCTGGGTGTCCAAGCGTGTCATTGATGTGTTTGAAATGATCTAAATCAATAAGAATCATTCCCACGATTTTTTTGGCTTCACGAGATTGTAGAATAGACATTTTCAGCGCTTTTTTAAATGAACGCCGATTCATCAATCCTGTCAGCTCATCAATTTCACTGGAAACTCTAAGTTTATCTTCAGCAATTTTTTGTAAAGTGACATCACGAGAAACACATAGAATACTTGTAGTTTCACCATTTTCATTGATGACAGGTGTCAAAATATTGTCCCAATATTGGCGACCTTCACCCATTCCACTTATACCTGCAAAACGACCATTTTTACCTTTAATCGCATCATTAATCGCTTTTTGACCTTTATTACGAACTTCAGGAGGCAATAAATCTAACCATTTCATACCAAATTTTTTCTCACGCTCTCGACCCAATAGAGCCAAGCAACCTGAGCGATTCATATGGGAAACTGTACCATTTGGACGGACAATTTTAATGCAATCAACACTCACATCGAGCATATCCGTATGTGCACGTAACATATCTGATGTTTCACGCAGCAAAGCAGCACGTTCGTTAATATTTGTGCAAGTCACCATCCAATTGAGATCGACTGTGTGGGACGACATACTTTTTGCTAAAAGTAGAAACCATTCATACTCACTTGTATGTACATTTTTAATTCGGCACTCTTTTTCGAATTTTTGCCCTGTTTTTTGAGCATGTGTCCAAAGGTTATAAATATGTTCGGCATCTTCAGGATGAATAAACTTCATCCATTCATTTTCAGGAATATCATTATTTTCAACACCAATATATTGTTTAAGTGCACTATTTGCATAACTTACAGTTACGCCTGTCACCCACACCAAATGCGGCAATAAGTCAAAAGCAAACTTTAAAGCATCACTTATTTGCCCTTTAGAGAGAATAATGATTTTTGGAGAGGTATCCGCCTGATTCAAAATTGAATCACTTTGCAAGTAACTGCGTGGCATATATTTTCCTTTGATTATCCGCACACTATTTAATATAAACCAAATAAAATGATTGTGTGATATTTAACCACATTAAGTATTTAATTTAATTAAACAGTCTTGTTGTTTTGTTTAATTATATATCAAAAAAAATTATATTTGTGATTTAAACCACATTATTGTGAATTGATATTCCTCATCAATGCTCTAATTTACGCATTTACAGGTCATTTAACAAGAAATAACTGAATAATAATTCATTATTTTTATATTAGATTTTAAATAAACATATTGTTTTTAATAATATAATCTAGATATTACATAAAAATTAATTTATATACATTGGATTTTAAATTTAAAAAAGCTTTTAAAATATAACCAATACGATGATTTTAAAATAGAAATCGTCTTATCTAAGTGCTACCTATTATGATTTAGAACGTAATAAAACTGATGATAATCAAGACATACAATGATTATTTTTTGACTTTTGTAAAAGTACAATTTTATTAAACATAATCGTCTAAAATAAGTACAACAAGATTGTATCATTTTAAACGATTATTTATTGCTTATTATACATTGTTATTTAAGAAGCGCTTAATAATAAGATTAACCTGTTCAGGTTGCTCGGCATGCAACCAATGTCCTGCATTTTCAAGTGTTTCTAATTCAACATGATCAAACTGTTGATCAATTGCTTCTATATGTTCAGCTTTATAAATATATGGAGATTTTCCACCTTTAATAAATAGCGTGGGTTTTCCCCATAATGGTAGATTATCCCAACCAATAATATCGGCATAATGATCAAAAATAGCTTGAACATTAAATAACCACTGCCCTTTATTAAATGCTTTGAGTAAGAAATGAATAACCATATCTTCTTTTAGGAATGTTTGCATAATTTCATGGGCTTCTTTACGACTGGCAACATTGGCATTTTGTACGGCAAATAATGCTTTAAAAATAGAATCATGATGATTTTCTTGATAGGCAAATGGACACATATCTAAAATAATCAAATTCTGTAAGCGTTGCGGAGCGAGTTCAGTCAGTTTCATGACAATTTTGCCACCCATGGAATGCCCAATCACTGAAAATTGTTCAATATTTAAGTGATCTAGCGTGTCCAACACATCTTGTGCCATGACCTTATAGTTCATCTCTGTATCATGTGCTGATTTTCCATGATTACGTACATCGAGTTGAAGAACAGAATATTCTGATTGTAAAGCACGTGCAATCATACCTAAATTACTCAAGCTGCCAAATAGCCCATGAATGAGTACGATAGCGGGTTTAGACTGCGCTTCAACTATTTGCTGAAATTCAAAATTGAGTAGCATGACACGATTCCCTGAAAAATATTGACTCATTTCGATGCAGATTATTGTGCTAATTTTCTATTTATTCAATCATATTTTAATAATTCATTCCGCTCTATAGATCTCGTTTGCTGATCTTTCCAAGGCTTTGCATTTTTCCTTGGTGGAATGACCGCATGCGCATCTCGATCTAAAATGAGTTGTCGGCAGTGCTTTGTGTCATAAGCACCATCTGTTTTATCGTAAATAATGCTAAATAAGCAAAAATTATGCCTTTTATAAACCAAAGTTGAATGATTTATAAGAAAATTTCGCATTTCTGCTGTTGAGTCCGACTTCGATATACATATATGATCGAGCACGACAAATATCGTTTAATCATTACCATTAGTAGTAGGACTTTGACCATGTTTCAACATGTAGATGCTTATGCAGGAGACCCGATTCTTTCTCTTATGGAGGAGTTCGGAAAGGATGAGCGCAGTAATAAAGTCAATTTGAGTATTGGTCTTTACTACAATGAGGACACGATTGTTCCTCAACTTGAAGCAGTTAAAACAGCATTGAAAAAAATTGAACCGCTCAATGACAAGGTAAAACTTTATTTACCTATGGATGGTTCAAAGTCTTATAACGCTTCAACACAACAATTGGTGTTGGGTGAAAATTCACAAGCTCGCCAAAATGGTCGTGCAGTGACTATTCAAACTTTGGGTGGTTCAGGCGCACTCAAAGTTGGTGCCGATTTCTTAAATAAATATTTCCCTGATTCTGATATTTGGGTCAGTCAACCGACTTGGGATAATCACATTGCGATTTTTAATGGCGCAGGCGTGAAATCACATTTTTATACTTACTTCGATGCAACTACCAATGGTGTTGATATTGAAGGGATGTTGGCAGATTTACAGACCATTCCAGCTAAAGGCATCGTCTTGCTGCATCCATGTTGCCACAACCCAACAGGTGCAGATTTAACACCAGCGCAATGGGATCGTGTTATTGCGGTATTGCAAGAGCGTGACCTCATTCCATTCCTCGATATTGCTTATCAAGGTTTTGGTCAAGGTCTTGAAGAAGATGCTTACGCAATTCGTGCGCTCGACAAATCGGGCATGAATTTTATTGTTAGCAATTCATTCTCAAAAATCTTCTCAATTTATGGTGAGCGTGTTGGTGGTTTAACGTTCGTGGCAGATGATCAAGAAACTGCGTTAAAAGTTTTAGGTCAACTCAAGGCAACTGTGCGCCGTATCTACTCTAGCCCACCTACAACAGGTGCATTAGTAGTTGATACTGTATTGAAAAGTCCTGAATTGACAGCTCAATGGCAAGCTGAATTGCAAGAAATGCGTGAGCGTATTATTCAAATGCGTATTTTATTGCAAGCGAAACTTGAAGCTGCACTGCCCGAGCGTGATTTTAGCTATCTTGTGAAGCAACAAGGCATGTTTAGTTATACTGGTTTAACTGCAAATCAAGTCGATACCTTAAAAGACAAATACGGTATTTATTTACTTCGTAGTGGTCGTATTTGTGCGGCAGGTTTGAACTTAAAAAATATTGACTATGTTGCAACATCTTTTGTAGATGTTTTAAAAACAATCGCTTAATGCTTTAAACAAAGATTTATTGAAGCAAGAAACTTAATTGATTAGGTTTCTTGCTTTTTTATTGCGAATACTTTGAATCAATGCTTTGATTCAAAGTATAGCGAATTCAATAGAATTAACCACAGGTTGCTTGAATGATTTTTTGAGTTGTTGGATCGACAACAACCGTCACACGATCTTCTCGATAATCCATTGTGACAGGTTGATTTGGTCCCACTTTACGCACATGACTTGCTTTGGTCAGAGACTTAATTTTTGCTTCTGATAAATCATTTTGACCAATTAATAGCGTTGCTTGATCTGCAATACATAATGTTGTTGTACTTGGAGTAGATGGGCTCATTGTTGAATTCTGAGATGGTGTAGAAGTACATGCAGAAACGGCTAAAGATATGCCAGCTAAAAATACAATTTTTTTCATAAGAATCATCATCCAAAAAATATACCATAACAAAAAAAGGTGAATACATTATGATTAAATCGCTAAGATTTATGTACTTATCCTGTAAAAGTAGCCTGTAAATAAAAAATCCAATGAAATATGTTCACTGGATTTTTTATTTTTGATTAATCTATATCTATAGATCAGCCAATTTTAAAAGTGAATGACAGTACGAATTGATTTACCATCATGCATTAAATCAAAAGCTTTATTGATATCTTCTAAGCCCATTGTATGCGTAACAAAAGGTTCAAGTTGAATATCACCTTTCATTGCTTCTTCAACCATTTTTGGTAATTGACTACGACCTTTTACACCACCAAAAGCTGTTCCCATCCACTTACGACCTGTCACTAATTGGAACGGACGAGTTGAAATTTCTTGCCCTGAACCTGCGACACCAATAATTACCGATTGTCCCCAACCACGATGTGCGCACTCAAGCGCTGAACGCATGACATTAACATTACCAATGCATTCAAATGAATGGTCGACGCCCCAACCCGTCATTTCAACAATCACTTGCTGAATCGGTTGATCATAATCTTTTGGATTTAAGAAATCAGTCGCACCAAACTCTTCAGCCAATTTGAACTTTTCAGGATTGGTATCAATCACGATAATACGACCTGCTTTGGCTTTATGCGCACCTTGTACAACTGCAAGCCCAATACCACCCAATCCAAAAACAGCAACACTGTCACCTGCTTGAACTTTTGCTGTATTCGATACCGCGCCTAAACCTGTCGTTACGCCACAACCGAGTAAGCAGACTTGTTCAGGATTGGCTTCAGGGTTAATTTTTGCCAATGAAACTTCAGCAACAACGGTATATTCACTAAATGTTGAACAGCCCATATAATGATAAATAGGCTCACCGTTATAAGAAAAACGAGTTGTACCATCAGGCATTACGCCTTTGCCTTGTGTTGAGCGTACTGCAACACATAAATTGGTTTTATCTGATTTGCAGAATAAACATTCACCACATTCTGCTGTATATAATGGAATAACATGGTCGCCGACTTGAACCGAAGTCACACCTTCTCCGACTTCAACGACTACACCAGCACCCTCATGTCCTAGAACTGCAGGAAAAACACCTTCAGGATCATCACCTGATAAGGTAAATGCATCGGTATGGCACACGCCTGTATGGCTAATTTTTATGAGTACTTCACCTTTTTGCGGTGGTGCAACATCAAGCTCTACAATTTGTAGCGGTTGTCCTGGTCCAAATGCCACAGCAGCACGTGATTTCATCGTGAGCACATCCTTTATTGAATTACATAAACAGAGCCGCTACAGTAACCTTTTTTACTTTACAGATTCAAGGTATAAAGGAATGATGTGCTATATAAATCATGGATTAAAAAAGACCAATGATTGTTAAAAAATCACAAAATGAATCTGTAAAGATTACTTCAGTATTCGGTGTAACGATGATGATTATGCTATTCACGGGCTGTACACTTCCACCCAATAAGCAATCAAAACTGTATCAAGAAACGCAGACTCATCCTGAACAATGGATTAAAACACCGCAAGAACGTGCTCAAGTCGATGCTGGAAAAACTGGTTATATTGCCATGAGCGATGCTTTTCAAAGTATTGCTGCACGTATACATTTAATTCGTGAAGCACGTTATACCTTAGATTTACAATATTACATTTGGGCGAATGATTTTATTGGCAATTTGGTATTGTATGAGTTATTAAAAGCGGCTGATCGTGGCGTTCAAGTTCAACTCTTAATTGATGATCAAAATGGTACAAAATTAGATCCACAGTTAAAAGCCTTAATGGCACATCCAAATATTCATATTAAATTTTATAATCCGTATAAATATCGACACTTTCGAGTCATGGATTACCTATTACGTGCTGCAAAAATTAACCGTAGAATGCACAATAAACTGATTATTGCGGACGGTACGATTGCAGTCACAGGTGGGCGTAATATTAGCAGTGAATATTTTGATGCCAGTTCATCATTTCAATTTACAGACATGGATATACTTTTTCTAGGCACTGCTGTCCGCCGTGCCAATACTGTATTTGCTGACTGTTGGTCTCATCCGCTGAGTTATCCCGCACAGCAATGGCTTGATACAGGTACAGCAAAAGATTTAACCAAACTTCGTATACAATACAAAGATTTAGAAAAACAAGATCACTCTACAGATGACAAAGTAGATATAGAACAAAAACAGTTAGCGCAACAATTAAGTGAAAACCGTATGCAATGGGCGGAGGCAAAATTCCTTGCTGACTCACCCGCTAAAACTTTAGATCAGGCGAAAGATCAGCAATTGATTATGTATCAAATTGAAACAGAAATGGGGCGACCAACGACACATTTAAATTTGATTGCCGCCTATTTTGTACCGACTCAAGTTGGGACAGATTATCTAACCAATCTTTCCAAAAAAAATATTGATGTCAGCGTCATGACCAATTCTTTTGTTGCCAATGATGTTGCTTTGGTCCATGCATTTTATCAAAAATACCGTAAAGAACTACTCAAAAATGGTGTGAAACTATATGAATTTAAACCCTACATTGAGCGTAAACGCCGTACTTGGTATGAAATAGCGACAGGTAATGTCATTCCTGAAAAAGGCAAAAATAAATCAAGTCTGCATGCCAAATTTATAAGTCAAGATGATCAGGTTTTTATTGGTTCTTTTAATCTTGATCCACGCTCATTTCATTTAAATACCGAAGTTGGTTTAGTGGTTAAATCTGCGGATTTAGAAAAACAAATTAGCCAGTTATTCAATCAACATAAATACAAAGTTGCTTATGAGGTGAAACTCAATGATCGGGGTGAATTAATTTGGTATGACCATCAATCCAATGGGAAAATTCAAACGTATAGCCATGATCCGCAAACAACGAAATTTCAGCGTTTTATGATGTATTCTGTTTCTTATTTACCAATTGAATGGTTGATGTAATTATTATGTAATGACATTATTCATTTTTTAGAACTTTAAGCGTATTTTTCTATTGTCTTTTTAGCATAGTCAATAATGGATTATTTATACTTATTTTCAATATATGTGGGAATAATTTTACTCAACTTTATTATTGTTTTATGATGCTGAACTTGCTTAATGCCTTTCTGTTCAGTTAGTTTTTCTCTCCATGCAATTTTTTGATTTAAGTACCCAATTTAATCTCAATGATATTTTGCAAGGTCAAGCTGTATTAAAATCCAATCAGAACATTGAAGTCGAACTGGAATGGCAAATTGTCGATACAGGTCATGAATTACAGGTTTTATTTAAAGGGATTGAAACCATCACTTTAGATGAGACCTTCGTTGTTGTGAAAGGTGCACAAATTATTGACGAAAATCAATGTGCGATCACGAGTCAAGTGCTCAGTCTATGGATTGATGGCACTTTACTTCCTCTCCTACCGAATATTCGTCAAGATATTAAGGCTCGGCTTAATTTATGGGATTATGTGCAATATGATGGGTAAGCTCAGTATTTATTGCTAAATGAAACCAATATCTTTAAATAACTTTTTATAGGCTTCTGCTTTCTTTTCTAAAGCCAAAGGATATGCTCTAGACGAAGAAGGCATACGATATAAAGTGATTTCACGATCTAAAAATGTCGTTTTAACAGATTGACCTATCATTGGTTTTTGCGTATTTGCAGGCATAGAAAGCATCAAGGTATCTGTCGCTTTATCACCTGTCGTCATTATATTGCGACATAAAGGAATCTTTGATAAAAGTTTCTTTAGATCTGTTGGTGTTTCAATCTGTAAAAATTTGTCTGAAGCATTTCCTGTTAAACGAATCACCTGATATGCCGTGTCAAAAATTGCAATGCCAATTTTAGTTAAAAAATCTCGAATCAGTTGTTCTTTAAAATTCTTATTGGGTAAATCTAAAAAGTGATCTTTATCTTTGAAAAAAATTAAACCAAAAATTCGCCACATATCATTTTGATAGTTTGGATAATAAAAATCCATTTTCCAGCGTATTTTGGGTGGTGGAAAACTACCAAGCATCAATAATTTTGCATTGGGCGGTAAGAAAGGTTCCAGTGGATGCGTTTCTATGGCTTTTTCTAGATTATTTTCCAAATGTGTTTCTAAGTTCGGCATCTATTTAGCCACCTTGTTGTAGTGATAATGCTTCAACAATCTGTTGCCCCCAGAGTTGATAAATTTCTTTAGCAGGATGAAAGCCATCACTCGCCATTTGAAGTTTTAAAGTTTGAAATTCTTGAACATCAAAACTAATTAAAGAATACTTAGGTTGATGCGGTTGTGATTCAATCCATTTTTGTAAAGCAATATTCATGGTCGTAGAATAACGTCCAAATAACCATGCCAAAGGATTGGGTAATAATGCAGGAAAATGATTCATCGCAGGTACAGCGGTCACCATAATCTGTTGTGGCGAAAATTTATGTTCAATTTCACTGTACAGTACTTTTTGTTGTTGAAGCCATTTTTTAGGTGAAATTAATTTAGTGACATCATTTACACCAATAGAGCTAATCACCAAATCAAATTTTTGCGCAGGTAATGCACGAATTCGTGTCAATAATTGTTCAGTTGTATCCCCTGTTTTTGCTTCAAGTTGATAACTGACAGTAAAATTTGCACTTAACTGTTTGAGTAATGCACCCAATAAAGCATCTTCTTGTTGAGCTACGCCAACACCAGCCGCAGCTGAATCTCCAACAATTAAAATAGATAATGCTGGTTTTCCAGTATGAGTTGTTCCCTTACGTTGTCCTTCGGGTTCAGGCAGTCGCGGTGTGTGTTTTTTAACAAAATAACCCTGAATCAGTAAGGATGGTAATAAAGCAACGGTCAGTATTTTTAGCATAGGTTTTAATATAAGTCAGAATGTGGCTCTTGCAATATTTTACACGCTTATTTCATTTGAATATGCATGAATTATTTTCGATATAAATTTAATCTATTTACTACAATTTTTTAGCGAAAATAAAATATTAATTTAGTATAAATCAATAAAACATATGATTAAAACACTTTTAAAATCATCGTGTATTCAACAAAATACTCCTGTATTATGCTTATAATATTAAATC
Organism: uncultured Acinetobacter sp.; assembly: GCA_964293455.1. GTDB lineage: Bacteria > Pseudomonadota > Gammaproteobacteria > Pseudomonadales > Moraxellaceae > Acinetobacter. The sequence continues at coordinate 12,779 of CAXYZD010000011.1, read as the reverse complement.
TGTTCTTTGTGCCTTAGATATAAGTGTGTGAAATGTTCAAAAATACATGAAACCGTTCTTATAAGCTATGGAATAAATCATTATAGATGTGTGGAGTAATAACTTGTCTAGGAAGTCCAAACCACTGAGCAATACAATTGGTGAAGAACATCCATGGCTTGTCTTACTCAAAGAAAATCAATTTATTCAAGCCTATGTTCAGCAATTACATCTTTGGATCAGTAAATTTAAGCCAATATTATCGATAGAACAACAATATCTCGATATTGATAAAAACACCCAAATTTTAATTGATTATCCTATGACTGGTGTGCAAGTTGGACGGTTGCGTAAGCATATTGCTCTGCTTCTCGCTGAGTCAAATTTTTCAGAACATGATCTCAATCAGACTTTTGAGGAATTTCAAGACAGTATTGCTAATCAAATCACGCTGACGAATGCATCACGGCAATGGATTGATCCCCATTGTAAATCTATACGTGATTTTAGTTCAAATATAACAGCCTATAAACAATGGCTTGAAAAAGTGATGTTCCTCGTACTGTGTTTCAATACGCAAAAAACAGACTTATCCGAATCTATACTCAATGATTTTTTAGCATTATTGAATGGGATTGTCAGTGCTTCAACAATTTCTCGAATCCGCCTGCGCCATCAACCGAAAATTGATAGTGTTTCTTTTGTTGAAATTCCACGTAATACACCGATTAAAATTTTAGGTGCTCCCATTGATCAACATTGGGTAAAAGTGAATGTTCAGTTGGATGGTACTGCATCGGAAGGTTATTTACAGTTGGCTTATATTGTAAAATCTTAAAAAGCAGCATCCGATATAAAAAACCACCTTTCTAATTTGAGGTGGTTTTTTTATATTTTGAATTAATTTTTTCTCAGAGTTAAATAAAAGCATTTAACCCAATTTATTCACAATACTCAAAGGCAATACTTTCATTGCCAAACCAAGTGGCAACCATGGCCATTGTGGGACATAGGCTTTAACTGGCTCTTTTTCAATAGCTTTTGCGAGTAAATGCGACCCTGTTTTTTCGTCAACTTCAAAAGGTAATTTTTTAGCACCTTCATTAATTTCAGTACGAATATAACCCGGAAAAATTGTGGTGACTTTAATTTGTGTATTGAGCAATTCTGCTCGAATACCTTCAGCCAAATGTGCGACAGCCGCTTTACTTGCACCATAAGCAGTTAAGTGTTTTGGCATACCACGGAGTGCGCTCATGGATGAAATCATCACCAAATGACCAAACTCTTGCTCACGGAAAATTTCGACCGCTGCTTCAGATTGTGCCAAAGCCGAAATAAAATTGGTTTCAATAGTGGCACGGTTAATTTCAAATTTACCACTGCCAATACGACGACCATTGCCTACACCAGCATTGACAATAATACGGTCTAAAGTGCCAAACTCCTGCTTAAACTCACGAAAGACTTGGAAAACTTGATCATAGTGGGTCACATCTAAAACTTTAACAATGACTTTTACGCCATATTGGCTTTCCAATTCTTGTTTTAAACTTTCTAGACGTTCTAAACGCCGTGCGCAAATTGCAAGATTATAGCCCTTTTGTGCAAATTCACGTGCCATTCCTGCACCAATGCCTGAACTTGCACCTGTAATTAAAATTGTTTTTGCCATGCGGTCTTTCCTTTCCTTAATATCTTAGCGATAAATCAAATCCATGTGAGTAATTGAGCATCTTCGGCTTTTAAATAATGATGTTCATTTAAACTAAGTAATTGAGGTTCATTTCCCACAAGGCGAAGAGTGGTTATACTTGCATTAGCAATTGCCCAATTTAAAGCAAAGGTTTTTTCAGGGCTGAGTCCGAGTAATTTACCCACAGCAACAGAAATCACGCCACCTGAAGTAAATACCACGGCATATCGAGGTTTACTTTGCGCTAACTCATCACATAGGTTTTGCAACGTATCTTCAACACGGGTTTTAAAATGTGGCCAAGACTCATCATATTCATGGTGATATTCACCATCTGTCCAACGAAAAATTGCCCCTTCGAAAATTTTAGCTAAATATGCTCTAGGGCTTTCTGACTTTGCGACTTCTTGTTTCAGTAAATGCGGTTCATTAAAACGTGCATCATATTTGGCAAAAACTTGTTGATGATTAAACTCATTCCAACCGACATTAATATGAGGTATTGCTTCGGGGAAGCATTCTGCTAAAGCAAAATCTGCCGTTTGGCGATGCCGTTGCATACCACCTGCGACGACATAAGGCTGTTCTTTTAAAATTTTCTGAAAATATTGTCCAAGTACAGTTGCTTGTTGCTCACCTGTCGCAGAAAGTTTGTCGTAAGATTCAGCACCAAATGATGCTTGTCCATGACGAATCAAATAAATCGTGGTCATTTTGGTAAGAATTCCTTCATTTTTTCGATATATTTTTGTGCAATTTCATTGGCTTCAATTTTTTGCTTACCAATCAATTTCAAAGAGCGAATATGTAATGCATGAATAATGATCCAAAAATCTTTAAATGCAGGATTATCCGTTTGTTTATGATAGTAACGATAGTAAATTTGTTGTGCGATGACAGCTAATCTGAAAATACCAAATACTTCATAAAATGCCCAATTTTCAGGTTTTAAACCTGTTTTTTCGAGGTAATATTGCACCACTTCTTTACGCGTAAACATACCTTTTAAATTTGTCGGTTGGCGCCGTGTCGATTTAAAAATTTGGCTGTCTGTATCTTCAACCCAATAGGCCAAAGCAGAACCTAAATCCATCAATGGATCGCCAATGGTTGCCATTTCCCAATCTAAAACGCCAATCACTTGTGTTGGATTTTGGGGATCGAGAATAACATTATCAAAACGCCAATCATTGTGGATCACACAACTTTTTGAATCTTCATGAATATTGTCTTTTAACCACTTTCGGACAAATTTAAAACTCGGCACATTGAGTGTTTGTGCTTTTTCATAACGTGTATCCCAACCTTCAACTTGACGGCGACAATAACCATCGCCCTTACCTAAGCTTTCAAGCTTCGTTCCTTGATAAGGCACATTATGTAGTTCAATCAATTTATCCAGTACGTTAATGCACAATTCACGGACTTCTTTTTCACCAAAATTTAATTCAGGTGGAAGTTTTGCACGAGGAATAATCCCCTCAATACGTTTCATCACATAGAAGTCACAACCAATGATTGATTCATCCTGACAAAGTGCGACCATTTCAGGGACTACAGGATAAAAAGGTGCTAACCAATTTTGCACGTTATATTCACGGACCATGTCATGTGCAGATTTGGCTTTGGTGCCTTTTGGTGGGCGACGTAAAATTAAATCAGCATTTTTATATTTTAGACGATATGTCCAATTTGATGCACCACCTGAATATTGTGTTAATTCAACAGGACCTGATATTTCTGAACCATTTTCAATCAGCCAATTGCCAACTGCACGTACATCAAGCTCTTCACCTTCTCGTACTGCACCACTAAGATCAATCGTTGACATTTTTATTCCTTAAGTCGTTAATCTAACGTTTTTTCATACTTTCTTTAATTAACCAAAACATACATTTTTTTAATGTTTGTTTTTATCTGAACCATAGCCACGTTTTTTCAGTTCAAGTTTAGCAATCATTGCCTTATGAACTTCATCAGGGCCATCGGCTAAACGTAAACTGCGCGCTTGTGCAAAAAAACCGGTCAATGGTGTATCTCGTGATACCCCCATACCGCCGTGAATTTGGATGGCCATATCGACTACTTTTTCAAGTACTGACGGTGCAACGACTTTTATCGCTGAAATTTCAGTGAGTGCTGCCATATTGCCAAATTTATCCATTTTATAGGCAGCAAAAAGTGTCAATAAACGTGCTTGGTCGATGGCGACACGAGCTTCTGCTACACGTTCCAAATTACCACCCAATTTTAAAATTTCTTGACCAAAAGCTTTACGATCCATACCGCGATCAATCATCAATTCTAATGATTTTTCAGCAGCACCAATACAACGCATACAATGATGAATACGTCCAGGTCCTAAACGACCTTGTGCAATTTCAAAGCCTTGCCCTGCACCACCAATAAAATTGGAAACAGGCACACGGACATTATTAAAACTAATTTCACCATGCCCATGTGGTGCATCATAGTCACCAAAAACAGGAAGCATACGCTCAATTTTTACACCTAAGGTATCAACAGGAACGAGCACCATTGAATGTTGATGATGACGGTCTTTGCTTTCGTCCGGTGTATGTGCCATAAAAATAATGATTTTTGCGTTAGGATCACCCAAACCTGACGACCACCATTTACGACCATTTAGAACAATTTCATCACCATCAATAACAGCCGTAGCTTGCATATTGGTTGCATCACTCGATGCTACAGCAGGCTCAGTCATACAAAAAACTGAACGTATTTTTCCGTTGAGTAAAGGATTAAGCCATTGTTCTTTCTGTGCTTCTGTACCATAACGCCATAAAACTTCCATGTTCCCACTGTCGGGTGCATTACAGTTAAAGATAATCGGTGCAATTAAACTACGACCAGAGAGTTCTGCAATATGTGCATATTCTTGAACAGATAAACCTTGTCCAAGTTCAGCATCGGGCAAAAACATATTCCATAAACCTGCAGTTTTCGCTTTATCTTTTAAAAGTTCAAGTTGAGCTGGCCACTGCCATTTTGTCCAATCGCCACCTTGATTGAGATGATGAACTTCATTCCAAAATGCGGCTTCTACAGGTTCAATTTCGTTTTTTATAAATGCTTTGGTACGCTCAATATAATCTTGTGTACGTGCGGAAAGTTCAAACATCATCAAATCCTTTATTTATCTATTCATTTACGCTTTACAACAGATTAACCTTAAAACTACTATGAATAAAATGATTTAATTTGATTATCTACTATGAATTCTATTCATCAAAATAGCAAAATTGATTTGTCTATTTTTCACCATTTAGACATTAATCTATATCCGCTTTTTATTGCAATTTATGAACAAAAAAGTATTTCTAAAGCAGCGCAAATGCTTTATATCAGCCAATCAGCGGCAAGCCATGCATTGCAACGTCTGCGTCAACAACTACAAGATGATTTATTTGTGCGTACAGGTGCAAAAATGTTGCCGACACCATTTGCAGAACAGATTTATCATCCAATAAGTCAGGCACTATTTTCTATTCAAAATATTTCACAGCAGCGTCAACAGTTTGACCCAAGTATGGTAAAAACTTTAAAAATCGCCGTGCATGATGAAATAGAGCCAATTATTTTTCCACGCCTAATTCAACATTTTAATCAGTTAAATTTAAAAATCCAATTTCAAAGTTTTCGTCTAGATCGTAAAACAGCTGTTGCTGACCTTGCCACACAGCAAATTGATTTTGTGATTGATTTAGAACAAAATTATGGAGATAAAATACAATTTAAAAAACTTGTTCAAGATCATTATGTTTTATGTACTCATCAAAGTACGATCACTGTGGATGATTTTTTTTCTGCACCGCATATTGGTGTGTCGTCACGGCGTACAGGAATTTTGCTCGAGGATATTCATTTAAATCAGAAAAAACAGAGTCGACAAATATTTCTAAGATGCCAACATTACTCTACGGCTTTGCAAATTTTGGAGCAATACCCTACTGCGATGTTGAGTATTCCCAAAGGTATTTTGAGTCATTTTCAGATTTCAAAAAAGTTGAATGTTTTGAATTATCCTTTTTATTTACCTGTTTTAAATATTGGTATCTTTTGGCATATGGATTTATTGGAAAATTCTAGGCATTTATTTTTAAGGGGTGAAATAATTAAAATATTTACTTAGGCTATTTTGTATTTATAAAAATTTTAGCGCTGAATTTCGTCTTTTAATCATATGTTAAGTCTAGGTTTAAGTTATTTTTTAGGGATTATTATTGTTATTTGAATTTATGCTTAGGCTATTTATTGCATTTTACTGATTTTATTGCTTAAATTGCAATCAATTCCATCCCAAAATAAAAGAAAAGGCATTTTATTTTATGAATAATTTAGATAATCCACTCGCTAATCCGTATGAAAATACACCACCTCACCCAATAAATAACTTGTCCTCAGATAGTCCCCTCTCCTCTAGCGGACGTTTTACTCGTTTATCATTCCTCGCTTGGAATTTTATTTTAGCGATGAGTTTTAGCTGCATTTTCACTATTTTAATGTTCATTGGACTCGTGGGTTTTTCGATTTCTACAATGCAAGACCCCGCAAATCTTTTTAGTCACCCACTTACAATTATTTCTATTTTACTTGGTGTCTTACTTTATATTGCATTTATGGCGTCATTTATCATTATCTGCATCCGCCGTTTGCATGATATGAATAAAAGTGGTTGGCTGGTCTTACTTATTTTCATTCCCCTCGTTGGTATTATTTTTTCGATTTATATTTTTGCTGCGCGTGGCACAGTCGGTTCAAATGCTTATGGTGCTTTTCGCCCAACAGAACAAGCTGAAAAATTCTTAGGCTATTTGTATCTCGTATTTATAGCTATTTTTTTAATTTTTTATGTTGCCATTCTTGGCGTTGTAATGAGTAAACCCGAAATTTTTCAACAAATCCCCGGTATGATGGCAGCCGAAACAACCACAAATACCGAATATTCGTATGATGACAATGAAAATAATGTCCCTTTAGCACCACCATCTATTGAAAATGCTCAGTCAGAACAATCTATCACACAGATAAATCGTCAAGCAGTACCACAAATTGCAGTAGTGCAAGAGGCACAAACAGCCATAAATACTGGTATGGAGGAAGCACAAGTACAGCATGCAGAAGTAGTCGATGCCCAGCAGATGCAACGCAGTGCCGATGATGCGGTACGTGATGCACAAGCAGCTGCGGAAGCTGCTGTAAATGCATCACAATAATAAATAACCGCTAAAGTCAAAAGGCGAGCATTCGGCTCGCCTTTTTTATACATATTTAAATAAAATTAAAATTTAATATATTTAAGTAATCTGTTCTGTTTTACGGCGTATTTCTAAGTGATGTTTTAAAATCGTTTCAGTAAACTCACCAAAGACAGACATCTTTTCAAAGATATGTTCGCCATATAACAAATCATCAATTAAATGCCGAGCATGGCGCTGATCTATTCCCATTTGTAGACCAACCAAAACGGCATTTTCCTGTGCAATAGCCTGACAGGCTTGTGTTAAATGCTCCGATTTATTTTTCCAAAACAGTTTGTTCAATTCAAGTGTTCTAAAGTCAATCGATTCTTCTTCTCTTGCAGTTACATTCACTTCATAAATCAGAATACCCGTCTGCGCTGTAAATTCGGATAATAATGGCTCAGATACAGTATGCTCGCCCAACAAATAAATCTGCTGACAATTTTCATCCAATAGCGCCTTAGATAAAGCATAAACAACCAATTGTTGATTATTAAGTGACTGTGGCAAAAAATCAAAACTCAAATGCATCTCTGCTAATGCGCGCTGTTTTTCTAGCTGTGTCGCTTCAATATTAAAATAATGCCTATAAATATCATGCATCAACCGATCTTCTGCTGCGATATATAGCGTTGCTCGATTTAACGCAGCGCTAATCAACGGTGCAAAAATTTGGGTAGGATGTGTTTCAACCTTCGCCAATTGTACAAAATACTGATGATGCCCATTCGATTTTAAATCAGAGGAAAGTACACGGCGCTGTTTACGCTGCTCAAGCGCAAAGTCAGATAATTCCTGTGAATATATCCCATGCAATAATAACAATTGTTTTAACGCATCAAAATGATGGATCGATTCAGCACCTTGTAACACAGGTAACGCAGTATGGTATTGTTTAAATTCACTCAAATTTGCCATTTCTAACCCTAAAGTACCCAATAATAGTTGACCTCATCCTACTCTATATTGAATCAAGCACGGCGTAGTCTGAATTTTAGTCATAAAATGCACTATCTGGGGTTTTAAAATCACTCAAAGATGAAAAAATTAAGCCCGAGGTGTAGATAAACTTCACAATTTGACGTTGACCTTGAACTTCTCAGCATTTTTGATGCAAAATTATCGGGGATATATTCGAGTGCTTATTTCAACCATTAAGTTTTACTAAAATAAAAGAATAATTAAAAATATGATCACTTCTACTGATTAAAATCCTTTAATCTGCTTAAAGCATCAATATATAAAGGCAAAAAGATAAACTACGATGTAAACCAGACTTCAAATAATAGTAATTCAAGCTTGAATACTCCTGTCGCGAGACCATGCCTCTATCAACTATATGTACGAGGACTAACTTTTGCCAACGAATTAGATTAAAGATAAAGTCTTCAATTTAATAAACACAACACATTCATGAACAAATAGGTCAGTCCTATATTTCAAAATTCCGTTGAGATCACTCAAGTCCTCAACTAAAACCGAGACACTTCTTTACTGGTTATTAAAACAAGCTCAAAGTGTGGGTTATGTAAATCAACAAAATTTACTTCTCGTAAGTCTCTAGGCTTCAATGAAAAATAACCATTGGGTAATCCTTTCAGATATTTTTAATGATAAGTGAAAGACTTTATTTTGATCTGATTAAATCATTTTGGAATATAGATAAGTTGAATGATCACTGATAATGAGTGACATATTTAAAGACTTATATCGCATCAAATAAATGTTTTATATCAATAAAATAAACAGCATGCCAAAAAAATATGATCACTTACGGCTTTTAATCTCTAGTCATGTTATATATAGATATCAATGAATATTCAATTTGTAGACATTGTTATAAACGCTGCTTTTAATCAGTGCTATAGGCAGACTCAAAGTTTTTATTCATATTGAAATAGATTTTTTGAAATTGTCTTTAAAGAGAATTTAGTGCTCAATTTAGATGTTGTTTGTCATCTTCATCCAACTAAATAGAAATGATATAGCAATAAAATTCACATAAAACAAATAATAGTTTTCGCCAATACAGTTAAATACTGTGTCTAAGCGCATTTTATAAAAAAAACATCAAAAATGTCATATTTTAACATTGCCAATTCCTTGCAAAATTAACAATATATAGCACGTTGATGGCACATCATTTCTATGACAATTCAAAGAATTTATAAAGTTTATGTAGAATAACATGCCATAATGTGCAAACTTTGCAGACATCTTGCAAAAATAATTGCAACTTATATATTGGAGTAGTCACAATGAGTTCGACCATTTTGGTCATTCACGGACCGAATTTAAATTTACTGGGAAAACGCGAGCCCGAAGTTTACGGTCATCTAACGCTGAATGATATCAATCAGCAACTCATTGCTCAAGCTCAGCAATCTCATATTACACTTGACACTTTCCAAAGCAATTGGGAAGGCGCGGTTGTAGATCGTATTCATCAAGCCCAACAAGAAGGCATACAGATGATTATTATCAACCCTGCGGCACTTACTCATACCTCTGTGGCTATCCGTGATGCCCTCCTTGGTGTTGCCATTCCATTTATTGAAGTACATTTATCTAATGTTCACGCACGTGAAGCATTTAGACATCACTCTTATTTATCAGATAAAGCCATTGGCGTAATTTGTGGCTTAGGTGCAAAAGGCTATTCATTCGCACTCAATTACGCAATTGAAAAACTTCAATCTTCAATCCAATCATAAATTAGGACGACCCCATGGATATTCGCAAAATCAAAAAGCTTATCGATTTGATGATCGAATCAGATCTCCAAGCCATTGAAGTCAAGGAAGGTGATCAATCGATTGCTCTGACGCGTCGTAATCCTGTGGTTGCAGGTGTTGCCACTGTTGCAGCACAAGTCGCTCAAGCAGAACCTGTCATTAAAGCTGCATCTCGTGGTGCAGTAGAAACTTCTCCAATGGTTGGCGTATTTTATGCTGCAGCAAATCCAGGTGAAGCACCCTTTGTGAATGTGGGTCAGACTGTTTCTGCGGGTGAAACGCTAGGCATTATTGAAGCAATGAAAATTATGAACCCAATTGAAGCGACTCAAAGTGGCGTCGTGGAAGAAATCTTGGTTAAAAATGGCGATGTGATCCAGTTCGGTCAACCACTATTCCGCTATCGCGCGTAATTGATTGGGGATTGATATGTTACAAAAAGTTCTTATTGCAAACCGAGGTGAAATTGCGTTACGCATCACTCGAGCATGCAAAACACTTGGAATCAAAACAGTCGGCATTTATTCTGATGCTGACAAAGACCTGATGCATTTACGCTTTGTAGATGAAGCCGTATGTATTGGTCCGGGTGCAAGTAGTGAAAGTTACCTAAATATTCCTGCCATTATTACCGCAGCAGAAATTACAGGTGCTGATGCCATTCACCCAGGTTATGGTTTTTTATCTGAAAATGCTGAATTTGCTGAAATCGTAGAAAGCTCAGGTTTTATTTTTATTGGTCCACGTCCTGAACACATTCGCCAAATGGGGAATAAAGTTTCTGCCATTTTAGCAATGCGTAAAGCAGGCGTACCGACTGTACCAGGTTCTGCCCATGCAGTTACCCCAAATAATGCTCTTGCTGAAGCAAAAGAAATTGGCTTTCCACTGATCGTTAAAGCTGCATCAGGTGGTGGTGGTCGTGGTATGCGTATTGTTGAACGTGTAGATACACTACTTGAGTCTGTACAAGCTGCACAGCGTGATGCTGAAATGTGGTTTGGTGATGATACTGTGTATATGGAACGCTTCCTACAAAAACCACGTCACGTAGAAGTTCAAATTCTTGCCGATGGTAATGGTCATGCAATACATTTATACGATCGTGATTGCTCTTTACAACGTCGTCATCAAAAAGTACTTGAAGAAGCTCCTGCTCCAGGTCTACCAGAACAGGCACGTGCTGAAATTTTAGAAGCCTGTGTAAATGCCTGTAAACTCATACAATATCGTGGCGCAGGGACATTCGAATTTCTATTTGAAGATGGTGAATTCTTCTTTATTGAAATGAATACGCGTGTTCAGGTTGAACATCCTGTATCAGAAATGGTGACAGGCATTGATATTATTGAACAACAGCTTCGTATTGCAGCAGGCTTAGGTCTCAACTTGCAACAAGACGATGTTCAAGTTCATGGTCATGCCATTGAATGCCGTATCAATGCCGAAGACCCTTCAACCTTTATGCCTTCACCGGGCAAGATTGAAAGCTTCTATGCACCAGGTGGTGCAGGTATCCGTTTAGATTCGCATATCTATCAGGATTACAGCATTCCACCCTACTACGATTCGATGATTGCTAAACTCATTGCACATGGTAAAGACCGTGAAACTGCAATTGCACGTATGAAGCAAGCATTAGATGAAATGATCCTTACAGGGATTAAAACCAATATTCCACTGCATAAAGATTTAATTTTGCAAGATAAAAACTTCTGCAAACAAGCAATGGATATTCATTATCTTGAAAAACACTTGCTTAAACAAGTTCAAGGTCATGAAAAAGATGCTTAGCATTATGTGTTAATACATCTTTTGAAAAAATGCAGATAATAAAAAACCTCTTTAAAAAGAGGTTTTTTATTATCTGCATTTTTTTATCGATACGCATCATTCTTACGGTAAAACACGGCGTAAAGTTGCAAAACATTTATCATCGGCTTCCGATGCACAGAAGTTCAATGTTGCATTATTTTTCCAGCGTACATAATATTGCGAAACTTCACCTGACTGATCGACCTGATGACCTGAACAATCTTTTTCATTATTTTCATACTTAATTTGCATCACCAATGCAGGCCATTTTTCTAAAGTATTGTCAGGTGACGGCTGATAATCATACAAACCTGCTGACCACTCTTTACCACTATTAACGACAACTTCATTGTTCCCACGAAAATTATAATATTCAATACATTTTTTATTTCCAGGAATATCCATTCCCCATAAACCTAAAATTTCGGGACGAGTCGTAATTTTAATTGTATTTTCCTGTGTACTTTTGGCTGGCAAAGTTTCTGCTGCAACTGCAAGATCAAAACCACAAAACAATAACATGATAAATAAAGCTGTTTTTTTCATACCTGATCAGCATCTTGATTTCGTATATCTATAAATTAGCATAAATTTAGAATAAAGCATGTAATATTAACCATATAGAAACAATCTACGTGTTTTAAAATCAAATCATCAAAAAAAGCCAAAGTGCTTCAAAATGATGTTGATTTTTCTTCATAAAAATATATGCTTAATGAAAATAGCCAATAAACTGTGAGATTTTTGACATCAATATTTCACACAACCATATAACGAATAAATAGGAAATCGATTTGTCTTTATCCATTCAATATTCAGACCAATCTTTCAAAGAAAATGTTCGTTCTTTTTGTATTGTTGCGGTCATAATATTTGTATGCGCACTTGCGGGAATATTGGGAAGGCCCTTATTTTTCCTCGCTATTTTTTGGCCTGCAAATGCTATATTACTCGGTCTATTTCTTCGTTATAAAAATTTAAGAAACATAGGTGGATGGCTCGGTGCATTTACGAGTTTTATGCTGGCAGATTTGATCACAGGTAACTATTTTATCTTGACGCTCTTTTTGAGTATTGCCAATGTTTTAAATCCAATGGTTACTTTGGCACTATTACGCCTATTCAAACTCGATTTCCAAGAATTCAATAAAGGAATGACCTTTCTATTCTTATTCGTTATCTGTGCATTTGGTGGCTGTCTAGCAAGCCCCGTTTTTGCAGTTTTAACGATTCTGAACCGTACCGGGTTTGTCGGAGACTTTTTTATTTAAGTTAGGCCACCTGACC
>CAXYZD010000010.1:0-37096 GCA_964293455.1 uncultured Acinetobacter sp. | reverse complement strand
ATGGTTTTTCTACTTCCAGTGCTTGTCTAAATCTCAAGCCTGCAGATGTTTGTTCGTTCATCATCATTTCCATTGCAATGACGTCTAGAATGGGCTTCACGACGTCTTTAGTTTGAGATCAAGCCTGCCTCAAATGCTGTCACACAGGCTTGATCTGATTAAATCCTTTCAATCTTTTTGAATCTTTTGGCTAAATTTTTCTGAGCCTTAAGCTTCAAGCAACACGGCGTTATATTGATCGCGTAAATCTTTTTTCAAAATTTTACCTGTCCCACCTAAAGGCATCGCATCAACAAAAATAACTTTGTCTGGAATTTGCCACTTGGCTATTTTATTGATGTAAAAATCGAGTACATCTTCTTCTGTTAATTGACTTTCTAGCGATTTTTTGGCAATCAAAATTGGACGTTCATCCCACTTTGGATGTATTGCTGCAATCACCGCAGCAATATCAATTTCAGGATGGGCAATGGCAATATTTTCAAGCTCTACCGATGAAATCCACTCACCACCTGACTTAATTAAATCTTTTGAACGGTCACTAATATTCAAATAACCATCTTGATCTACCGTCGCAATATCACCCGTATCAAACCAACCATCTGAGGTCAATGCCGATTGGTCTTTACCAAAATAGGTATCGACAATCCAATGCCCTTGAATTTGTAAATTGCCTGCTGTTTTGCCATCACGTTGTATTTCATTGGTGCTATTTTCTGCATCAGTAATACGCAGTTTTACGCCAAAAGGTGGACGACCTTGTGAGAAACGGCTTTTAAATTGTTCTTCTTCTGACAATATTAAATGCTTGGCTTTCATTTGATTGACTGAGCCCAATGGACTCGTTTCAGTCATTCCCCATGCATGAATGGTTTCACAATCATATACATCTTTGAAGGTTTTAATCATCGATGGTGGACATGATGCACCACCCACAACATTGCGCTTCAAGCTTTCAAGTTGCGTACCTGACTGCTGTGCCGCATTGAGTAGACCTTGCCAAATAGTCGGTACACCGAGTGCTGCTGTCACTTGATAATCATCAATCAATTGAACCAAACTTGCACCATCTAACATTGGCCCAGGAAGGACTAAACTACACCCCACCATTGCAGCCGCATATGGCGTGCCCCATGCACTGACATGGAACATAGGAACAACTGGTAAAATTCGATCACTTGCAGACAATTTAAATGAATCAGGCAAACTTACGGCATAGCTGTGTAATACCGTTGAACGATGGCTATACAAAACCCCTTTTGGATTACCTGTCGTACCTGAGGTATAACACAATGAACTGGCTCTAGTTTCCTCAAACATTGGCCAATTAAAATGATTTGATTGCGTGGCAATTAAATCATCATAAAACTGTACTTCAGGGAATGCTGTTTTGATCGCTTCATCATAAGCATCAAGACAAATATAATGTTCTACAGATGGTAGCGTTGCTTTAATTGAAAGGACTAAATTTAAAAAAGTCTTGTCAAAAATCAGAACTTTGTCATCGGCATCATTAATAATAAAAGTCAGCTGCTCAGGAAAAAGACGTGGATTAATGGTATGACAAATATAACCACTGCCCGAAATTCCATACCAAATTTCTAAGTGACGATGGTTATTCCAAGCAATGGTTGCCACACGATCACTTGCAGATAAGTTGAATGTTTTAAGTACATTGGCAAAGCGTTTTGAATTGTTAGCGATTTCGCCCCAATTACTCTGCGTCATTGAACCATTCGTATTTTTTGAAATAATGGCAGTATCTGCATGGTAGTTTTGTGCATGCTCAATCAAGCTACTGATTAAAAGCGGTTGAGACATCATATTTCCATTCATTACTGCATCCTTTTCTAGCCATATGCACTTATTTTTAAATTTCTGTGCATCATTTCTTCCCGAATTGGCAGTTAAATTAGCGTAATGTTCACATACTCACTTATCATTTCACGTCAAATCTTTATCATTTGATCACAATCAATAAATTTTAGAACATCCTAATCTACTCAATAAATAAAAACCGAGAGCATCTAAATACTCTCGGTTTTTAAAAATAAATATGAAAATCCTAGAAATTCATTTTAAAAACCAACGATGCAAAATCACGGTCATCTAAAACGCTAAATTCATTTGAGCCAAAGAAGTTAGTATATGAAAGCTCTGTGATATATTTCTTTTGATACGTTGCAGAGATTCCTGCACTCACTGCCATTTGCCCTTCTTGGAAATTAGGACCATAGCCACTCACATCGTGACGAAACATTAAACTTGGCGTAACCGTGGTTTGTGGCAATAAATCGTTATAACTCAATGCACCACGTACACGATAGCCAAAAGACCATTTTTCAAAAAATCCCTTATCATTACAATATTTTGTGTTGAGCTCATCAATTTCACCCTCAGACAGTTGTCCTGTTTTAGGTGCAATACAGTAGGTATCTAATTTTTCAGGATCATAAGCTCCTGTCGATAATCCACTACGACCAAATGCACCACTGCGACCAAAATGATACTGATCTGTATCACCGATATGATTCACGCCCAACTCACCGACTAGCGACAATCCATTCGCCCCAAGTATATTTGGAATCGTATTCGCAGCGCCTAAAGTAAATTGCGTAACAGGTACACGTGCAAAACCATTAATTCGCTCACCGAGTGCTAAAGTTTCACCCGCCGCAGTCAATGGTGTGTCATTAGATAGAGCCTGTGCATAGACCATATCGGTACTATTAAAATGCAGTGGCATATCAGGTTTATAGTTGAGTTCACTGAAAATTGCCGTTTTACCCACTTTACCTGTCAAACTCAGACCATACATTTCAATATCTTCAGGATAAACAGAAAGAATCCGAGCTGTATGATAATTAGTAACACCCGGCTTTGTTACCGCAATACCATCAAAGTGCATAATACGGCTGTGATAATTTGCATAATAGGCACCAAGCTCTGCATTGTTTAAACTTGGAATGGTTTGTTTTATTGCAAGACCATATTGACCACTATCTTTTGCATACTCACTAGGCGCACGAGCAATTGTAAAATCAAGTGGTCCATTGATTGCCTGATCCGTTGTAAAGCCTGGTCCACCAATCAATAATGGCCCACAATTTTCAGCAAAGACATCTGAGATTTCAAAAAATGTACCGCAACCATCAACCACTGAAGGTCTAAATTTAAATTGATAAAAACCTTCAATTTTGGTTTTTTCTGTTAAGCCTGCAACAAATGAGAACATTTCTACAGGAATAATACGTTCTTTAACATCACCACCTGGGCGGTTCATTGCAGCATAATCAAATGCACTCACAGAATTTAGACCATTTTGGAAAAACTGTGATTTCCCCCAATTTAAAGCATGTTTACCGAGTTTTAAATCAAGGCTTTTTGAGTTCTCAAATTGAAAATTTTTCCAAATATATGCATCCCATAAATCGATACCTTTAAACTTGACCAATCTTGGCCAAGCTGAATCATCAAATGTAGTGAAATCGCCTTTGCCTGTTTCATAGGCATGGTCATACCAATATTTTGCGCTGAGTACTGCGCCTTGTTGCTTACCATTCAGTTTAAATTCGGTTAAACCTTTCACCACTTGTGAAATAGGATCACCTTTTTCAAAGTTCGCTCGACCATTATCACCATTGATGTCGACACTTGAACCCTCTTTACCAATACTGAGCGCATCAGGCTTATATAACAAAGCACCATCGGGGTCTTGAGTACTAAAGCTTTGTCCTATACTTAAATTGGTATTGGTTTCAAATTTCCAATCTTTATTGATGTCATAACTAAATGCTGAAGCATTTGAACTAGTTAAAACTAAACCAATGCAAATGCTCAGGTGGCGCATTGTTAAAATAGAAGGATACTTTTTTTGTAAAAATAAATGCTGAGTAACCATATCATCTCCATATAGATATGATGTATTTTCGGCCGGTTTGCAGAAGTGCGAACCATGAGATAACACTAAAAAATTATGAACAAAAACAACAGATAATTACTTACAACTAAAAGATATGCATATCTACGTGCTATATGCGTTTAATCTTAAAAGCCATCCTTTGGCTTAAAATTTAAATAGGCTGTTTCAAATGTGCTATTTCACATTTAAATCACCCACTCGGTTATTTTTAATGATGACTTGGTCTTATATTTTAACTATTTTAAAAAAATGGCTGAATTAACCCATGACGATATCTTCAGCCCAAGGGCCTTACACGTTAATCTCTTTATATTTGATCAAGTTGACGAATAAATTCTTCAGCTTGTGACCAATAACCAAAACCTGCTGCAGGGTTTAAATGTCCTACTTCACCCATATTGACCCACTCAGAACCCCATGCTTTTGCCATAGCTTCAACAACATCTGCACTTGCTAAGTAATCATTACTGCTTCCCACTACAATGCTTGGAAATGGTAAAACTTGCATAGGAACTGGATCCCACCCCTCTTGACGTAAAGTTTCAGGGCTTGGGTAATTTTCAGGCCAACTCTGATTTAAATCGGGCGGTGTCACCAACAATGCACCTTGAATATTATGTTGATATTTTACAGCCCAATGTATTGTCATCAGTACACCAGCACTATGTGCAACCAAAATCACAGGGCCTGTAATTTGATCAAGCTCCGCTTGGATCGCTTCAACACGCTTCGCACAATTTAATTTATCAATCTGTAGAGGTCGCACTGAACGTACTTTTTCAAGTCGAGCTTCAAGTAAAGTTTGCCAATGTTCTGCAACGTGATCTCTTAAACCCGGAATAATCAAAACGGTTGCTTGTGTGAAAATTTTTTCCATCTCTATACCCTGAGAACATGCTCATATAAGAAGCAAAAGTAAATTCCATTTCACATCAACAATACGGTTTCAACTTTTTTTAAAATACACTTTAGGCGACATTAACTTATCTTTTAATGACAATGTATATAAAAGTATTGAATAACTCACTCAGGAAATTCTAATAATCAAAAGTAGGATTTTTAGATTAAAATATGTGTATATTATGACTTCAAGATTTAAGCTGATTCGATCACAAAATAGTTCTATCTAAACGATCGCATCATTTATAAATGAATTAATCAAGGATTGGTTAATTTAAAAACAAGGAGATAACAAGATGGTTCCTCTTGCGCATACTGCCGTTCTAAAAAACTATTTAGACGTCACGCAGCAATTCAACATCAATCCTTATCCATTGTTGTCCAATGTCGGACTATGCCAAACGCAACTGTATGATTCAAAGCAACGTATTCCTGTCGATAAAGCGATTGCATTGCTTGAACAATCCGCACAAATCAGTGGTTGTGAATCTTTTGGTTTATATATGGCAGAACAACGCCAAATTTCCGATTTTGGTGAAATCAGCCTATTGCTCAGTTATCAACACACTTTGCGTGATGCGATTCAAACCATTGTTCGCTATCGCAATTTCATTAATAACTCTCTCGCAATTTATATTGAAGAAGTCGGTAATACAGTCATTATTCGCGAAGAGGTGATTTCTACAGAATCACCGTATAGTCGCCAATCGACTGAATTAGCTTTGGGTATTATGCATCGCTTTTGTGCTGCCCTTTTGCCTAACAAATGGCGTCCTCTCAGTATCCACTTTACGCATAATGCACCAAAAGATTTATCTGCGCATAAACGTGTTTTTGGTTGTTCGCTTGAGTTTGGTAGTGAGTTCAATGGCATCGTCTGTACAACTGCTGAACTTGATACAGCCAATCCACAAGCCAATACCGCCATGGCTGAACATGCACAACGCTTCCTTGATATTTTGCCCGATGATCGAGAATCTTCAATGATTTTTGATATTCGTAAAAGTATCTATTTATTGCTACCTATGGGCCGTGCCACCATTGATCAAATTGCACAAACGCATGGTATGAATGTTCGTACTTTACAACGTCGTTTAGAAGTTTATAAAACCAGTTTTAGCCATTTAATCAATGATGTTAGACGCAATTTAGTCTTCCGTTATTTACAAAATTTGAATTACTCATTGGGTCAAGTTTCGGATATTTTAGGCTACTCAACACCGAGTTCTTTTACACGTTGGTTTATTAGCCAATTTGGTATCGCACCAATCAATTGGCGTAATAACAATAAAGCATTATTAGGTTAATTCGCTCAATAAACTCAGAATTTAAAAAGACTTGGATTTTAACAATCCAAGTCTTTTTTGTTGTCTATTTTGATCAACTGATCACTTCTCAAATAAAAAAAACTCCAAATGTAGAAACAAACCATTTGGAGGGGGAAACATACCAATATTTAATTTTTTTTAAAAATGTAATCTCAATTAAAACCACCAACGCATTAACAACACAACTAAAACCACAAGGAAGATCGTTTCACTCACCATGAATAAAATAGGCTTAATACCGACTGAAGCTAATTCTTTAATGCGTGTTTTCATGCCCAATGCACTAATTGCAATAATCAACGCCCAACGTGACATTTCATTAACGCCACCTTGAACAACAGTTGGCACCCAACCTGTACTGTTAATACATGCCAAAATTAAAAAACCAACGGCAAACCACGGCAATAATGGTGGTCGCTCTCCACCCGTTTCTGCGCCTTGCATACGGGTAAACATCGCAGCACAAATAATCACTGGAAGTAACATGGCTACACGCATCAGTTTAACAACCGTTGCAGTATCGCCTGTTTCAGTCGACATGCTATAACCTGCACCAACCACCTGTGCAACATCATGAATGGTCGCACCTAGAAACACGCCTGCGAGTTGTGGAGATAACTCTAGCCAATTTGCAATCATTGGATAAACAATCATCGCCAAAGTAGATAATGCAGACACGCCAATGACGGTAAATAAAGTCGCTTTTTCTTTTTGTGGATGATTCGGCAAAGCCGCAGACAAAGCTAAAGCCGCTGATGCACCGCAAATGGCTGTTGCACCACCCGTTAACATACCAAATGAACGTTCAAAACCGAGCATTTTTGCTACAACAATTGATACTGTAATGGTCACGGCTACCAAGGTTAAAACCAATGCAATCGGTTGCCAACCTAAAGCGGTAATTTGGCTCAGGGTAATGCGCATACCAAGCAATGCAATCCCAACCCGTAAAACTGTACGTGCGGTAAATTCAATGCCTGCTTTACACTTGGTATCATCGGCAAGAAAGTTCAAGCCCATCCCAAGCAGTAAAGCAAACAGCATGACCGGTGCGCCATAATGTTCTGATAAAAAACATGCAGCGGCAGCCACGACAGCGCTGACAATGAAACCCGGCATTAACTCACGAGTACGCTGACTCAAATTCATGGTATTCGTCATTTTACGCTCCCGAGTCCATCACAATAAAAACATCCGTCCCAACTTCTTCAACAGGATAAGAGGTCATTCTCAGATGTGTCGAATTCAACATATAACCGCTTTCTAAATCAAATTTTAAACCGTGTGCACAGCACTGAATGGCTTTACCATCAAGCTTGCCGCTAAATAATGAAGCACCCTGATGTGGGCAACTGTCATCAATGGCATAAAACTGTTCATTTATATTAAAAAGTACGAGAAATTTTTCATCGACTTTCAAAAATGCTCTTGCACCAGTCGCAGGTATTTTGTCCTGAGGAACCTGAAATCGAGCTATCATGTGACCTATCCTTGTGTTACGAGTACCTCAAGCATTGCTGTGTACAATGTCTCTGCGGGATGTGCTCCTGCAACCGCTAAACGTTGATTAAAAATAAAATAAGGAACACCATTCGATCCTGTATTTGCTGAATCAAAGGGTTGATCGAGTTGCCCCGATGCATTGTTGATGTCATCTGTCGCAAAACCACAAGACTGAGCAATTTTCAGCAAATTTTCGCTATCCCCTAAATCTTCGGATAAATGAAAATAGGCTGAAAATAAACGCTCAAGCAATTGATCAATTTGCGCTGCTGTACCGACTTGAACAGCCGTAGCTAAAAGTTGGTGGGCTTTAGCCGTATTGGGCATCAATTTAATTTTAGAAAAATCAATGTCTACACCTACAGCATGTGCCGCTTGGCGAACTTGTGCTTGACGCATCCGTACCGCATCAGGGCTGCCCAAACGTTGCTGATAAAATGCATCAAATGGCACACCTTCAACGGGAATGTGCGGCAATAACTGCACACCACGCCATGTTAAAACCACCTCAACATCAGGATGACTTTCCTGCAATTTGAGTAATGCCACTTGTAATTGGCGCTTACCGATTAAGCACCAAGGACAAATAAAATCAAAAAAAACATTTATGCTTAAAATACGTGACATCATTAGGTATCCTATTTATGTTGCTGCGGTGCGCTCGGTGGCAATAAACCTTGTTCTGTTAAGCGTGTAATATCATTGTGATAATGACGTTTTGCATAGAAAAAAAACGCAGCAGATAAAATACTCATGAGTGGCATAAGCTGAAATGCGTCATGTAAACCCACATGATCTGAAAGTTTACCAATCACTAATGGTCCAAGTGCGATACCCAATAAGTTATTGGCAATGGTTAATGTCGCAAAAGCAGAACTGTGTACTGAGTGATGGGTTAAATTTGCAACCATCGCCATAGATGGACCGTTGGTTCCAATCACAATAAATATGCCTAGACACAGCAAAGCGATTTGCGCTGTACCTGTTGGAATAGCAAAAGCAGCTGAAAGTAATAAACAACTTCCTAGACAAAAGGCAATCGCCAAACTCGTTTTACGATCGGCACGTTTACGCCCTAAACGATCGGATAACATGCCACAAATCACTGTACCTATAGCACCACCCAGCACAATAATCGCAGCAACGATTCCCGCTTTATCTGTCGGCATCGCATAGTAACGATTCAAATAACTTGGCATCCAAACCATAATCGCACCCGCAACAAAGAGCTGTAAGCCACTCCCAATATAAGTTGCAATAACAGTGTGAGACGAATACAGTGTTTTTAGTGCATTCTTCACTTTAATCGGTTGTTGCTCTTTGGTATATGCCTGACCCGATGGATTAATTTTCTTCTCTTTCACCACAATTGGGTACAACAATGCGAGCATTAAGCCAAATGCAGCCATACCACCAAATGCCCAACGCCAACCAAAATGTTCAGCAAGTACACCACCGAAAGCCATACCAAAGAAAGAACCGCACATACCGCCTGCCATAAAGGCACTCGCTAAAGTTGCACGCATTTCTTTCGGGAAAATTGCCATAACAACAGCAATACCCACACTGCCATAAGCAGCCTCACCGACACCAACCAAGAAACGAGCCGTAAACATTTGCCCATAATTTTCTGCAAGTGCACAACCTAAAGTTGCTAGGCTCCATAGCACAGCCATAATGGTTAAGCTTTTCACTCGACCAAAACGATCGGCTAAAAATGACAATGGTAAAGTTAAGAGTCCCACCATCAATGCCACAATACCACTGAGCCAACCGAGTTGACTGTCCGTCAGCATCCATTCACTCTTTAATAGTGGAAAGACCGCATTTAAAACCTGACGAGACATATAGTCTGAAATCAGTAAACCAAATGTGAGTGCAAAAACAATCCATGCATAACGACGAGGAATACCCATTGATGTATCCGTCTGTGCATCTAATGCTTGATGTGCATTCATACAACCTCCATGTATTTTTATAATGTTTATTGTAGAACCTAAAAAGCGAGGATCGTTTTAGCCAAAACACTTATCCCCGCCTCTTTGTTGCAACTAGAGCCCTATATCCTTATGACTCAGGCTTTACATCATTTACGTTGTGGTACGCCTTTTTGACCTGCAACACGATTCGGTGCCATGCCATTCTCCAATAAGGTTTCTTCAATACTATTGTACTGCACACCTATACGGTAAATTTCACGTGCTTCTTGACCACTCGCAATATCACGACCTAATTCATGTGCAATACGCACTGTTTGTTTGATCTGATCAACCGAACCGAAACGCTCACCTTTGTGGTTGATGATTGTATCTTCATTACCCACACGTGCATGCATACCCATTGCCATAGACATGGTATTAAACGGTAATACATTTTTCAGCAATGATTCTGAAGTCAATGTACAACCATCTGGAACACGGTTCAGGAAGTTAAAGAAGTTGAATGGATTTGGACCATCAAAACCACCGCCAATACCAATCCAAGTTAAATTCATTGGACCCATGTATTGACCTTTACGCACCATACGTTCAAGCGTTTCCAAACCATGCATACCCGTCAGTTGGAAATGTGGTTGGATACCATTTGCTGCTAAACGCTTCAAGTGTTCAATCAACCATTCAGGTCCCGCAGGAACCGTCATTTCTGCATAAGCTGCTTGAATTGCAGGATGCTCAAGTGACGTACCTTTTAAATATTCAGGATATAAAAGCTCCATAATATTCATTTGCGTAGTATTTACCGCAACCGTGACTTGGTCAGGTTTTGGATCTAACTCAGCCAATTTATGACGTGTGTCATCACTTAGCCACACAGCCGCTTCACCATCACTTTCAGGTGCAAACGAAATTGAACCACCCACCTGAATAATCATGTCAGGCACTTCAGCACGTACACCAGCAATCAGTTCATTGAACTTAGATAAACGCTTTGAACCTTTACCATCCAACTCACGTACATGTAAATGTAAAACGGTTGCACCCGCTTCGTAGCATTCTACAGCTTTGGCAATTTGCTCTTCCATCGTCACAGGAATATCTTCAGGGAAATCCGCAGGCATCCACTCTGGGCCATACGGTGCTACCGTAATGACCACTTTATCCATATTTTCTGGGTGCAAAGAATCATCTAAAAATTGCATGTCTATCTCCTTTTCGTCCGTAGACGTTTAATCCTTTAAAATGAGTGTTCCATTCACTCAGTTCGTACTTAATCGATGATCAATATGTCGCGTCACCGATCATGCCTGCGCGTTCCATTTTTCGATGGCAAGCAGAATAATCCATCACCGCATAATGCTGTGTGCTACGGTTATCCCAAATTGCAATACTATTCGGCTCCCAACTCCAACGAACTTGATACTCTGGAATTGAAGCTTGAGTAATTAAATAGCGTAATAAATCTGCTGCACCTGGGTTCGCATCTTGCCCAAAACGTACACGATCTTTCGTGTGATAATTACTAAAGTGTGTCGTAAATGAATTAACGAATAGAATCTTTTCACCTGTTTCTGGATGTGTACGTACTACTGGATGCTCTGCATCAGGAAAACGTGCCTTCAGCTCTAAACGTTTTTCAACTGGCATTGCCGCACCAAAACTCGCTTCAATACTGTGGTAAGCACGTAAATCTGCAATTTTAACTTTGATGTCTTCTGGCAGATTATTATATGCCATCACCATATTGGTCCACATGGTATCGCCACCCACCGTTGGACACTCGACACAACGTAATACAGCGCCCATCGGAGGAATTTGACGCCAGCTTGCATCGCTGTGCCATGCATTTTCATAACGGTCAATCGGGCTATCTGGACTTTTATAAATCTGCACTAAACCTGGATATTCAGGATGACTTCCTAACGCAGGATGATTTTCAAGCTGACCAAAGCGCTCTGCAAAAGCGACATGTTCAGCACGTGTCAAATTTTGATCACGTAAAAATAAAACTCGATGCTGTAAAAGTTGACTACGAATTTCAGTAAACAGCGCGTCATCATGAATGGCATCCGCCAAGTTCATACCGCTTAATTCTGCACCGATATTGCAAGTAAGTTGTTTAATTTGCATAAGAAATCCTTTCTAGCAAAACTTAGATCACAAAAATAGATGATCCAATGGTTTTACGTGCTTCTAAATCAAGATGTGCTTGTACTGCATCTTCGAGTTTATAGCGCTGATTAATTTCAATCTTGATACGACCGCTACTGACATGATCAAAAAGCTCATTGGCTAATGCTTGTTTTTCAGCAGGGTCAGCAATATAGTCTGCGAGCGCAGGACGAGTCACAAACAATGAACCTTTCATTGCCAATAACACTGGATCAAATGGGGGAATTGCACCTGAAGCCGTACCCACACACACCAATAAACCACGGCGTTTAAGTGAGTCTAAAGATGACATAAAGGTGTCTTTACCTACGCTGTCGAATACAACGCTTACACCAACACCACCCGTCAATTCACGTACACGTTCAGCCACATTTTCATGACTATAATTAATGACATGGTCACAACCATGCGCACGTGCAATCGCTGCTTTTTCTTCTGAAGATGTTGTACCAATCACGGTTAAACCAAGCAATTTCGCCCATTGTGCAACAATCAGACCTACACCACCTGCTGCTGCATGTAGAAGGATTGAGTCGCCTGCTTTAAAGTCATAAATACGGCGCATCAAATAAGCAGAAGTCAAACCACGCATCGTCATTGCCGCTGCAGTTTCACATGAAATACCTTCAGGTAACTGAATCAATGCATTTGCAGGAACAATGGTTTCCACGCTATATGCACCTAAAGTATTGATAAATCCTGTATAAGTTACACGGTCACCAATCTTTACATTGGTCACGCCTTCACCGACTTGCTCTACGACACCTGATGCCTCTACGCCCATGCCATTTGGCATTGGAATTTTATACGTCCCATTACGGAAATAAGTGTCGGCATAGTTCAAACCTACGGCAACATGGCGGATACGTACTTCGCCCACACCCGGCTCACCAACTTCAACGTCTTCATAACGCAATACATCAGGAGTTCCTGTTTCATAGAAACGTATAGCTTTAGTCAATGTCATTTCCCTATCCATCTTTTGATTATTTTCAGTACTTCAACTGCATTGACTTAAAACTACAACACTCTCAACAGCCCCACTTTACATTTGACGACATAGACTTATCCTTTTACGACACAATACTTTGTCGCATCATCGACTTTTGTATTACATGATCAATCACGTTAAAAATATTTAAATTAAAATCATATTGTTAAATTATTTTAGTATCTTTTAGAGATAAAAAATGAATCAAAAATAGAATATGAAAAGCTAAATCATTCAGAAAAAATGTATTAAAAATTTGTGCATTTATATTTCTAAATATAAATAAATAGCAGCATTCACTTTGAATAAATCCAATGTTTTAACTTTCGAATTTTTTTGTTTCTATTTTGCATCGATTTATACGCGATTAGCCTTAAGAAGCTCAGCAATGACTCGCTGATTTTGCTAATAAATGGCATAATCATTGAGCCGATTAAATCTAGATGTTGACTCAAATTGTTGACTCTAAATCGATGACAAAGGATCAAGTAAGCATGACGCTTAAACAATTAAAGGCCTTTTTAGTCCTCGCACGTACATTAAATTATGCCAATGCTGCGGAAGAATTATGTCTAAGCCAATCTGCTTTAAGTCTGAGCATTAAAAGTTTAGAAGAAGAATTGGGAGGTAAACTGTTTAAACGCAATACACGCCGTGTAGATTTAACCCTTGAGGGGCAGTCCTTAATTCCCTATGCCAAAAAATTATTGGCAAATTGGGAAGATATGGAAAAAGACGTTAAACAACGTTTTAAATTACATCGGGGTACGCTGAATATTGCCTCTATGCCCTTCGCCACTCACGCCGTTTTGCCTGCAGTGATGCATGAATTTTCCAAAAAACATCCCAATATCAGTTTTTCAATTCATGATGTGACCAATGAAAAAATCATTGAAAATGTGCAACAAGGTATATTTGAAATTGGTATTTGCTTTGAACCACCTGTCAATCATCAATTAATTTTTCAGCCACTTTTTCAAGAGGATTTTCTTGCCTTAGTTCCAAAAGATCATCCGCTTGCACAGCAAAAAAGCGTCACTTGGCAACAGCTCTGCGTACATCCTTTTATCACTTTACAAAACCCTTCTATTATTCGACATATTATTGAAGAAAACTGTCATAAAAATCAGATGATTTTAGATTTAAAAGTGGAATGCCATCAGATTAGTTCTCTGTCTCACTTTGTCGCTTTTGGCATGGGCGTCAGTGCTATTCCACGACGCTTTCAAAATTTTATTGATCAACAGCAGAATGTTTTAATTGAGTTGGTCGATGGTGAAATTCCGCCACCTGTGGGGATTATTTATCAAAAAGATGCGGAACTTTCGAATGCCTCAGCCGAGTTTATAAATACTATGCTCAGACATCATTTTTAGATTAATGAGTTTTTTTAATCGCGTCTTTAAAATATTCAATTTCTAAAACTGATTCAGCATTGCTAATAATAAAAGTCATACAAGGACTCAAGGTGATCAGGATGAATAAAGTTGTCGCAAATGCACAAGCTGCATTGGCAGATATCGTTGCCGATAATCAAATTATTGCAGTTGGCGGTTTTGGCGTATGCGGTATTCCCGAAGCGCTGATTGATGCATTACAAGAAACAGGTGTGAAAGGCTTAATATGCATTTCAAATAATGCCGGCATTGATGGTTTTGGTTTAGGTAAATTGCTTGAAACCAAACAAATTAAAAAAATGATCGCCTCTTATGTCGGTGAAAATAAAGAATTTGAGCGCCAATACTTAAATGGTGAACTTGAAGTTGAACTCACGCCACAAGGTACACTTGCAGAAAAATTACGTTCAGGCGGTGCAGGCATTCCTGCATTTTACACGCAAACAGGTGTCGGTACGCTAATCGCTGAAGGCAAAGAAACCCGTGAATTTGACGGTAAAAATTATATTTTAGAACATTCGCTCAATGCCGATATTGCCTTAGTCAAAGCCTATAAAGCAGATAAAGCGGGTAATTTAGTGTTCCGTAAAACAGCACGTAACTTCAATCCTGACTGTGCAATGGCAGGGAAATTTACGATTGTGGAAGTCGAGCAGATTGTCGAAATTGGTGAAATTGACCCAGATGATATTCATTTACCGGGTATTTATGTCAATCGTATTGTGCTCAATAGCACACCTGAAAAACGCATCGAACAACTGACTTTAAAAGCAACGGAGGCTTAAATCATGGCTTGGACTCGCAATGAAATGGCGCAACGTGCTGCGCTCGAACTTGAAGATGGTTTTTATGTCAATTTAGGTATTGGTTTACCGACTTTGGTTGCCAATTATATTCCTGAAGGTGTCAATGTTTGGCTACAGTCAGAAAATGGTTTATTGGGCATTGGTGAATTTCCAACGCAAGAAACCGTAGATGCTGATCTGATTAATGCAGGTAAACAAACCGTGACGACACGTCAAGGTGCAGCATTTTTCTCAAGCTCAGAATCGTTTGCCATGATCCGTGGTGGTCATGTCAATATTGCAGTTTTGGGTGCAATGGAAGTCTCTGAAACAGGTGATCTTGCCAATTGGATGATTCCGGGCAAGAAAGTCAAAGGCATGGGCGGTGCGATGGACTTGGTTGCAGGCGTACAAAAAATTGTGGTGCTGATGGAACATAGCGCAAAAGATGGCAGCCCTAAAATTGTCAAACATTGCAGTTTGCCATTAACAGGTCAAGGCGTGGTTAATCGTATTATTACTGAATTGGGCGTGATGGATATTACGGCTGAAGGTGTGAAATTGATTGAACTTGCATCAAATGTCACACTTGAACAAATTAAAGCGGCAACAGGTGTAGACTTAATCATCAATGAAGTAGAGCTTGCAAGTTAAAATCTTCATAAAAATCGATACATAAAACCTCGCTTTAAATACAAAGAATAAAAGCAGCTTTTAAAGCTGCTTTTATTCTATAAATTTTTCAACGCAATTAAATTTAAATAGCTTGAATTTGAGCCGTTGTATTTGCCAATGCAGCTTCTTTCGCTTCTGCGCCCATGTTCACGCCTTCAGCACGAATGACAGTCACATCCGTCACGCCCGTAAAACCAAACACAGTTTTTAATAGACCTTCTTGGAAATCAAGTGCGCTGTCATCACCATATACTCCACCACGGCTACTTGCGATATAAACTTTTTTCTCGCCAGCTAAACCTACAGGGCCATTTTCTGTATATTTAAATGTTTTACCTGCAATACTAATACGGTCGATCCATGCTTTTAATGGCGATGGTAAACCAAAGTTATACATTGGCGCGCCGACAACAATCACATCTGCATCAAGGTATTGCTGCAAAATTTGACCACCCAATGCTGTTTGTTCAGCGTTTTGACCCATTAAAATTTCAGTCGTCAAGTGTGGGATATCTTGTTTTGCAAGATCCAAATACTCAACTTGCGCATCCGCTTGTTTTGCTTGTACTTGTGCAATAATTTGTTGAGTCAATTGGCGTGAAACTGATGCATCACCCATAATACTTGAATCGATATGTAAAACTTTCATAAGAAATCGCAGAGGTTATTGAGCTATTGCGTGAATTTTATAACCTTTTGCGGTTTAGGTCAGCCTTTTGAATAAGACAGATTGTTCCATTTATAAGACAATTATTCGTTTTTTATACAATGATCTGAATTTTGATCAATATCAGCCTGTAATTTTTTTCCTAATACGCATAAAAAACCATATTATTAATTCAAGCTCAAAATCTTAAACACTTATCCACTTAAAATTATTTTATTTATTAATATTGCAGTTTACTTATTACCTGTATAACCATAAAAATCACACATATAAGTGTCAAAAATCTTACTGCTATTTTTACTGTTTTTAACTTAATCACTATCAATTTTTGCTAAAAAGCAAAAAATAGGGATTTGAATTTAATTACGACAATTATTAATGAATAAAGTTTAAGTAAAAAAAATCCTGATCAATGATCAGGATTTTTCGAATTTGGCGGAAGCGGTGAGATTCGAACTCACGGAGGACTCACACCCTCGTCGGTTTTCAAGACCGGTGCATTCAACCGCTCTGCCACGCTTCCATGGGCGACATCATATAAATAATTTCGATAATAAGCAAATACTTTCACATACTTTCGAATCAAGTGAGTAAATTTAAAACAATTTAAACATCATTCTGACAATTTAATTCTCGGTATAACGAATTGAATTGATATACCAACGCTTTTTACCTAAGGGTGTCATGACCTCAACTTCATCATCGACTTGTTTCGACAACAAAGCCCGAGCCATAGGTGAATCAATAGAAATATGTTGCGGATGATGATCATAAATTTCATCGACACCGACAACACGCAATGTTTTGACATCACCCACATCATTTTCAATATCGACCCAAGCGCCAAAATAAACCTTACCCTCTTGTTCAAGTGAAAAATCAATAATACGTAATTCTTCCAAACGCTTGCCCAAATAACGCACACGACGATCAATTTTCCTAAGTATTTGTTTATTATATTGATAATCTGCATTTTCTGATCTATCGCCGAGACTTGCCGCCCAATTTACTTTTTGAGTAATCTCAGGTCTTTCATCATGCCAAAGGCGCTTTAATTCAGCGGCGAGCAAGTCATGCCCTGCTCTGGTTATTAAGTTTGATTTCATAATCGGCACTGTGATCAATATTATATATGTTTACTTGATATCTGATGTTATACCTGATTTCAAATAATAAAATCGACAATTATTTTTATAGTTTAAAATCAAATACTTATATCTACATTTTTCACGTAAAATTGTACAAAATTTGACAAGCTAAAAAACAACCAGTATTATGTGCGACAGTTTTAGTAACATTACTATTTATTTTTGTAGCTTTTCTACAAATATTTCCCACATGTCATTATGAATGACGTCCATGAATGCCCACCCTTATTGTACTTAAACACTTTTAAAAGTTCATTTAGCACAGCGATGAATTTTTGGGCATTAATTACCTGTAGCGGAGACAACATGCGCAGTAGTTCAACTTCTGGGTTAAGGCTTAGCCTTCACTCATTTCTTAAACCTCTTCCTCTTAAAATTCTTGTATTAAGTAGCTTATTTGTTCCTTTTCACACCATTAATGCAACAAAAGTAAATCAATACAATAGCGTTATCAGCTCAAATAAGTTGACCGTTGTTGCTGTATCCAATCCTTCTATTGTTTTTAAGGATGGTCGTTTTAAACATGGTTTTGCACATGATCTTGCAAGCAATTATGCGCGTAGTTTAAATGTAAAACTCGATTTAAAAACCGTACCTGACAATGCCACTGCATTGAAAATGGTCGCTCAAGGTAAAGCCAGTTTTGCTATTACGACAGCAGATAATCAAAGCATTGAAGCGAAAAATTTAACAAGTTTTTCAGCAACCTGTGGCGATTTTAATAGTCTGAGTAAAAATGGTCTAAGCAATAATATCAGTTGGGTATTTAAAAATAGTGAAGATCCATTGACCGATACAGCAAGTGGTTTCATTTGCCAAAGTAAACAGAATGGTTCCATTCAACAACTTGCGTCTTTTTATAATCGTAACGCCATTAAGCAGCAAGATTGGACTATCATTCAGCGTGATCTGAGCAAACGTATGCCTATCTACAAGGCAAGCTTTCAGAAAACTGCACAACAATATGATTTAGATTGGCACTTTTTGGCAGCCATTGGTTATCAAGAATCTTATTTAAAGCCCGACTCTGTTTCTCCCACAGGTGTTCGTGGCATTATGATGCTGACCAATAACACGGCAAAAGCGATGGGTGTGAGCAATCGTACTGATCCTGCGCAAAGCATTCAAGGTGGTGCAAAGTATTTTGATCAAATGCTTTCACGCTACTCAGATATTCGTAACCCTGACCGTAACTGGTTTGCGTTGATCGCTTATAATATGGGGCCAGGTGCTGTGGATGGTATTCAAAAACGTCTCCGTGCTCAGGGCAAAAATCCGAATGATTGGATGACCATGTATAATTTCCTACAGCAAAATCAGGCGAGTAATGGACGCTATAAACAAGCCGTTCAATATGTAACGCGTATTCGATCATACCTTGAACACATCAAGACTACACCGAAACTATTGGAAATTTAATGTTTGTATTAGACAACATTTAAATACAAATAGAATTGCTCTATTTTTTCCAAAAAAAAGCTTATCTCTCAGGATAAGCTTTTTCAATTCTATAATGATTTAAAGCATTAATTATGCAGTTTGCTCAAGAACTTGCTTGAATAAATCTTTTTGTTCTTGGCTTGGTTTTGCAGTTTGCAAAGCCATAAGTTGCGACATATCACCTTGAACTTTGATTTTGCCTGTCATGAATGCTTGCATTGCTGCAGCCATATCAAACTCTAAGAATACTTTACGTAACGTTTCAGCATCCATAGTCAAAGTTGTTTTAGCACTTGCAGAACTACCTTTAACAATCTTTCCGCCATCTAAAGCAAGCTCTGTATTACCAGAAGCATCAGCAACAACAAGATTAATTGCAAGACCTGCTAATGCAGGTGGCAAATTTAAATCGCCAGCAGCTGCTGTAAGTTTTTCGACAGTTGCAAACCAATCATCAGTTAAAAATGCAGGCATGATCATTCCTCAATGTATTTATTTAATTTATTGTGTTGTCTATCCGAACAACATCAGGGTGAAGCTTTTTGGCTTGCCTAGTGTTATAGCATGATAATTTTGCTTTGGGCTAACGATTTGTGCACGCAGTGTTCAAATTTTACAAGATCGAACAAAATGCAAATAAAAATCAGGCACTCACTCTAAAATAAATACCTGACTAATGAAATGTATAAATGCGTAAGCACAAAAATTTAGTCTGCTGCAATGCTCAAATTGACCACATCAAGACGATTTTTCATCTCTTGTGTATCACATTTCATATCAAATTCACGTTGCTCATCTAACTTTTCAAAGTCAAATAATTCACGGTCAGCCAATTGTGATGGTGATATATTTTGTAAAGCACCAAAAATACTGTGTAAACGCTTTGGATGTTGCTTATCCCAATCTCGCAGCATGTCATTCAAAATGGCACGCTGTAAATTTTCCTGAGAACCACATAAATTACATGGAATAATGGGAAATTTACGCATTTCTGCATATTTAATGATGTCTTTTTCTTCCACATATGCGAGTGGACGAATCAAAATATTTTTCTTATCTGAAGACAACAGTTTCGGTGGCATCGCTTTTAAGCTACCGCCATGAAATAGATTCAAAAAGAATGTTGCCAATATATCATCACGATGATGCCCAAGCGCCACTTTGGTTGCTCCAATCTCTTGTGCAAAACCATATAACGAACCACGGCGCAAACGTGAACACACTGCGCAGTAGGTTTTGCCTTCTGGTGTTAAGCGTTTGGTAATGGTGTAGGTGTCTTTTTCCAAAATGTAATATGGAATGTTGTTGGCTTCCATATAACGAGGTAGGACATCTTCAGGAAAACCGGGTTGTTTTTGGTCTAAATTGACTGCAACCACATCAAAGTTAATCGGTGAGATGCGTTTGAACTGCAACATAATGTCGAGCAACGTGTAACTGTCTTTACCGCCAGAAACACAAACCATCACCTTGTCACCTTCTTCGATCATTTTAAAATCACGAATAGCATGACCCACCTGACGGCGAAGCTTTTTCAACAGACGATGATAAGCCGAACTATCTGGTAGTTCAGGCTTGAAATTAAACCCTTGATCGGACTCAACTGGCGAGTACATAGACGAGTATTACCCATAAAAAAATACCGCACGATTTTATCCGATTTCACTACACTAAGCATCTAAAGATTATGTATTTTTACGGCAAGCTATATTTTGTCATTTTTTTGACATCAACTCGCCCTTACAATACGCAATGATCTAGAATTTCGTTGGCTTAATAACCAAGTTGTTTATCTTTTGGACTTTCCCACAGTTCTCCACAAAAACTGTGGATAAGTTTGTGGATTCTTTGGGTCTTGACAGCCTAATGACCCTAGATAATGGACGTCTTGATTAGATTGATCATTTTTTGATCACTCATTTTTATCTATTAAAATCATATATTTACTTAAGTCAATAGTCTGTGTTAAAAAATAAATTAAATATTTTTTGCTTATTAAGCCAACAATTATGACTTGATTTTTTCAAAATATTTTAGTAAAAATTAAATCAAGGTTTTTCTTCTAGATTAACTTTGATAAACTCCTGCTCGTCAGTTGAGGTTAAAACTAATTACTACAATGAAAAAATTTATTCAAAGTTCATATTTTTTGTTTTTTGGGGTAATCGGTGCTACATCGGTGAACCTACCTGTCTACGCAGGTCAAATGTATATCTATAAAGATAAAAATGGCAGCACACTACTCACCAACCGAAAAAGTTCAGATCAATCGCTGACCAAGGTTAAAGCCACTTATTACGCAGATAGTAATATTCACAGTTATAACAACTGGGGAAATTCTGAATCAGCCGTTTTACCTAGCTATAGCAACAGTAAAAATGCCTATGACCCTATTATTCGTCAAGCTGCACAGACTCATGGTGTTGCTGAAGGTTTAATTAAAGCGATTATGCACACCGAATCGGGTTTTAACTCCAATGCACGCTCCCCTGTTGGTGCACAAGGTTTAATGCAATTGATGCCTGCAACAGCACGGCGTTTTAATGTATCGAATGCTTTTGATCCACAGCAGAATATTAATGCAGGTGCCAAATATTTAGCATGGCTCATGAAACGCTTTAATGGCAATACTTCACTTGCACTCGCAGGATATAATGCAGGCGAAGGCAATGTTGCCAAATATGGCGGGATTCCACCTTTCCGCGAAACGCAAGATTATGTCCGTCGCGTGACCAGTCGCTATTCCAACCTGTATTCTAGTGGTGTATCTTTAAGTAGCAGTGCAAGTCAGACACTCGCAGCCTCTACACAAGGGCAAATTATTGCTTCAGGTTCATCAAACAATAATAGCAACACGAATAACAATAGCCGTAATAATACATCAGGCTCAAACAACTATTCACAACGTCAAATTATTGTTTCATCCGATGGGACGTATACAGATGTACCGAGTTCATACTCGACAGATCATGCAACGGCATCTGCACGTATTACAATCGATAATTAGTAGCGAACTACTCATTACATTCCTAAAATCGTTTAAACATATCTGATGTGAGTATATTTTTTAAATTGATCAATATATTCAAAATTATCGTTATTCTCCTTAAAAGAGAATAGCGATTTTTTTTAATCTAACGTATTTCCTCATGACAGAAGTAATCTCGGTATAAACAACTGCTTTATACTGATCACTGCATCGTTTTTTTCGATTATTCTTGAATTTTCAAAGGCTAAACCGCATATTAATTAGAGATTTATACTTTTTATAAATCACTCTATATTATTTTTAATAAAAGGATACTCTCAATGATGCGGATTGGTTTGTTTTTGCTAACCAACCTCGCTGTGGTTGTGATCGCTGGTATCATCCTGTCTGTACTGGGTGTAGGTAGCTATCACAGCGCCGGCGGTCTTAATCTAAGCAATCTCTTAGTGCTATGTTTTGTCTTTGGTATGGTCGGCTCAATTGTGTCGCTGTTCATGTCCAAATGGATGGCGTTAAAAACCACAGGTACTGAGTTAATTGATCCGAATGCGCCACGCAGCCAAGCTGAAGTTTGGTTGTTGCAAGAAGTTGCTCAGCTTTCTCAGCGTGCAGGCATTAAAATGCCTGATGTCGGTATTTTCCCATCGTATCAGTCCAATGCTTTTGCAACAGGCTGGAACAAAAATAATGCACTAGTTTCCGTGTCTACAGGCTTACTTGAGCGTATGAACCAAGATGAATTGCGTGCTGTTCTTGCGCATGAAATCGGTCACGTTGCCAATGGTGACATGGTTACCCTTGCGCTGATTCAAGGTGTCGTCAATGCCTTTGTGATGTTCTTTGCTCGTGTGGTCGGTGACTTCATTGACCGTAATGTCTTTGGTCGTGCCGATGATGCACCTCCGGGATTGGCATTTATTGCAATCACGATCGTACTTGATATTGTATTTGGTATTTTAGCGTCTTCAATTGTTATGTGGTTCTCACGCCAACGTGAATACCGTGCCGATGAAGCAGGTGCTCAACTTGCTGGTAAAGAAGCGATGATTTCTGCGTTGTTACGTTTACAAGCAGAATCTGACATGCCAGATCAAATGCCAAAAGAAATGAAAGCATTTGCAATTACTGAAGGTAAAGAACAAGGTTTCAGTTTGGCTGCTTTATTTCAAACGCATCCAAGCATTGAACAACGTGTTGCTGCTTTGCGCCAATTGAATGTAAATTAAGCCAAAGACCTAAGTCACTTCTCACATTTTTAATATTTTCATATCAATAAAGCTTCCTTTAATGGAGGCTTTATTTTGTTATACACTAAAATTTTAAATGTAATTTTTTATATAAAAATCAATCCAATTGAATACATCGTATTAGACTCCCATTGGGATCGATTACACAAAATAGCTCTATTTCCTCTAAACACTCTATTGCGGTGATTCTTGCATTTGGAAATAGCGTCCAATCCAAAGCTTGCCAAACATGGAAAATTTTATGCATCGCATGTGTTCTTAAACACGCACTAAACCATGACTCTTTTGGATTAAGTTGAGGATGATGAAAAAACTCTAACACTAGACTCTCTTTGCTTAAAATCATCCATTGTTCAGATTGATAATCACAGTTAAAACCTAAAAATGCATAAAATTCACGTGTATGATCAAAATCAATGGCTGGAAGATTTGCTGAAATATAGTCTTGCATAACATCACCCTATTTTGTCGACCAACGACCAATACTTTACAATCATATTGCCTTAAAACTCTGATACCAATCCCACAGTATATTGAGTCCAAACCACATCGCAAAGCCAATCAAAATCAATACAATAAGTCCCAAGAGATCTGGAATATGTAGCCACAACCACGCCACAATAGGATTGCGCCAAAAGGCTGAATTTTGTTGTTTTTGTTCAAGCTTTTCATGTAGAAATGGATGCATGACATGATCATCAGACTGAATTTGATATTCAGTACGAATATGATCATGTACGACTTCTAAAGCACGGCGACTGGGTCGTATAAAAATATCAAAGATCGTGCCCACAATTGGGATTAACCCCACAACTCCATCCATGACCGCAAGTTTCAACACCCCATTAAGCTTACTTTGTGGCACACCAATTTGTTTGGCTTTATACACCGCATAACAGGTTAATATAAAGCCTGCTACATCACCTGCAACAGGAATCGTACTGAGTGCTGCATCCGCCCCAACACCCTGCTTAGTGAAAGGTATACGCACCACCGAGTCCATCATATTGGCAAACTTCGCTAAATCTCGCTCTAAGCGAATGACATCTTGAGTCGCTAATTTTTTTTCTTGTCCCACAACGCCCTACTTTTCATAAAATGATGTCGAATATTTCAACATCAGTATAAAGGATTTATCCAATAGGCTGATCTATTTTCGTTTTGAACAAACTACGAATAAGTACATACATAAATGGAATAAATAACAAGACCAAAACTGTCCCGAAGATCACGCCACCCAATACGCTTACGCCTATCTCTTGACGGCTCGCAGCACCTGCACCCAGTGCAAAGACCAAAGGAAGAACACCTGCACCAAAGGCAAGAGAAGTCATTAAAATTGGGCGTAAACGCAAACCTGCTGCCTCAAGTGCTGCTGCTACTGCACTCGCACCCTTTTCTTGCGCCAAAGCTGCAAATTCAACAATCAGAATTGCATTTTTACAAGACAGTCCAATGGTGGTCAAAAGTGCAATTTGAAAGTAAATATCGTTGGGAAAGCCCATGAGCTTACTAAATATAATATTGCCACCAATACCCAGTGGAATCGCGGCAATCACAGCTGTCGGAATACTCCAGCTTTCATACAGTGCCGCTAAACACAGGAAAATAAAGCCAATAGATACCAAATATAAAAGTAAAGCTTGGCTACTCGACTGTTTTTCCTCAAATGACAAGCCGCTCCATGCAACATCAAGTCCATCTTGCTGAGCGACCAAGCGTTCAACATCTTGCATAGATTGACCTGAGCTGCTGGTCTTTGTAGTATCAGCTTGCATTTGTATTGCAGTGTAACCTTGGAATCGATTGACCACATCAGGCCCACCTTCCCAATCTATCGTAGAAAAGCTACTAAAAGGAATCATTTGATTTAAATTATTACGCACCGTCCACTGTTGTAAATCTTCAGGTTTTGAACGAAATTCGGCATCGCCTTGCATCATTACACGCTTGATTCGCCCTCGATCAATAAAATCATTAATGTAAGAACCGCCCCATGCTGTCGATAATGTGCTGTTAATTGATGATTGAGATAATCCATTTGCCATTGCCAACTTTTGGTCAATATGAATTTTCAATTTGGCTTTGTCAGGATTTGCACGTTTATCTAAATTTTCAAGCGTTGTAAGCTGTTTCGACTGCACTTGTAAAACATCAAATTGTTGATTGAGATATTTCCGTCCTTGCCCATTCATATCTTGCAACCAAAAATCTAAACTATCACTATCACCTAAACCATTTACAGAAGAAGGTAAACTGACGGTAATATTTGCATTAGGATTTTGACTAAAAAATTTCATAGCACGTGCACGGATGGCTCGCGCAGAATTATCACTTCCTAATCGATTATCCCAATGTTTTAAAGCAACAAAGCCTGAACCTAAATTTTGTCCAGTACCCGCATTATTTCGACCATAACGAATCAGTACAATATCGACATTTTGTTTTTCTTGCTCAAGGAAATATTTGCGAATATTTTCTCCAATCACTTGGGTATTGCTCATTGGTGCTCCATCTATTAAACGGAACTGTACACTGAGCATGCCCTGATCTTCACTTGGAATAAAACTCGTTGGCAATGTGCGATACATCAATGCAAAAATAGCAATAAGACCCACAAAAAGTATTAAAACAATCCATTTCAGCTGAAAACTTTTTTGTATGCCGTACGTATACGTATTTTTTAGACCTTCTATTTGATGGTTAAACCATATTGCCCAACGCATCGGCTTTACATTTGGTTTTAAAATAATGGCACACAGTGCAGGTGTGAGAATCAGTGCAACCAATAGTGACAATGCCATCGCAGCGACTAAAGTAATGGAAAACTGACGATAAATTACACCTGTCGAACCACTAAAAAATGCCATTGGAATAAATACAGCTGTGAGTACCACAGTAATCCCTACCAATGCACCTGTCATTTCCTGCATCGAAGCAATAGAGGCTTCTTTAGCCGTCATATTCTGCTCATGCATCAGCCGTTCGACATTTTCCACCACCACAATCGCATCATCGACCAGCAGACCAATCGCAAGGACTAAGGCAAATAAAGTCAGCGTATTAATACTCATACCAAGTATAAACAACACAGCAAATGTGCCTAAAATTACAATCGGTACAGTAATAGCGGGAATAAGTGTGGCACGCCAACTTTGTAAAAAAATAAACATCACAATGACAACCAACAACACTGCTTCAAACAATGTTTTGACAACTTCTTTAATCGACTCTTGCACAAAAGGCGTGTTATCACGTGGATAGACGATTTTATAACCTTTTGGTAGTTTCTCAGAAATTTTTGCCAACTCCGCTTTAATCAGCGCAGAGCTTTGTAATGCATTTGCACCCGAAGACAGTGAAATACCCATTCCCGAAGATGGGTAACCATTAATACTATTAAAGGATTGATAATTTTCTGCACCCAATTCCACACGAGCAATATCTTTTAAATAAACATAACTGCCATTAGCATTTGATTTGACAATAATATTTTTAAATTCATCAACTGTGCGTAAACGTGAGCCTGCGGTGACTTTGGCATTTAAATATTGATCTGAAACAACGGGTAAGTCGCCAACACCACCTGCGGCAACTTGCGTATTTTGTGCTTCAATTGCACTACGAACATCACTCGGCATCAGTTGATATTGACGAAGTAAATTCGGATTCAGCCAAATACGCATTGCATATTGTGAGCCAAAAACGTCAACTTCACCAACACCTTCAATGCGTGAAAGTTCTTGTTCTATATGATCTGCAAGATAATCGCCCAATTCGATATTGTTACTTTTACCCGTTTCATCATATAAACCGACCACCAAAAAGGTATCACCCAAAGATTTATTCACCGTCACGCCCTGGCGCTGTACATCATCCGGTAAGCGATTAATCACCCCATTGATACTATTTTGCACTTGAACCTGTGCAGTGTCAGGATCTGTACCATTTTCAAAACTGATATTAATTCGTGAACGCCCCGATGAATCACTACTCGAACTAAAATACAGCAAGTGATCAATACCCTTGATTTGTTGTTCGAGTACTTGAGTCACGCTTTCTTCAACCGTTTCAGCATCTGCGCCTGTATAACTGGTCGACACTGAAATACGAGGTGGCGCAATATCGGGATAACGCTCAACAGGTAAATTTAAAACCGAAAAAATACCTAAAGCCATCACGATAATGGCAAGTACACAGGCAAAAATGGGACGTTGAATAAAAAATTTTGAGAGCATCAGATAGGTTCTGTGTCAAATGAATGTGATTAATGTCACTGCCAATCATTGCTAGCAATAGGTAATTCCGTTTCTTGCAACGATCTTGTGTGACTTAAGGCAAAAACTCAAGAAAAATAACAGAAATCCGAATCATCAAGGCAAATATGGAGAAATTGTGAATATCATGTTTCATTCGACCTAAAAACAACCTATAGCTTTCATCAAATTTTCACCGCACTGTCGTCATACTGTCAATTTTCAGTGACATAGTCATTTGTAATATATCGATAATGATTCGAGTCAAAAATGATGAAAAAAACATTACTCGCAACGGGTTTAGTGACTTTATTGTCTGCATGCAATAACGATAATAATGACTATAGCTTTGAGGTAGAAAAAGAAAATTATAAAGAACCTAGAATTATTGTGGTTGGGCATCGTGGTGCAAGTGCTTTACGTCCAGAACACACCTTAGAAAGTTATCAAAAAGCCATTGATGATGGTGCTGATTTTATTGAACCTGATTTGGTTTCAACCAAAGATGGTGTCTTAGTCGCACGCCATGAAAATGAAATTAGCGGTACAACCAATATCAGTGCTTTACCACAGTTTGCAGAGCGTAAAAAAACCAAAATCATTGATGGTGTTGAACTGACAGGTTGGTTTACTGAAGATTTCAGTTTGAGTGAGCTGAATCAACTCAAAGCCCGTGAACGCATTCCAGCCTTACGTCCTAACAATACCCAATATAACGACAAGTTCAACATTCCAACACTGGAACAAATTATTGAACTTGCAGAAAAAAACTATAAGAAAACAGGCAAAATGGTGGGTCTTTATATTGAAACAAAACATCCGACTTATTTTCAGCAACAAAATTTAAGTTTGGAAGATCCATTACTGAAGACTTTGGCTAAATATAGTTATACCCGAGATATTGCACCAATTTATTTACAATCATTTGAAGTCACAAATTTAAAATATTTCAAAGATCAACTCACGCTACATAAAACATTAAAGCACGCAAAAATCATTCAGCTGTATGATGAAAGATCTATGCGCCCTGCTGACTTTGTTGCACAAAACATGAATACCACTTATGCAGATATGGCAACAGCACAAGGACTCAAAAATGTAGCGACTTATGCCAATGGTGTAGGTCCATGGAAACCGTATATTTTCAATGAAACCTTTACTGCACCTTCTGACTTTGTCAAAAATGCACATGCGGTGAATCTAAAAGTACATCCTTATACATTCCGCCCTGAAAATAACTTTCTTGCACCCAACTTAAAATGTAGCACAACCACAACGGATGCATCTAAACGCTGTGAAACAGGTGCAAATAAAGAGTTTGAAATCTATTTTAAAGCAGGTGTGGATGGTGTATTTACCGATGATCCTGCTTTAGGACGTAGAGCGGTTGATGCTTATTTGAAAGCAAACCCAATAAAATAATAAAAAATTATTCTAACATTAAGTAAACTGATCATCAGTTTACTTAATGATTCTAAACAAGCTAAAAATTGCCTAAAGTTAATGACGACTTAAGTTTAAAACAATACAATTGTGCAAAAATTTAGCAGCATTGATTTATGAGTGATTATTCGCCACTTAAAGGCACAACAGGCATTAAACGCATTTTGAATGCAACGGGTTATTCTTTAGCAGGATTTAAAGCTGCTTATCAAAATGAAGCTGCTTTTCGTCAAATTTTATGGATCAATATTATTTTGATTCCCATCACTTTTTTTGTCGATGTCACTTCTGTTGAACAAGCTTTAATGATTGGCGTGTGTTTATTGGCTGTTATTGTTGAACTGTTTAACTCAGCACTTGAAGCTGTGGTAGATCGTGTATCTTTAGATCTTCATCCGCTGTCTAAAAATGCCAAAGATATGGGTAGTGCAGCTCAGTTTGTCGCTCAGGCGATCATTTTCTTTACTTGGGTGATTATTCTTTTTAAATAAAAATGTAGCTTTCCAAATCAACCATCAGCAAAGAAGTCATCATTTACGACTTCTTTTTTTTGGTAATAATACGGTAATACCATCTGAATCTCATAAACTTTCATACTGCCATCCGTATTTTCTATTAAAATAAAAAATCCCCGCATAAAGCGAGGATTTTTTTAGATTTTATGATCAGATGATGAATTACATCATTCCGCCCATACCACCCATGCCACCCATATCTGGTGCAGCACCTTTATCTTCAGGAAGGTCTGTAATCATACATTCAGTTGTCAACATAAGACCTGCTACAGATGCAGCATGCTCAAGTGCAGAACGCGTTACTTTAGCAGGGTCAAGAATACCCATTTCCAACATGTCGCCATATACTGAAGTTGCAGCGTTATAACCGAAGTTACCTTCACCATTTTTCACAGCATTGATCACAACTGAAGGCTCATCACCCGCATTTGCAACAATTTGACGAAGTGGAGCTTCAATCGCACGGCGTAAAATATTGATACCTACAGTTTGGTCATCATTTGCACCGACAAGACCGTCAAGCGCTTTCGCAGCACGTACAAGCGCAACACCACCACCAGCAACAACACCTTCTTCAACCGCAGCACGAGTCGCATGAAGCGCATCGTCAACACGGTCTTTTTTCTCTTTCATTTCAACTTCTGTTGCTGCACCGATTTTAATCACTGCAACGCCGCCTGCCAATTTAGCAACACGTTCTTGAAGTTTTTCTTTGTCGTATTCAGACGTAGATTCTTCAATTTGCGCACGGATTTGAGTTACACGCTCAGCAATATGAGTGGCATTACCTGCACCATCTACAATTACAGTGTTTTCTTTTGAAACCGTGATTTTATGCGCTGTACCTAAATCTTGTGTATCCGCTTTTTCTAAAGTCATACCTACTTCTTCAGAAATCACAGTCGCACCAGTC
Source organism: uncultured Acinetobacter sp. (assembly GCA_964293455.1). Classification (GTDB taxonomy): domain Bacteria; phylum Pseudomonadota; class Gammaproteobacteria; order Pseudomonadales; family Moraxellaceae; genus Acinetobacter. The sequence continues at coordinate 6,868 of CAXYZD010000010.1, read as the reverse complement.
AAGATTGCGATGTCTTGAAGCATTGCTTTACGACGGTCACCAAAACCAGGTGCTTTAACCGCACATACTTTAATGATACCGCGCATATTGTTCACAACAAGTGTTGCCAACGCTTCGCCTTCAACATCTTCAGCGATGATCAAAAGCGGTTTACCTGTTTTCGCAACAGCTTCTAATACTGTAATCAATTCACGGATATTGCTGATTTTTTTATCAACAAGAAGAATGAACGGGTTTTCAAGTTCAGCAGTCAAAGTTTCAGGTTTGTTTGCAAAATACGGGCTGATATAACCACGATCAAACTGCATACCTTCTACAACGTCCAAAGCATCTTCAAAGCCTGAACCTTCTTCAACGGTAATTACGCCTTCTTTACCAACTTTTTCCATTGCTTGTGCAATGAGTTTACCTACAGTTTCGTCAGAGTTTGCAGAAATTGAACCGACTTGTTCAATCGCTTTCGTATCTGATGCAGGTTTTGCAGTTGCTTTAATTTCTTTAACTAAAACTTTAACTGCAAGATCGATCCCGCGTTTTAAGTCCATTGGGTTCATACCTGCAGTTACAGATTTGATCCCTTCATTTAAAATTGCTTGCGCAAGTACAGTTGCAGTCGTTGTACCGTCACCTGCGATGTCATTGGTTTTTGAAGATACTTCACGAACCAATTGAGCGCCCATATTTTCAAATTTGTCTTTTAGAGAAATTTCTTTGGCAACAGTTACACCATCTTTAGTAATGTGCGGCGCACCGAAAGAACGGTCAATCACAACGTTACGACCTTTAGGGCCTAAAGTTACTTTTACTGCATCTGCAAGAATGTTTACGCCTGCGATCATTTTTGAACGCGCTGAATCACCAAACTTTACGTCTTTAGCTGACATGCTTAACTCCGAATATTTTTAAATTTTTCAATAAATTGATTGTTCTATACAGCCAAATAAAATCTGTAATTAGTCGACAAGTACAGCAAGGATGTCCGATTCTTTCATTACAAGAAGTTCTTCACCATCAACTTTTACTTTAGTGCCAGCGTAAGCACCAAACAATACGTTGTCGCCAACTTTAACATCTAAAGGACGTACGCCTGTATCCGTTACTTTACCGTTACCGACAGCAAGGATTTCACCTTGAGCAGGTTGTTCAGCCGCTGAAGTACTTAAAATTAAACCACCTGCTGTTTTAGTTTCTTTTTCAACACGGCGGATTACTACGTTGTCATGTAAAGGACGAATGTTGCTCATTGAAAACTCCATCAGACTAAGTCTTTATCTATAGTAAGGTGATGTCTGGCTCTATCATTCCATGAGCCATCATCAGAAAATCATTTCGATGACAATGTTGTGGGGTTAGAAATAAATGCTTCAAGGGGAAAAGATAAAAATATTTGAATTTTTTGCCTATTTATTAGGCAATCACATAAAATTGCAACATGATCATTGAAAATCATCAAACCAATATCTTCTGCTCTATCAAATTTAAAAAATTATCTTTCTTTGACATACCGATTGATCATTCATTTTTCTTGTAAGAAAAAATCAGACTTTTTTTCATCAAAAAAATAATGCTGTACTTCCCCACTGGCTAAAATCACATTGAAGTTATTGGGAATACCATCATGCAAACGACTTGAAATAGATGTTCCTGCATGGACTTCACAAATCGGATGTCCAACATTTAAATGAAATTCTGCGTTTAAATCGTACACTGCAACTAAGTGTAAATGCCCATGCAACAGTGCAAATAACTGGTGTCGTCCCCAACGTTGTAATGCTTGATCACTTAAACGTGGACAATCATTGATATGCCTTGAATAATGACCTTGATTATCTGGAATATAAAAAGGCTGATGACTCACAATAATTTTGAGTTTATTGCTTGGTGCTTGAATCAATTGCTGATCGACTCGATCAATTTGCTCAGGTGAAATCGAACCGCGAGTGTGATAACGCCTACGAATACTATTAATACCAATCAGATAATAATGTTCAGTCAGTAAAGTCTGCTCTAAGCTACCAAAAAAAAGTTGATACAAAACAAAAGGTTGAATAAAGCGATGCCATAAACGATATAATGGAATATCATGATTTCCCGGCACCACAAAATAAGGTGTATTTAAAGACTCTAAAAACTGCTTACATGCGTAAAATTCTTTCAACTTCGCACGTTGCGTCAGATCACCACTCACCACTACCACTTCGGGTCGATGCTGAGCGCAAAAACGTTGAATAGCGGCAATGCATTCAGATCGCTCAGTACCAAAATGTAAATCAGATAGATGTAGTAACATGAGGCACCATAATTTTTAACGCATTTTTTTCAACATGAATTTTTAAAGGCGTACTCATTTCGACAATTTCACCATCAATTGCCACAGTTAAACTCGGTTGTGTTGAATGCACTTCCACTTGATTTGCACTAAAGCTATATACATCAGATGCTTGTTCTAATTGCCCACGAATCGTCTGAAAAAGTGTCTTAAATAAAGTGGCTTTATCACCCTTTGCAATGACAACACCTGCAACCTGACCCACTTCAGCACATTTGGCTATTTTGAGTTTCATTTCTGCAAGTTGTAATTGATTATTACCAAAAAAAATTAAGGGTGTTTTAACTGGATATTTTCGACCATCGACCACCACCTCAAGTTTCAATTCTTTTCGATCTCGAATGAGAACATCCAATCCTGAGGTATAGGCATGTAAAGGAAATCTCCCAAAACGCCGATTGTATTCTTCACGTTTTTTTATAAATAATGGATATAAGCCTAAACTGGCATTGTTTAAATAAATATATTCATTGATACATGCAACATGAGCTGCATGTATTTCACCTTGTGCAATCACTTGAGCAGCATCCAGTAGATCTAAAGGAATATTTAAAACACGTGCCACATAATTAAATGTTCCCATCGGCAAAATACCCAATGGAATCTGCTGTTTCAACATTTGAGATGCCACAGCATTTAACGTACCATCCCCGCCAGCAACTACAATTACACCTTGATGTTGATATTTTTCATGACGTTGAAATACTTTCTGCATCAAGCTTTGTATATCTCGCTCAGCGTTAATATCAAAAACTTGAATTTCAAAACCATGTGATGTCCAAAGGGTCATCAACTTTTCATAAATTTCATCATGATGACTCGCATGAAAACCAGACTTTTCATTGTAAATCATCGAAAGTGGTTTCAATGCTGCTTGCATAAAATTGATTCTTTTGAAGTATTTATTCTAATTTCGTTGATTATCTATGCAAATAAAAGCACCTTTATGTAAAATTCGAATTATGACCATTCATTAAATCAATAAAAGAACAAACTCAATAAAAATATATAAGTAAATGTTTTTTAAAATCATTTATTAAATAAATATTATATATACCAATATAAAATAAATATAAAGAATACCAATAAAAAATATATTAACAATATATATCAAATATTTATTTAAATTTAACTCTATTGTATCGCTTACGCCTTTAGTCTTATTTTTTACATGAATATGTGGTTTAATACGCCCACTTTTTTTCATACTGAAAATCTAAATGTAGTGCCCCTACATATAGATTATTATTTGTACATATTTGTACATATTTTAAATAGGCCTCACCATGACCCAAGTGAACGCACCAGAATTCGTTCGTCATCCTAAGCTCATTGCATGGGTTGAAGAAATTGCAAAATTAACGAAACCAGCGAAAATTGAATGGTGTGACGGTAGCGACGAAGAAAATCAACGTTATATTGATTTGATGATTGCTAACGGCACAATGCAAGCGCTTAACCAAGAAAAACACCCTGGTTCTTACCTTGCCAATTCTGATCCTTCTGACGTTGCTCGTGTTGAAGGTCGTACGTATATTTGTTCAGAAAAAATTGAAGATGCTGGTGCAACAAACAACTGGGAAGCTCCAGCTGAAATGCGCACGCGTTTAAATGGTTTATTTGACGGCGCAATGAAAGGTCGTACCTTGTACGTTGTTCCTTTCTCTATGGGTCCTTTAGGTTCTCATATTGCGCATATCGGTATTGAATTGACCGATTCACCTTACGTTGCTGTGAGCATGCGTAAAATGGCGCGTATGGGTAAAGCTGTTTATGATGTATTGGCAACTGACGGTGAATATGTCCCTTGCGTACACACTGTAGGCGCTCCACTTGAAGCAGATCAAAAAGATGTTTCATGGCCTTGTAATGATGAAAAATATATCGTTCATTACCCAGAAACTCGTGAAATCTGGTCTTATGGTTCAGGTTACGGCGGTAATGCATTATTGGGTAAAAAATGCTTAGCGTTACGTATTGCATCTTCTATGGGTCGTCAACAAGGTTGGTTGGCTGAACACATGTTGATTCTTGGTGTAACCAATCCACAAGGTGAAAAACATTACATCGCAGCAGCATTCCCTTCTGCATGTGGTAAAACCAACTTTGCAATGTTGATTCCACCAGCAGGTTATGAAGGTTGGAAAATTGAAACTGTAGGTGATGACATCGCTTGGATCAAACCAGGTGAAGATGGTCGCTTATATGCAATCAACCCTGAAGCGGGTTTCTTCGGTGTAGCACCGGGAACAAATATCAAAACAAATCCGAACTGTATGGCGACATTGACCAAAGATGTCATCTATACAAACGTTGCTGTAACTGATAACGGTGAAGTTTGGTGGGAAGGTCTTTCTAAAGAAGCACCTGCTAACCTGACCAACTGGAAAGGTCAACCACACGTTGCTGGTGAAAAAGCTGCACATCCAAATGCTCGTTTCACAGTTTCGGCAGGTCAATGTCCTTCAATTGACGCTGACTGGGAAAATCCAGCGGGTGTTCCAATCTCTGCGTTCATCTTCGGTGGTCGTCGTGCAGACACTATTCCATTAATCTCAGAAGCATTTGACTGGGTTGATGGCGTGTATAAAGCTGCAACGATGGGTTCTGAAACGACTGCTGCCGCTGTTGGTCAACAAGGGATCGTTCGTCGCGACCCATTCGCAATGCTTCCATTTGCGGGTTACAACATGGCTGACTATTTCACACATTGGTTAGAACTTGGCGAAGAAGTTGCGGCTAAAGCTGCGGCTAATGGTAACAAACTTCCAGGTATCTACAACGTGAACTGGTTCCGCCGTGATGCTGAAGGTAACTTTGTATGGCCTGGTTTTGGTCAAAACATGCGTGTGCTTGAGTGGATCATTGATCGTTGTGAAGGTCGTGCAACTGCTGTTGAAACACCAATTGGTTTAGTACCAACTTACGAACAGTTGAACTGGACGGGTACAGATTTCACTAAAGAACAATTTGATCTTGTAACTGGTCAAGATAAAGATCAGTGGATTAAAGAGCTTGAAAGCCATACTGAATTGTTTGACAAACTTGGTGAGCGCTTACCTGCCGCACTTAAAGCACGTCAAGCTGAGTTAATTGCTGCTGTTAAATCTGCTTAATGAGCCTTTAATTTCCCTTTTGAAAAAGAGGGATTAAAGCAAAAAAAGACCGCTTTATGCGGTCTTTTTTTGCCATTATTTTCTCTAAAATATAAAATAATTCATTTAAGTACTACAACACTATTTTAACCAATAAATTTATCAGTTACAGCTTTAATGCGTTTTGCATACGCTTTTGCTGTGTCTAAATCTCCACTTGGAATTTCATCTGCACTTGCATCTGCTGGTGATTGAACTAACAAGCCAACAGACCCACCCAAACTATTCACATCTTGGCGTGTCGAAGCTTTTGTATTTGAAGGTGCAAGACCTAAACTCACCCAAATACCACCATGCTGTGCAGCAAGTGTTTGTAGGCTAATCAAGGTGACCTGCTTATCACCATTTAAGCTTGCACTGTTGGTAAAACCTGCAAAAATTTTATCTTGCCAAACTCGTGTAAACCAACGCTTAGATGAAGCATCGGCAAACTTTTTAAACTGCCAAGGTACACCCCCCATATACGTTGGTGCGCCAAATACAATGGCATCCGAAGTATCCAATGCATCCCAGTCTGCTTCTGAAATATTTCCTTCCTGATCAACTTGAACTAAATTTGCCTGAATTTCATTGGCAAAAGTTTCAGCAATCACTTTGGTGTGACCATAACCCGAATAATAAACTACGGCGATTTTTGACATATGAATACTCTTTAGCATTGTATTAAAAATATTTTCGTTTTTATTCAATCATGAACTTTAATCTAACAATTGATTTAAACAGAAAAACATTGTATCGATTATTGAATGCACATAAAATGAATAAAATAATGATATACTTTTGAAATCTAGTATCAATTAGTTACCACCAAGTAACTACTCTATATTTTAGTATTACTGATTATAAATTGTATTTATTAAGGCTATATTAAGTGAATAAAGTTATAAATTTCAATATATTTGAACCAAATTGTCCAGCTCGATCTTTTTTTGACAAATTTGCAGATAAATGGATTTTATTGATTATTTACCGACTTGCATCACAATCTATGCATTTTAATGAACTTAAAAAAAGTTTAGATAACATCTCACCCAAAGTACTTTCACAAAAAGTAAAAATTCTTGAACGTGATGGCTTTATCTCACGAACCATTCATGAAAATAAAGTGATTCGTGTTGAATATACAATCACAACTTTAGGTGCTGAATTTGCACAAACCGCACTATCTTTTAAAATTTGGGCTGAAGGAAATATGCAACATGTGATACGTGCTCAACAACAATTTGATGCGGTTCAAAGTAAAAATGAATCATCTATTGTCTAAAACAATACCATCAACATTGAAAATCAAACAAAAAAAATCAAAATCAATTTTTCACGAGATATATCTATTAGGGTCTGTTGACAATTGTTGCCTAAAAAAATAGCGAGATAGTAAAATCAA
>CAXYZD010000009.1:0-37374 GCA_964293455.1 uncultured Acinetobacter sp. | reverse complement strand
AGACGCCTGTGATTGCTCAGCAGATGATTCAAGCTGCATTGTATGCACTCATGGATAAACAGAGCGGTCAGTGGGAAGCAGAGGTTGTTGATGAGCAACCCATTCACTTTAGCTAATCAACTGAACCAAAAAACGCACCATTCGGTGCGTTTTTTTATTGAAAGAGCTTACTTGTTTGATGTTTTTTGATCAATGCGTTGGTTCATTTTGATGGGCAATTTGAATCTGATTCAAAATATGATTACTCATATTTTTCGCCATTTCCTCTTTGGCGTAATAAACATCACCAATATTTTCCCGACGAATGACTTCAGCTTCTTCCTTACTTTCAGCACAGACCAAGACTTGAATTTGTGGATTAAGTAATTTAGACGTATCGACAATTTTATGAATATCTAAAATATCCATTGGAGAGATCACCAAGAGCCGAGCATGTTGAATGTGGGCTTGAATGAGGACACCTGCTTCAGTTGCACGACCTGAAACCGCAGCAATACCTTTTTCACGTAATGCTTCGACTTTTTCACGGTTTTCCTCAGCAATCACGACTTTAATACCATCATCCATCAGGGTTTTGGTAATACGGCGCCCCACTTCACCATAGCCAATCATCACCACCTGATCACGTAAATAATCCTGAGAAACCTCATCGGGTAACATAGCCAATGGGTCGCCACTACGTTCAAGTAAACGTGCTAAATGCGAACGTTCACGAATCCAATTTTGTACAGGTTCAATTGCTGAAAATAAAAATGAATTCAGGGTAATGGAGAATAATGCACCTGCAAGAATTAGGTTTTGTCCATCAAGGCTGAGTAAGCCTAAAGAAACACCCAATGTCGCCAAAATAAAGGAGAACTCACCAATTTGCGCCAAACTTGCACCGACAGTTAAAGCAGTATTGAGGGGGTAGCGGAAAAATAATACCAATGCCATTGCTGCGATGGTTTTACCAATCATAATGATGGCAATTACAGCAAGAATATGGAGTGGTTGCTCAATGAGGATTCTTGGGTCGAACAACATACCAACTGATACGAAAAATAAAATCGAAAAGATTTCACGTAAAGGTAGTGTTTCTTCTTCTGCTCGATGACTGAAATCTGACTCTTTGACCACCATACCTGCAAAAAATGCGCCTAAAGCCATCGACACGCCAAAGACAGCATAAGAGCCATACGCAATGGATACCGCAGCAGCAACAACGGTCAGGGTAAAGAGTTCTCTTGAACCTAAGCGTGCGACATATTGCATGATCAGTGGAACAAGGCGTTTACCGATAATCAGCATAAAGGCAATAAAGCCTGCAACTTTGAGTAAGGTAATGCCAAGCGTCAGCCAAATATTTTGATCACTGCCATGCCCTTGAATTGCATGACCACCTAAAAGCACCGCAGTCGCAGGAAGGAGTACCAAAACCAAAACCATCACAAGATCTTCGACAAGCAGCCAACCCACCGCAATTTTACCGTTGACTGAATTGAGTAAACCTTTGTCGCCTAGCGCTTTGAGTAGAACGACTGTACTTGCACAAGATAAACTGAGTCCAAAGACCAATGCTGAGCCGAAACTCCATCCCCAAAAGTGCGAAACGCCCATGCCTAAAAGGGTCGCAACAGTAATTTGTAAAATGGCACCGGGTAGGGCAATACGCCGAACCTGCATTAAGTCACCCAGTGAAAAGTGCATGCCTACACCAAACATCAAAAACATCACACCCAATTCGGCGAGCTGATTGGCGAGGGCGATGTCTGCAACAATACCAGGAGTATTGGGACTGATGATGATCCCGGCAATAAGGTAGCCAATGAGTGGAGGAAGGCGTAAACGAGCAGCGATATAGCCAAAAATAAGGGCAATACCAAAACCAACTGCAAGTAAAATAATCAGATCTACATCATGAGGCACTAAACGCTCCTTAAAAATAGGTAGGAAAAGTGAAGTATCAGAACTTTAAGCACACAACATGCCAAAAGAAAGAAAATTAATTTTAGCAAGCTGAGTAAAAAAAATGCAAAAAAAACGACCCAAAAGGGTCGTATTTTTTAAGAAAACTAAAATTATTTAATTTTAGCTTCTTTGAAGATTACGTGTTGACGGATTTTTGGATCAAATTTTTTGATTTCCATTTTTTCCGGCATAGTACGTTTGTTCTTAGTTGTGGTATAGAAATAACCTGTACCAGCAGAAGAAACTAGGCGAATTTTATCACGCATGGTTCAGACTCCTTAGATCTTTTGACCTTGAGCACGTAGGTCAGCAACAACCTTTTCGATACCCAATTTGTCGATAATACGCATACCTTTTGTAGTTAGACGAAGACGTACGAAACGTTTTTCGCTTTCTAACCAGAAACGGTGGTGGTGCAGGTTCGGCTCGAACCGGCGCTTAGTTTTGTTGTTGGCGTGTGAGACGTTGTTACCAACGACTGGACGCTTGCCGGTAACTTGGCAAACCTTAGACATGGTGTAACTCCATTGATTGAGCCAACAGCAATTCTGTGTGGCCAGTCAAAAATAAACGGATGATTTCATTCAGGGGCGTTTTATACCAAAATTCCGCTTAAAAGACAAGCGGAATCGGCTAAAAATTAGCATGATCTCATTCAATAGATCATACCTTGATCAAGTTAGCGCAGGAAGGTTTTCTCTAAAAGACGATTTAGAGGTTTATCATACGGCGGTAAAATGAACTTTAAGCTAAAAAGCTTAGGAATGGACATGACAGAGCGTTCGTGCGATAAACTGAAGAAACCTTCAGGACCATGATATTTACCCATACCTGAAGCACCAACGCCACCAAATGGTAGATCGTCTTGTGCAACATGCGTGAGTACGGCATTTTGACCAAAGTGCCCCGAATGCGTGCGTTGCGATACATAATCGGCGCGCGCATTATCAAAGTCGAAGTAGTATAATGCAAGTGGACGCGGACGGCTATTAATAAAGTCAATTACATCGTCAATTTGATCATATTCCATAATAGGTAGAATTGGACCAAAAATTTCATGCTGTAAAATTTGCATGTCAGGCGTTACACCCGTGAGCAATGTTGGTGCAATTTTTCGCACAGTTTCAAGACTTTCATTTTTAGGGTTAATTGAAGTAATTTCAGCACCTTGTGCCTGAGCTTCGTCTAAATAACCTTGAATACGGTTGTACTGTTTATCATTGATGATCGATGTATAGTCATTGTTGTCACGCAAACTTGGGTACATGCTGCTTGCAATATTTTTAAACTGTCGCATAAATTCGGCAGTTTTACCTTTCGGTAAGAAAATATAATCAGGCGCAACACAGGTTTGACCTGCATTCCAAAGTTTACCAAAAGCAATACGCTGTGCGACTTCTTTGAGATCACTCGATGGATGCACAATCACAGGTGACTTGCCACCCAGTTCCAAAATGACAGGTACAAGGTTTTCAGCAGCAGCAGCCATAACGGTTTTACCGACATTGGTTGAGCCTGTGAAAATGATTTTGTCGAAAGCCAAATGACTAAAAGCATCGGAAATTGCACCGCCACCTGTCACCACAGAAACAAGTTCTTGTGGAAATGCTTCAGATAAAATATTTTCAAGTACATAACCAAAGTTCATTGATGCGCTTGAAATTTTGATCATGGCATGATTACCAGCAGCGAGTGCACAAATCAGTGGACCAACTGAGAGTAGCAGCGGATAGTTCCACGGTGCAATAATACCAATCACACCCAAAGGCTGATATTGTACCCATGCTTTTGCAGGTTGATGCAGAATGCCTACATGACGCTTTGATGGTTTCATCCATTGGGTTAAATGCTTGCTATAATATTTAATCTGTTCTAAAGAGGTGAGTAGTTCACCAATTTTAGTTTCATCGACTGAACGGTTCCCATAGTCCTTATTGATTGCATCTGCAATCTGATCTTGATACTTTACCAAAACTTTTTTGAGTCTTGCTAAACGTTCAATACGTTCTTTGGCTGTCGGAACGGGATAACGCTGATATGCTGATTTCTGTTGAGCCAATAAATCGTGCATACGCTGGATTTCTGGCGCAAAGGGAGTCATTGTTTTTGTTTGACTGTTCATGACAAACACCATTTACTAATAGATAATTTAATATATTTTTTAGAGTAAATACTCTAATTAGTCAAGTCACTTTAATGTTAGCAAATGCTGACGATTGAAAATGGTATCAGGATGTCAAGCTCCAAAACATTGAAAACGAAAGACCGAATCCTGCAGATTAGCCTGCAACTTTTTAATGAGCGTGGCGAGCGTGCCGTCACGACAAACCATATTGCTGCTGAGTTAGGCATCAGTCCGGGTAACCTGTATTATCACTTTCGCAATAAACAGGAAATCATTAAAGAGCTGATGTCGCATTACCAAATGGAGACGATCGAGATGCTTTCATTGCCTGATGACCGGGCAGTCAATGCAAATGATAAAATCCGTTATTTCCAAGTATTGAGTAGCCAATTGTGGGCATATCGCTTTTTGCATCGTGATGTTTATCACCTTGTTGAAAATAACGAAGACTTCCGCAAAATTTATCCAAAATTTGCCGGTCAGGTCATGCAGCAAGGGCAGAAGATTTATTTAGCTTTTGTTGAAGCGGGATTGATGCAAATGACCCATTCTGAAATTGAAGCTTTAATTATCAATATTTGGATTGTGTTGACCAACTGGACGAACTTTCTTTATATGTCTGGGCATTTAGTTGATTCCAATCATTTAGATGAAAAATGGGCATGGCAGGCGTTACGTCAGATGGTTTTCCTTGAAGGTCCGTATTTACGGGGGGAAAGTCGTGCGACTTATGAGCGATTGCTTGAAAGTTTTGGTACTTCTGATCTTTTTGCGAGTCTATCGACCTCGAAAGAAGACTGAAATGTATCGTCATATTGAAAGCTGGTAAAAAAGCGTTAGAATAACCGGCTGTTTTCGAATTTATATATAAGTGATATTTAACAAAATGAACATGACCACTGCCAACACTGCACGTTTACTCATTACTTGTGAAGACAAGCCGGGCATCGTACAGGCTGTATCGAGCTTTTTGTATCATCAGGGAGCAAACATTACTGCGCTTGATCAATATGCAACTGAAGCTCAGGGCGGACGTTATTTCATGCGTGTTGAGTTTGAACTCGATGGTTTACAAACCCGTAGAGAAAGTTTGACGCAAACCTTTGCTGCTAATGTGGCAGAGCGTTATGGCATGCAATGGCGTTTGGCTTTGGTGAGTGATGTGAAAAAAGTCGGCATTTTGGTGTCGAAAGTTGATCATGCTTTACTTGAGTTGTTATGGCGCCATTCTCGTGGCGGTTTACCGTGTGAAATTACCAAAGTAGTTTCGAACCATGAAACTTTACGTGAATCTGTAGAGAACTTTGGGATTCCATTTGAAGTGGTTGCTGTAACCAAAGAGAATAAGCGTGAGGCCTATGCGCACATTGATGACTTAATGCAAGGCAATGATTTGCTTGTACTTGCACGTTATATGCAGATTCTAGATGAAGAATTTGTGCAAAAGTGGGAAATGAAAGTCATCAATATTCATCACTCTTTCTTACCTGCATTTGTCGGTGCGAATCCATATAAGCAAGCCTATGAAAAAGGTGTAAAACTGATTGGTGCAACAGCACATTATGTGACTGCAGATCTAGATCAAGGGCCAATTATTGAGCAGGACGTAGAACGTGTAAACCATGATTTTACCGTTGAACAATTGCGTGAATTGGGGCAAGACGTAGAACGTAATGTATTGGCACGTGCTGTGAAATGGCATCTTGAAGATCGTATTATTGTAGATGGTAATAAGACTGTTATTTTTCAATAATTTGTAAAGTTTCAGTATGAAAAGGGGATGCTTAAGGCATCCCTTTTTTTATTTTTAATTTGGAAAAACAATACAAAGTATCGTAAAAAGTGGTTGCAAATGAAAACACTTCTCATTTATCATTGCCGTAGTTTAATTGTTCAAACCGATGAGTACGATCCGCAAAACATTTGCTGACATTCTCAGATTTAGGTATTCAGCTTCATATGAGTCAATCTTCCACAGCAAATCTTCAGTCATCGCAATTGTTGAAGAAAAAAGTGCTGCCTGCACTTATCGCCGTTGTGATCGGTCACATGGGCGTGCTATGGGCAGTGGGTCAGTTGAAAACTGCTGATTTAAAACCTGTGGACAAAAAACCCATTAGCGTTAAATTATTAAAAATTCAAGAAGAAGCACCGCCTCCTCCGCCCCCACCACCGCCAGTACAACCAAAGGTAAAACCTGAGCCTAAACCTGAACCTGTTCAGCCACCGCCACCTGCGGTAATCAAACCAAAAGTGATTGCACAAAAACCACAGAAAAAAGTGGAAAAGGCGATTCATCAGGAAGATCCTTTAAAGAAACAGCGTGAGTTGGAGGATAAGCAGTTACGTGATCAGCAAATGAAAGATCAACAGTTAAAAGATCAGCAATTACGTGATCAAAAAATGAAAGATCAACAGTTGAAAGATCAGCAAATGCGTGAACAGGCGGAACGTGATCGTTTAAAGCGTGAACAAGATGAAAAAGCCCGCCAACAGCGTGAACAAGATGAGAGAAGTCGTCAGAATCAAAACCAAAGTCGTTCAGTGGGTAAGGGTGATATCTCTTGGCGCTTTAAACCAAAAATTGATGCAAGTGTGTTATCTAAGTATTTAACGGCAGGACAGGTTGAGCGTGTTGAATTACATTTCTATGCCAATGCTGATGGTTCTGTGAAGAATGTAAAACTGGTGAAAGGTACGGGCAATTCGGAGCTAGATATGTATATTTTAGCTCAGGCACGTAAAGCGCAATTTTCACCGTATAAAGTCGATGGTGTAAAAGTACCGTTTGATGTCGGTCAAGACTATACGTTGAAAGGTCAGTAACAGATCAAAGATTTTTAAAAATCAGGAAATGAATATGAATTTTTCAGTTTATTGGCAACATGCGGATGCAATCAGTAAGACACTGTATTTTATCCTGTTGGCAATGTCGATTACGACTTGGACGATTTTTGTACTTCGTCTGATGGGAACACGTCAGTTAAAACAGATTGCTCAAACGCAATTGACTCAAGCGGTCGCTAAGTTAAAAGCAAAACTTGCACCCTTAAGTTTTGATCAACGTAAAGCTGTTGCAGAACAAGCCTTGTTACGTCAAATTTCAACTGAAAAAGCGTCGGCTGAAAAAGGTGTTTCTGTACTTGGTACAATTGCATCACTTGCACCATTTGTTGGTCTGTTTGGTACAGTTTGGGGTATTTTTCATGCGCTTGTTGCTGTGGGTAAAAGTGGTCAAGCAGGCTTAGCACAAGTCGCAACGCCTGTCGGTGAAGCTCTGATTATGACAGGGCTAGGTCTTGCGGTTGCGATTCCTGCGGTATTGGCTTATAACATTTGTATGCGTTTCAACCGTTCATTGGCGATTGAACTACAAGATCATGCACATGGCTTGCTCATTGACACCATGTTGCAACAAGATTCTTCAGCACAGAAAGTTGAAGTAGTAAGTACTGAAAAAGGTTTAGTTGGAGGTCAAGCTTAATGGCTTTTCAATTGGGTGATGACAACGATGCAGGTATGAATGAGATGAACCTCATTCCCCTGATCGATATTATGCTGGTTTTGATGATTATCTTTCTGGTGACTGCAACCGTTGCTAACCCATCAATTCCATTAACTTTACCAAAAACAACCGCAGATGTTGTTGATCAACCTCAAGAAGCGGTGACCATTAGTATCAATGCCAAAGGTGATGTTGCTTGGGGTGATGAAGTCATTACGCTTGATGAGCTACAAAAGCGTTTTGATGAAGCAGGAAAGCAAGCAACTAAACCACCAATCCAATTGCGAGCAGATAAAGAATCTCGTTATGATACGGTTGCACAAGTAATGTCACGTGCAAGTGAAGCGGGTTTAACTGATATTGCATTTGTTAGTGAATAACTGCATGCCATAAACAGTAATCTGATTTAAGCCATAAAAAAGCAATCCATTTGGATTGCTTTTTTATGGCTTAAATAAAGTGAATGATTTAGTGCTTCATCATTAAAAATAGAGTTTATTCAGCATCTTTCAATAAGTCATTAAACTTACTACGTAACTTCATGAGTTTAGGTGGAATTGAAAAGTTACAGTAGCCTTGTGAAGGATTACGTGCATAAAAGTTTTGATGATAATCTTCCGCAGGATAGAAGGTTGGTGTAGGACTGAGTTCAGTCACAATGTTTAAGCCATCTGCTTTGAGTGAATCAATGTACTCATTGGCTTGTTGCTGTTGTTCTGCATTTTCAAAATAAATCACAGAACGATATTGTGTGCCGACATCATTACCTTGACGGTTGAGTGTGGTTGGGTCATGGGTGGCAAAGAACACATCAAGCAGTTGTTTAAAGTCAATTTGCTGATCATCAAAATTAATTTGAATGACTTCAGCGTGTTCTGTATCACCATTACAGATTTGTTCGTAGCTTGGATTTTCGATACGACCACCAGCATAGCCACTGATGATGCTATCTACACCTTTCAGTGAGAGAAAAACGGCTTCGGTACACCAAAAACATCCACCACCAAAAATTGCTTGTGCCATGTTTAAATCCTACTTTACATTTGGTTTTATCTGATAAAAATACGGTGCTAAAAAAACCTGAATGATCAGGTTTTAAGGTATTAATATGATTAATTTAGGTCTGATTTGAATTGAAGTACAGGGTTACCATTTCGATCAAGCAATTTTAAAGTTTGACCATAGACTTGATAGCCTGCAACTTTATTTAAGGCCTCATTGAATTTGTTTGATAGTTCCGCCGTGTTTTGACACATCATTTTTGTTGACGCGAGCTGTCCTAGATTAATCTCATGCTTTTTGACCACATAGCTACCCATAATGCGGTTACAGCCATCTGCACCACTTAAACGCTGTGTTGCATCAAATTGTAAACTTGGGCTGTTATGTGCTGTAGGATCAACTTTGTATTCGGTTGCACCGATGTGGGTCAGCGACCAATTTTTATTTTGCAGCAATTCAATGTTTTTCTGTTGAATTGCACTTTGTGATGTTACGCAACCTGTCATCAATAGTGTCGTGGTGATTGCTGTTGCGAAGGCTATTTTTTTCAACATGTTCATCTCGATCTAAATTGATATGTATTTATATAACTATAAATATAGGATAAGTCACTTATTTTTTACAAATGAAAATATTGTATTTCACCTGTAAATATTAAAATATGTGTGTGATTAATCTATTCAATGCAAACTTAATGTTCAAGCGGAGTGGGTGGAAGCGGGTCTACAGGCAAGCCTAAGCGAATCACTTTCGAAAAATTTTGGCTACTTGGATATTTAAAATGGCTAAATTCTTGTGTTTTCGGATTAAGATATGCATGTTGATACCACTGTTTCATATCCCATTTTTGATCTAAAGCACCTAAATCATACAGATAATTTGGCAAGTAGCCTGAAGCAAGCAAGCGATAATCACGTGGTAATTTATGTGGCTCAATAGCTTGAATCATGTCAAAAACAAGCGTAGTACAATTGCTGGTAAGTGTATTATACCATTTGGGTTTTTTACGTAATTCATCCGATTTCTTGAGATATTCTAAAAATAATTCTTTACGTTCTTTTTCCGCCATTTTGATCGGGAAAAAGTAAACTTGCTCACCGCGTACATTGGTGCGTGTATAGACAATATCTTTTTCATCTGCAGCAATCAGGCTGAGTTCAAACTGACGGAAAAAGCCGCCAATTGCAGAAAAGTTTTCAGATTTTTTTTTTCGAATTTCGAGTGAAAAGACCAACGGTTTTTGGTTTTTAAAATCAAAACTGACTAAGGTATGGGCAATTTGAGGTCCCATCCAATAGGAGGTCAAAATGTTAACCCCCTCAATTTCATTTAAATTGAAAGTTCGGGTATCCCATTGCTCATCAAATTCTGTTTCAGTTTTCCAATTAAAATTACGAATGTTATGTAGCGTAATCACATCGCCATGTCGTTCATAATTGAGAATACGAGAGCTATCAGGGCTCCAATCTAAGTTTTGATGTGCGAGAATATTGAAATACCAGACTAAGCTCAGTGCAAAAGCAATGAGATAAATCAGGATGTCTTTTCTACGACTGAAAAAATGGGTGAAATACACACCCAAAATACTCAGTGCAAATGCGATCCAAATGCCGATACATATACGACTAATGAGCCAGCCACCGAGTTGTTGAACCCAGATGGCAAGGCAGACCCAGACAGAGGAAAGGACGACAAAAATACTAAATATGAAGTGGACTAGGTTCATGCCTAATGCACGTAGAAATATAGATTTTCCAATGTGATTCATGTCTGTTTATTTTAATTAAAATTTGAGGCTATTTTCGGTACGTTGCGAACTCAAAAGCAATAGCAGTTTTGTCATCAATATGCGATTCAGATGCAATTTTTTTAAACTCAGTTGGAATACTAGGATAAAAAACATCGCCATCAACATTTAAGTTGACATGGGTTAATTCTAAGCGATCTGTAATATCGATTGTTTGTTGAAAAATTTCACCACCACCAATAATAAAAATACTTTCAGGTTTCTCTGATGCTAAGACATCGGGAATAGCTTGTTCTAAAGCTTCTTCAATAGAGTGAGCCACTTTAACACCATCAAAATTCCATTCAGAATTGCGAGTAATGACCCAGTTAACTCTGTTCGGAAGAGGGCGACCAATCGAATCGAAATTTTTTCGACCCAAAATAATTACGCCACCTTGAGTGATTTCTTTAAAGTGTTTGAGATCAGCAGAAATATGCCAAGGGAGATCATTATTTTTGCCAATACAATGTTGCTGATCCATTGCAACAACATGAACGATTTCAAAATTTTTAAAGGTCATATCTAGCTCAATTTAATTCTAAATACCAACGGTGATCATTTGGTAAAAGTCCCCCTTTTATAAAGGGGGATTTAGGGGATATTTGCGTTCGTAAATGAACAATCAAACGGCAACAGGGGCTTTGATACCTGGATGTGATTCATATCCGACAATTTCAACATCTTCAAATGTGAAATCGAAAATATCTTTAATTTCAGGATTTAACTTTAACTGACAGAGCGACATCGGCTCACGAGTCAGTTGTAATTTGGCTTGTTCAAAATGATTCACATATAAGTGTGTATCACCACCTGTCCATACAAAGTCACCAACGCCTAAGCCACATACTTGCGCAATCATATGGGTCAAAAGGGCATAGCTTGCAATATTGAATGGCACACCAAGAAAAACATCGGCACTGCGCTGATATAGCTGACAAGATAATTTGCCATCTTGCACGAAAAATTGGAACAAGGTATGGCATGGCGGCAATGCAACTTGACCTGCTTCTTGAGGATTCCAACCTGACACAATGAGACGGCGTGAGTTAGGATTGGTCTTGATTTCATTGATCAGCCATTGAATTTGATCGAAACCATTATCTTCGTATAAACCATTCTCTTTCTTATCAGCGCCAAAGTTACGCCATTGATGACCATACACAGGACCAAGTTCACCTTCAGGACGACCAAAACGTGCAGTTTGTTCTGCTGTAGACCATTCATCCCAAATACGAACTTTATTGTCTTTTAAATATTGGACATTGGTATCGCCTTTGAGAAACCAAAGCAGTTCAATCACAATTGAACGAAAATGCACTTTTTTGGTGGTCAATAAAGGAAAACCTTGGCTTAAGTCAAAACGCATTTGATGACCAAATACAGAACGTGTTCCTGTGCCTGTGCGGTCGCCTTTGTCGCCACCTTTGTCAAGAATGTGTTGTAGAAGGTCTAAATACGCTTTCATAAATTATCCAAATTAAAGATCTACACACGACAAATTACGCCGTTTGTATACGATATTGTCATACTTCAGAATGACCTGACAGTTTATACTAATCGAGTAAAATTTTTAAGATAAAGAATAAGAGTAATCATAATGAATCTAGATTGGAATAATACTTCTACTCAATTACAAAGCTATAAAGATAAGATATTACAAACAGTTAAACCCTCTATTGAAATGACATTGACCCCGTCGCTTGATTTGACTTTATGGCAAAGTAAAGTAGGTGGGTTACCCTATTTACCAATTGGGCAAACTTATCCAAAAAGTGAAAGTGGTGATAGCTTACAATTACTTGCACAAATTAATTTTGCTGAACTGCCTGAAAATACACAATATCCATCGTCAGGCTTATTGCAGTTTTTTATCAATCCTTTTGATGATTTGTATGGCTTAAATTTTGACGACCAACAAAAACAAGATGGTTTTCGCATCATTTTTCATGAAAAGGTGACGCAAGATATTTCTCAATTACAACAAGATTTCCCTATTTCAGAATTAGATGACTTAGCAAGTCCAGTCGCGGGACACTATGCGATTACGTTTACTGCTTCTGAAAGTGCCATTGGAATGAATGATTTTCAATTTTCAGAAAAAATTGTCGATGTCTATGAAACACTCGGTGATGATGACGCTGAGCAATTTTCTGAAGGATATGATGGCTTTTTTTCAAGTAATGGACATCGATTAGGAGGGTATCCATTTTTTACCCAATCTGATCCACGTGAATACAGCGATACCATCAAACCTTATATTCTATTATTGCAGATTGATACGGATGATAATGATGGTGTAGAGATTATGTGGGGCGATTCAGGCGTAGGTAATTTCTTTATTCATCCTGATGATCTGAAAAAAGGTGACTTTTCTAAAGTGTTGTATAACTGGGATTGTTATTAATTTTTGTAGAGAACTATTTTCAATTGTTACAGTAGAAAGATGAATAATTTCCTTAAATAATTCAAATTTGATTTGAAGCCGATGTTGAATACATCGGCTTTTTTTTGTGGGAAAAAGAGTATGAATTGCAATAAGCATGTAATTTCATATTGAAAATAAAAAATGAAAATGTGACTTAATTTACACTTTAATTGTTTGATTTATTTCACTTATTGTTTTACCAAATTGGCTTTAAATATACATTTGGTTAAAAAATAGGCAAACAATACTCATACATATAAAATATAAACTGATAACTTTCAAGTAATTAAAAAAGGACAAATGAGATTTATTCACAATTACATATTTTTTTACAAGTTAAGCTGTCGCTTTTTAAGGTTCACTGATTAGTATGCTTGGCTTATGAAATGTAAAAGTGGGTTTTGAGTAAGAATGAAGACCCAGATTTTGAAGAGATATTTAGAGGTTGATGCATGATTTATGATTACAATATGGATATTAATGAACACGTAAACCCAGCATTGCACGTTCAAATCAGATCACAAGATTCAAAAAATGGTTTTGATCCAAATGATTTTTTAAAATCTCAAGCATTGGAGAGTTTTAAAAATCGCAATAATGATTTCAAAGTAAGTTCATTGATTGACATTGATAAATTTAGTCAAAAACTGGTCAGTATTTCCCGTGGTACAACAGCACATCAGTGCGCTAAATATGTACGTATTGCTTTAGAGTCAGCAGGTGCGAATTTTAGTAGTCATCCGATTGCTGCCTCAGATTGGGGTGCAACCCTCATGCAGATTGGTTATAAGCGCATTGAACCATCATTTGAAAATCCGCAAGAAGGCGACATTTATATTATCAAAAGTACCAATCGGCATCGTTATGGACACATTGCAGGCTTTACAGGCTCACAATGGGTGTCAGACTTTAGACAGCGTAGCCATGATGTGTACCGTGATAACAGTGTGACCTATCAATATTATCGTTTATAAAAAATATTGTGTATAGAGATTTAACCATTTGAATCATGGCGTGGACTTCGGTTTTCATAAAGAGAAACAAGAAATAAACCGAGTGCACTAAAGCCAATACATTGTAGGGCTGTATAAAGTTGATTGAATGCAGGCAGCATGAAAATCATGATCGCAAGTACAGCGAGTGGGAAAATTGATGCACCCCATTTGAGCGTTTGAGCATAAGTATGATCTTTGCCAAGCTTCTGGGTATATTGATATAAAACATGTGTGCTGATACCCAAAGCAAGACTGATGATTGCAAAAACAGTCGGTAACTTTTGAATTTCAGTACAATAAAAAATGACGGCACATGTTGCAATACATACCATTAGTTTAATTTGTCGTGTACAATGATCTGAATACCAAAAATTCAATAACATATAGAATCCAATGCCCTTTTTATGTTGAAGCTATTTCTGAAGCTTAGCGTTTGTGTCTACTGTATTTTTCTGCAACAAAGACAGTGGTGAAAATAGACAAACGGCAACTGCCATAATACTAATGCCTAGCGCGCCCGGAATCAGAATTTCACCATTATTCATATTCTTAAAAATCAGTGCTAACAGTAGGGCAATGGGGAGCCAAGTCAGTAAACGATAAAAAATACTGCGAATATTATTGGCAAAAAAGTGAAGTTTACAGTAGCGACAAATTAGAAAAATAATGCCTGTACCTGCAAATAACAACATATCTTGTAATGCCATCGGTTGCATAATGTAGAGCCCTATAGCTGCTGCTGCAATCAAAATGAGCAAGACTAATTTTTTAGTAACTGAGGTTTTTGAGTCGAACCAGAATTCAAGCATGAGATTTATAAATCTTGATATTTAAAGCAAAGTTGCTGGAAACTGTAGCATAAAAAAAGGTGAAGCTATGCTTCACCTTGTAAATCGATTTTTAAAATAAATATGAAATCGGTTTAAGTGTTTTTTTGTGGACCCCAATCGAAAATCTTTTTCTGGTAGGCATACCAAATCAACCATGCACCAATTAAAATCATCGGTAAAGATAACATTTGACCTTTGGTCATCCAGCCTAAAAGAATATAGCCCTGATCTGCATCAGGTTCACGGAAGAATTCCATAAAGAAGCGGGCACAACCATAGCCCATCAAGAAGATCGCAGACACTGCATAACGAGGACGAGGTTTAGCACTGTAGAACCATAAAATAATAAACAGCAATAAACCTTCACATAGCGCTTGATAAAGCTGTGATGGATGACGAATAAGCTGTAAAGGATCAGTTGGGAAAATCATACCCAAAGCAAAGTTTGGATCAGACACTTGGCGACCATAGAGTTCACCACCAATAAAGTTACCAATACGACCAAACATTAAGCCTGTAGGGACACAAGGGGCAATAAAATCGAGGGTTTCAAACCAAGTTTTCTTATATTTGTGACACCACAAAAGCATGGCAACCATTACACCGAGGAATCCGCCGTGGAAGCTCATTCCCCCTGTCCAAACTTTAAATAGCCAAATTGGATCTGCTAAAAATTTGTGGAACTCATAAAAGAGCACATAACCGACCCGTCCACCAAGAACGACACCGAGTGCGCCATAGAAAATGAGATCTGAAACCATTTCAGCATTCCAGTTATCACGTTTTTTGGCACGATACGTTGCCAGTCCCCATGCACATAAAAAGGCGAGTAAATACATCAGTCCATACCAATGGACTTGCACAGGACCCAGCGATATCGCAATGGGATCAATATTTGGGTAGGTCAGCATTCCTGCTCCTCGGGATTTCTGTTTTGCACAGATTTTAGCGGAAAGTTGATGAAAATGTTGTACATTCAATGTGTAAAGTGAATGGAATGAGTTTATGTGCATTGTGGCATTTGCGTGGCAAGTTTTAGATGATCTACCCCTGTGTCTAATTTCAAATCGGGATGAATTTTATCATCGCCCAGCTTCTCAACTGCATGTTTGGTCAAACAGCTCTGTGATTGCAGGGCAAGATTTACAATCGGGTGGGACATGGATGGGGGTGACCAAGCAGGGGCGATGGGCGATCATTACCAATTTTCGTGATGGCGCAGACAAGCAGAGCTATGCAACATCACGCGGTGAATTGATTCAATCATTTTTAGAATCCGATTTAACCCCGATTCGTTTTGCAAAACAAATTGAACAAAAACAATGTGAATATGCAGGATTTAATCTATTTATTGGTGATTTAGAACAAGCTGTTTATATGAGTAACCGTGGCGAAGCACCGCAAGTTTTAGCCAAAGGTGTATTTGTGGTGTCCAATGGTTTGATGTCTGAGGATTGGCAAAAGACGCAACATTTACGTAAACGCTTTACACAAGAATTTTTGCCAATGTTGCAACTTAGTGAGGCACACGTTTCAGAAACAGACATTCAAACGACTGTGTGGGATATTTTAGAAGATGAGCGTAAGGTCATTACTGAGTTATTGCCTGAAACAGGTATTAGTTCAGAAATGGAGGCTCTACTTTCATCAACCTTTATTCAAAGCCCGATCTACGGTACACGTTGTTCTAACTTTGTCAGAATTGGACATGAAAAAATAAATTGGGTAGAGAAAACGCAGCAAGGTGAATATTTTGGAAAATTAGTTCATCTTGAGCAAAAATTGCTTTCTCAATAAAAATGAATTTTTTTGAATATTCTTCCGAAATGTAAAAATGCCGATATGAAATCGGCATTTTTATTCTAACTTTAGATCATTATTTTTCTGAAAATTAAGCCAGTATTACGCTTTTTTCACAACCGATGGACTCACAGGATCAGCGGTAATATAACCGACTGAGGCAGCAAAGCCATTGTTATAGTTTTGATTAATTAATGGTGTTAGCTGATTTTTCACCACATTGTGAATGCTGCCCCAATCTCCCGCGTGTTGGAAGTTACTCATAATGTATGTCCAACCATTGATTGAATCGACCGCATGTAAACCTGTCGCTTCTGCACCTGCTGGTGTAGATAAAATACGGGTTAATGATTTGTCATCAACATTGTATGCCCATAAGAAGTTATTAACATGATTTCCGCTATCTTCACCAATAAACAGCGTGCGGAATGTTTCAGAGAATTTTAAATTATCAGGGCTTGCGACTTTGTCAGGATTGGCTGTATTGCCCAAAGCATCCGCTGAAATATCTTCACCCATGATGAGCATATGACTTTGGTATGGCACCCATTCACTGTTCATTAGCGCATTGACATGATCAACCATACTACCTTTAAGATCATGTGCAAGGACGCCACCTGCTTTAATTGCTTTTTTAAATTTCACATTATGCGTTGCAACCCAACTCGAAGTATTTTCAATCATTGAATCTTGAATATTCGCCAAAGCAGAGTAGGCAACTTTATCTTTAATGTTGACCGTTGTGCCTTCCATTTTGGTAAATGCCATACTGCCGCCTTTGAGCGCTGCATAACGATGCGTTTCAAGGAATGCAGCAGCAAGTTCAATCTCTTCTTTGCTAAAACCATTGTTGGCTTCTTTAAGTTTGACCCATAATTTTTTCTTGCTGAGTACAATTTGCGTGTAGCCCGTCAAGTCTTGTGGTGCTTCAGCCAAACTTTCCATAATGTTTTCAGCTTTAATGCCACGAACATTGACTAAATTTTCAATGATTTGACTGCTGGTATGACCCAATTTAATCCATTGGATGGCAGCCGTTGATGTTTCATTCAGTTCAGAGGTATATTTCGCCACATACAGTGTGCCAGCGGAAAGGTCTTTTTCTTTATCAGCAATGAACATGAAGAAGCCACCATTGGTGTAGTCATCGCCCATAATTGCAGTACGGTTATCTGGCATGACTTGAATCAATTCATGTGAAATTCGACCTAAACAGAAATGTTTTTTTGCCGTCGCAGAGCCTTTACCGTCGAGTATGATTTCAGGTAAATGACCATAATTATAAACATTTGCGCTGTTTTCATTGCCGTATAAATTTTGACTATAGGCTTTAAGCATACTGAGTGAAGTGCCAATTTGGTCAAATGCATCAGGTTCGTATTCTTCACTCGACAAATGCGTATTCCATGGCGATAAACTTGCGCCACAGGTAATCCATAAACCATGAACTTTGGACATATCCACATTGGCATATTTTTTAAGCTCAAGATGACCTGTTTTTTGATCTTGATCGAGTGTCAGAACAGCAATAGGTGAAGGCAGTTTACCGTACATGTCTCCACCCGAAAGATCTTTAGACGTGTATTCAAATTGAACAACATGAAAAACAGGATTGCTGACACCTGTTACGGCTGAATTATCTAAATGGATGAGTGAAGAACCATCGGGACAGTCTGAGAAAAATTGACGTTCTTTACCTGTAACTGATTTATCTATAATCGATTGATTATCAATATCATAATAGCTACCAGCAATAATTTTACCACCTGTTAAGTTATCGACTTCAATACCCGTGTTGAAAAATGCCTTATAACCCAGTGTGTACTCAGTTTTTGTATTGTCATCCCAAGTAACAGCAAGCGTGGATGCAACGGTTGTAGTCGCCATTGCTGCTGCATTGCTTAAAGAAGGTGCAGGCATAGCGGTAAATTTTGCTGATTTTAGTTTTGCTGCATTGATCGGTGGCTTGACGACAGCACTGTCGTTATTATCATTACAGCCAGCAAGCGTTGTTGCTGTTGCCATTGCCCCAAGAGGTAAAAAAGGAATACCTGCAAACCATTTTAAAACATCGCGTCGGCTAGGTTGGTTAGAAGTATTTGTCATGATTTATCCATTTTATGGTTTATGTATTGATTACGTTTTCATGATTGTATGGTGCATAAGTGACATATTTTTTACAGTTTTGCGTCAGTTTAAAGACAAAAAAACCACTAGATTTCAGTGGGCTTTTTTTCTAGCATTTTACCGAGGAGCAATCCTACTTCGAACAATAACCACATCGGAATTGCGAGCATAATCATAGAGATTGCATCGGGTGGTGTGGCAAACATTGCGACAAAAAAACAGCCAACAACGATGAATCTTCTTTTTTTGACTAAGCTTTCGGTACTGACCACACCAATTAAAATCAGTACTAAAGTAATAATTGGAATTTCAAAAGTTAATCCAAAAACAAGAAAGAGTTTTAAACAAAAATTAAGATAACTGTTGATGTCCGTCATGGGAGCAACAGATTCAGGTGATACGCTAATAAAAAAATGGAGGATCGCAGGTAGGGTGATGAAATAAGCAAATGCGACACCCAAATAAAATAAAACAATACTGCCGAATAACAACGGAACAGCTAAGGTTTTTTCTTTCTCGTAAAGTGCAGGTCGTATAAATGACCAAATTTGATAGATGATAAATGGCATGGCAAGTACCAATGCGACAAACAAATTGAGCTTAAAGGGTGCCATAAATGTTGCAGTCACATCGGTTGCAATCATGGAGGATGTGACGGGTAGTTGTCGGGTTAATGGTTCAGACAATAATTGATAGGTGCTATTGCGAAAGGGCAGTAAGCAAAAAAATAACGCCAATGTAGTGCCGACAATTTTAAATAAATACTGACGCAACACGATCAAATGCTGCATCAATGGCATTTGATCAAGTGATTCATTTTTTATACTGGTCGATGGGAGCTGATTCATACGGCAATCTTTAATGTTGAAATAGGGTTTTGTAATGGTTTAATATTTGGAATCAATGCTGTACGTGTTGTGTGAACTTTAGATTTAAAAGGAACATGTTGTAGTGCATGAACATTGACCCATGTATAGGTCAATGTTGGCATTTGTTGGGAAGGTATTCTTTCTGATTCGCCTTCAGATCTATTCTCTGATGTACTTTCTGTTGATGGTGCGACTGTTGCAGAAGCAGATTGCTGCTTCAAAGCATCCAACTGTTGTTCTAAGCGACGTTCAAGCTCAGTAATACGGTTTATTTCATTCTGCATTTCTTCACGAAACTCAGAAAGATGTAACTCTTGATCAATTTCAGTTTGAAGATTGCCAATAAAGCGTTTGAATTTCCCATACCATTTGGCAACGAATCGTGCCGCATCAGGCAGTTTTTCAGGCCCTAAGACAAGTAAGGCAATGATTGCAAACACCAGTAATTCTGAAAAACCGACATCCAGCATGGCTTCAATACTCCGTGTTGGCAGATATCAAACTTAGTGTTTGATCTGTGTGTTGGCTTCAGGTGATGTTGTTGCTTGATGCTCAAGTGTGCGAGCTTCGGTAAGTGTTGTTGTATTCGCTTCATCTTCTTTCACTGATTTTTTAAAATCTTTGACTGCACCACCGACATCTTTGCCAAGATTTTTAAGTTTGGATGTACCAAAGAGTAAAATCACCACAATTGCAAAAATTAGTACGTGCCAAATTGAGAGTCCAGCCATTTTTCTATCTCCTGTTTTATTTGCTACTATCTGAACAGTTCGATATGACATCGCCGTGACATTTATATTGCAATTTAGCGACAGTAGGATGAATTTGTATTTTGCCGACATGCCTCGAGTCATGATGGTAGTATGTAAATTCATCACGAAAAGGTATTGACCGTGGCTTTGTTATTTCCAGTTTTATCTTTTATTTGTGGTTTGATACTGGCAAATTACAATGCTTCGAATTTTTTAAAATCATGGCTTTCACTGTTACTTGCCCGTGTATTTATCCCGATTGTAATTATTTACAATATGGTTTTTTACAAGTCGGGAAGCATTGAACTTATTCTATTTTCTTTTTTTTCCTGCTTTATTCTGTTCTTTCTTTATCTAAAATTATCTAAAGATCGTTTAGCTTCTTTGTGTTTTAGTTATACCAATATGGCGTGGCTTGGTTTTCCAATCGCCATTGCAATTTTTGGTGCAGAGCACAGTATGGCAATGATTCCGCTTTATATAGGGGTTTCTATTTTTGGCAATTCATGGGCGGTTACTTCTGTCAGTTCAGCACCACAATCTAAAGCATCTTTATTTAAAAAAATGCTGAGTTCTCCACCGATCATTGCATTAATTATTGCAGGCATACTTCGCTGTTTTGATGTGCAACAGTTTCAAAATGAACTTGTTGTTGAATGGATTTACACGCTTGCCAAATGGTGTATGAGTTTTGCAGGGATGTGCGTATTGGGTATGTGGTTGCGCAAAACGAAAGTCTATTTAGAGGATGTACTGATCAGTGCAAAATTGGCTGTATTGAAAATGTTGTGTGGTTTAGTGCTTTGTACTTTGGCCTATTTTTTCTTGCCTATTTCGCATATTGAAAGCTATATCGGGGTGATGTTTTTACTGTTTTGTTTACCTCCCGCTGCCAATATTGTCGCTTTGGAAACTCATTATCAAGGGACAGGTATTTCTGCAAAATATATTGCTTCAGGAACAATAGTGAGTTGTGTAGTCTGTGTGATGTATGGGGTAGTTATTCATTTTTTATAAATATAGTATTAAATTCAAAGTGGAAGTTCTCCCTTCCAATGGGAGGGAGTTAGAGTGAGGGTTATATAGCCTCACTCTGAACTTCTCCTGAAAGGAGAAGGGATTTACGAAATTTTACTTTTTCAAACTCGCCTTAAACAACTGCATCGCTTGACCACGATGGCTAATTTTATTCTTTTCGTCTTTACTCATTTCTGCACTTGAAATATTTAGCTCGGGTAACCAAAACAGCGGGTCATAACCAAAACCATTTTCGCCACGAGCCTCTTCGAGTACTTCACCTTTCCAAATACCTTGGAAAATTTGAGGAAGTGGATCATCAGCATGTTGTACAAGTGCTAAAACACATACGAACATACCCTGAATAACTTCACTATCTGTACGCAGTGGTTTTAAGTTCTCAAGTAGTTTTATATTATTTGCTGCATCATCACCGTGTTCACCTGCATAACGTGCAGAGTAAATGCCGGGTGCACCACCTAAGATCGGTACGCAAATACCTGAATCATCAGCAATTGCAGGTTTACCTGAAATACGGCTAGCGTGACGCGCTTTAATAATCGCATTTTCGATAAAGCTCAAACCGTCTTCAATCGCATCTTCAATATTGAGTTTCCCCTGAGGAATCACGTCCACAGGCAAATCTAACTCAGTAAACATCTTTTCAAATTCAGCAATTTTACCTTTGTTATTACTTGCAAGTACCAATGTACCTTGAGATAACCAATCGAGTGACGCCATGACTTAAAGCTCTAATATCGAAAATTTGTCATATTCTAATCTATTTACACGATTAGGAGCTATTGAGATGGAATGTTACTTTTACGCCTTCAATTTATTGATAAAAATCATGCTGAAAATACAGTGTTATTGGTCTTAAATATGACTAATAATAATATTTAAAATGTTAAAATAAATTTTAAGCATTGGAAATTTATGGATAAATTATGCTAAATGTAACGCAGTCTTATGTGGTTGGGGTCGCTGAATGTCTGTTGATTGAATTAGCGTGTGATCGCTTAGCATCAGAAGAAGAAATTTGTCAAAAAACACATGCCATTATTGAAATGATTGTGAGTCAAGAAGAGCGATATTTTTTAATTCAAAAACTTGAAGAACGCAATTTAAATTATGCTGATTATTCAAATTTTGGTCTGATTTTGGATCAAATTCGTTTGAGTTAATTTCGAAATATGATGTATCGAAATATAAAAAAAGCACAATAAAGTGCTTTTTTTATATTAGAGTAGAGATATGCATACCCTATAAAGATTCAACTTATTGTGCTTGAATCCACTTGTCTGCACGGTCACGAGCAGTACGCATTTGTTCAGGTGTTAAGTTTGCTGCCAATGCAGTTTTCTTGGTTTCAGACATGTTAATGACTTTATTATCGAGCATGCCATCACGAGTTGAAAGCTCATACCATTGGTATGCACCCAT
This sequence comes from uncultured Acinetobacter sp., assembly GCA_964293455.1. Classification (GTDB taxonomy): domain Bacteria; phylum Pseudomonadota; class Gammaproteobacteria; order Pseudomonadales; family Moraxellaceae; genus Acinetobacter. The sequence goes on along the minus strand of CAXYZD010000009.1, from coordinate 14,745 downwards.
GTAGTTTTTCTTTTGCTCTTCCATCATTGCAAGGTTGAAGCTTGCACGATTGTCACCGTGACTTGCCGCTTTTTCAAGATACTGACGACCATGAGCCTCATTTTTAGAAACACCATCACCATCAATATACATACGACCCACATTTAGCTGTGCTGCCGTAATGCCTTGATCAGCCGCAGATTTAAACAAGCTAAATGCTTGTTTACTGTCTTTGGCAACGCCGTTGCCTGTTTGATGACGAACAGCTAGAAAAAACTGCGCTGCAGGTTGTCCTGCTTTTGCTGCTTTTTGTAGATCAGCAACATTCATATGAGAATACTGTGCTGCCATTGCTGAAGTTGATTGTTGTTGCGGAATATAGTCCGCATGGGCTTGAAAACTGAGCAGCCCAAAAAATAATGTACTGCCTACTAAAAGCTTCTTCATAGAGCGCTCACTCGATAGATTGCGACTTCACCGAACAAATTCGGGAGATGTTTACTGAGTAAACTCCCTTGTTGGTTCCCATTTACTGCGAGTCGATTAATAATATTTATATGATTTTCTGCACAAAGTGCTTCAAAGTCACGAAAGGTGCATAGGTGGATATTTGGTGTATTGTACCACATATACGGTAATGCATCAGAAACAGGCATTTTACCCTTTAAGGCAAGGAAAGACCGAGTCTTCCAATGCGCAAAATTAGGAAAGGTAATAATGGCTTGTTTCCCCACTCGCACCATGTCACGCAAAAGCACATCAGGTGCATCTACAGCTTGCAAAGCCTGTGCCATAACCACGTAATCAAACGATTGGTCGGCAAAACGACCTAAACCTAAATTTAGATCCTGTTGGATAATATTTAACCCTCGACTGACCGCAATTGCAATCTTTTCCTGATCAATTTCGAGTCCATATGCCCGAATTTGCTGTTTTTTGCTCATTTGTGACAATAATTCACCATCGCCACACCCTAAATCGAGCACACTTGAGCCGGGTTTTATCCATTTTTCGGAGAGTTGTTGATCAATACGCATTACACAGTCTCCTTTGGTGTTGCTTCTAAATGTTTCTGTCCACCCAAGAAGGCACGCAGTGTTTTGACATATAACGGAATGGGGAATAAGAAGGAATCATGTCCTTGTTCTGCATCCACATCTAGATAACTCACCGGCTTCTGACTGGTAATGAGTGCATCAACAATTTCTTGTGAACGTTGTGGTGTAAAGCGCCAATCGGTGGTGAATGACACCACCAAGAAACGACATTTTGTATTTGACATGGCTTTGGTGAGTGACAGTTCGTACTCACGAGCTGGATCGAAATAATCCAATGCTTTGGTCATAATCAAATAAGTATTGGCATCAAAGTTACGGCTAAATTGCTCACCTTGATAACGCAAATAGCTCTCAACCTGAAACTCAACATCAAAACCATACATAAATTTGCCTGACTTTAAGTCACGACCAAATTTTTGTTTCATGGCTTCTTCAGACAAGTAGGTAATGTGACCGACCATACGTGCCAAAATTAAGCCACGTTTCGGATAACTATCTTGTTCTAAATAACGACCATTATGGAAATCAGGATCAGATAATATTGACTGACGCGCCACTTCATTAAAGGCAATATTTTGTGCAGATAGTTTTGGTGCAGAGGCAATAATCACACAATTTTTTAAACGATCAGGATAGTCGACAGACCATTGTAAAGCCTGCATGCCGCCCAATGAACCGCCAATGACTGAATACCAAATATCAATACCTAAACGGTCAGACAACATGGCTTGTGTTTTTACCCAATCACGCACGGTGACGAGTGGAAAATCTGGACCATAAGGTCGATTGTCATTTTCAGGATTGGGAGAGGTTGGACCTGTAGAACCGCTACATCCACCAATATTATTCAGTGCCACGACAAAAAATTCAGAGGTATCGATGGCTTTTCCTGGACCAATACACGCATCCCACCAACCAGGTTTTTTATCATCTGCATGATGATAACCTGCGGCATGGTGATGTCCCGAAAGGGCATGGCAAATTAAAATCGCATTGGATTTATCTGCATTGAGCTTGCCATAGGTTTCGACCATCATTTCAAAGCGTGGTAGAACTCTGCCACATTCGAGTGCCAAAGGCGCTTCAAATTGGAATTTTTGTGGGGTAACAATACCTACAGAATCTGTTGGAAAAGACACGGAATATTCGCCTTAAATGTATTGGAGGTCGTGGACTTTATTTGCCCTAAATGCAAAGAAAGGATACCACTTGGGGCATCCTTTCTAAAGTCATTTAACTGATATTACTTATATAGATCCTGCTTATACTGCAGCAGCCATTTGATCTGTATTAAGCAAACCTTGATCAATTAAACGATTGGTTGCGGCAATAATCGCATCAATAGATGAGGTGACAATATTGTCATGTATACCTGCACCAAATGCTGATTTACCAACACCTTGTACTTGAAGTTCGATCAATGCCAAGGCTTTTGCATTTGCACCTGAACTGATACTGCGCTCTTCATAATTTACAACATCAATTGGCAATTGAAGTGCATTTAAAATAGCAGAGATTGGACCATTACCTTCACCACGTAAATGTTGAATTTCACCATTTACAACGACATCAAGTTCAATCACTTGACTACCATTTTCATCTGATAATTTATAATTTTTCGTTGAATAATGTGCATCTTTTGCTGCAACATAGTTGTTGGTGAACAATTCCCAAATTTGTTTTGCAGTGACTTCAACACCTTCATCATCGGCAACTTGTTGAACTACTTTAGAGAATTCAACTTGTAAACGACGTGGCAACACCACGTTGTAGTTTGCTTCTAACAAGTAAGCAATACCGCCTTTACCTGACTGTGAGTTGACACGAATGACGGCATCATAGTCACGACCTAAATCACGAGGATCGATTGGTAAGTAGGGCATATCCCAAATTTCTTCGTTCTTTTGAAACTCAAAACCTTTCTTAATCGCATCTTGGTGTGAACCTGAAAATGCGGTAAACACTAAATCACCTGCATATGGATGACGCGGATGTACAGGCAAGCCCGTACATTCTTCAACAGTAGCAATGATTTCATTAATGTTTGAGAAGTCTAATTCAGGTGCAACGCCTTGGGTATACATATTCAAGGCAATGGCAGCAACGTCAACATTACCAGTACGTTCACCATTTCCAAACACACAACCTTCGACACGATCAGCACCTGCCATGATTGCCAATTCAGAAGCTGCAATACCGCAACCACGGTCATTGTGACAATGTACAGAAATGATCACGCCTTCACGGCGTTGTAAGTTGCGGTGCATCCATTCAATTTGATCGGCGTACACGTGAGGACCTGAAACTTCAACGGTAGCAGGTAAGTTCAAAATCACTTTATTGTCCGCAGAGGCTTCCCAAATTTCAGTTACAGCGTCACAGACATCTTTGGCAACTTCTAATTCAGTTGCAGAAAAACATTCAGGACTATATTGGAAAATAAAATCAGTTTCAGGCTGTTTAGCTGCATATTCTTTCACTTTGGTTGCAGCATTGATTGCCAATTGTTTCGCGCCATTAGCATCAACATTCAATACTTTCTTACGGAAAGTTGGAGAGTTTGAGTTGTAGATATGCACAATGGCACGTTTAGCACCTTGTAAAGACTCAAAAGTACGTGCGATCAAATGATCACGTGCTTGAACCAAAACTTCAATATATACATCTTCAGGAATATGATTTTCTTCAATCAATTTACGTGTGAAATCGAAATCCACTTGTGATGCGGAAGGAAAACCAATTTCAATATGTTTAAAGCCAATTTTCACCAACATTTGGAACATTTTGAATTTTTGCTCAATGTTCATTGGCTCAAAAATCGCTTGGTTACCATCACGGAGGTCGGTGCTCATCCAAATCGGCGCTTTGTTGATTTCATTGTTTGGCCATTGACGGTCAGGCAAGTCCACACGTTGATACATGCGACGGTATTTTTTACTTGGATCAGCCAACATCATGAGGAACTCCTTGTGTAGTTATGGTTGCTCGCTTTTTGAATAATAAAGGCAACGCACTACAAATATAGATTGTGTCTATTCTATCGATTTACAAGTACTTTTTCTGAACATATCGCCTAAAGTGGCATAAGATTATCAGTTTGGTGACTGCACAATCGTTCGTTCAACAGTCTTGTAAGTGGGTATCTGTTATTTTTTATTCTAGGATAGTTTTCTCGGAAATAATTTCCTTAATTGTGCAAAAGTTTTTAAATTTTGGAAAAATATTCTAATGAATGTATAAATTTAAGAAAAATAATTCGAATCTGTACATTTTATTCATTTAATTTTCGAAATAATCTAATTTATGGCTTATTTGTTAATAGATGATTTCACAGTAAATAGATGGATAATTCCATCTATTTTACATTGTCGTATTAGCGCAATTATGATGATGAGAAAGATAAATTTGATGTTTTTCTCTTTTTATATTTTAGACTCAAAGCTCAGCCCATTTTCGCATTAAATTATGATACATACTGGTTAACTTAATCACTTCTTGATGGGTATCACCCAATTGCATACGTAATTTTTGAATAGTCTGATCTAAATCAAAAAGCATATGGCGTTCGGCATCATCTCGAATCATACTTTGTACCCAAAAAAACGAAGCAGTACGACAGCCTGATGTAATGGCGGTAACTTCATGCAAACTCGTTGATGGATAAAGGATCATATCCCCAGCAGGTAATTTGACTTCGTGATAGCCATAAGTATCTTCAATCACCAATTCACCGCCCTCGTATTCATCAGGCTCACTGAGAAAAACAGTACAGGATAAATCTGTTCTTAGACGTTCTTTTGTTCCTCGAATTCGACGAATTGAATTGTCGACATGAAAACCAAAACTTTCATTATTTTCATAACGATTGAATAGGGGAGGGATAATATCAAGTGGAATGGCAGCCGACAAAAATAAAGCATGCTCACCTAAAGATTCTAAAATAATATTACTTAAATGATGCGTTAGTGGGTGATCTTCAGAAAGTTGTTGATTCTGTTTAACTGTTGCAGAAAGTGTTCCTGCTGTAACTTTGCCATTGACCCATTCGATTTTGTCCATTTCTGTTCGAAAGTATTGAACTTGTTCTTTACTTAACACATTTGGAATATGGTGAATCATGACAACCTCACTGAATAATGAACGGAATAAAAATAGCCTCTGTGGGCAGAGGCTATTTTATCTTAAAACCATAATGTATTTTAAAGACATAAAATAATTATGGTTTTATTTTAAACTTAGTATTTAAAGTTTACAGAAAGTACTGCACTGCGACCTTCAGCTTCAGTTGCATAGTGTGAAGAATAGGCTTTAGTGAAATAACGTTTGTCAGAAAGGTTATTTACGTTTAACTGTAAATCAACATTTTTGTTTACGTTATAACGCGCCATTGCATCGTAACGAACATAGCTTGGAACCCACTTAGTATTGGTTGCATTACCAAATACTTTATCCATATATGTTGCACCACCACCAATAGTCACTTGTGGTAAAACAGCATAAGTTGTCCAAAGTGTTGCAGAGTTTTTCGCAACGTTCTGTACTTGATTGCCGTTACTTGGGTTTGGAACGTAGTCATCACCTACTTTAGTGAAACCACCATCAACAAGTTCGCTATCTAGGTAGGTATAACCTGCCATTACAGCCCATTTCTCAGTGATGTTACCTGTTACACCAAGCTCAATACCATCAACACGGGTTTCACCAATGTTACTTGTTGTACCTTCAGTTGTTGTTGCACGAGTATTGGTTTTTTCAGTACGGAATATAGCAGCAGTAAGATTGAGTTTATCATTCAGTACATCCCACTTTGTACCTAACTCATATGTTTTTACTTCTTCAGGTTTTAAATTATTAATTGCAGCTGTAATACCTTCTGAACCATCACCGCCATCAACGCCTACAGGGTTTGATGAAGTTGCATAGCTTGCATAGATGCTACTATTTTCAGTTGGTTTAAATGTTACGCCTGCCTGCCAGTTAATAAAATCTTTATCATTTTCAATTGCAACTTGATCACCAACTTTAGCAGTTGGAGCTACTGTTGCTGATCCTAAAACTGCACTATTACGAGCGCCATAAGTCATGGTTTGTTCTGTTTTATATTTATCCCAACGCACGCCCAAATCTAATAACCATTGTGGATGAAGTTCAATGCTATCTAGGAAGTAAACAGAAGTATTTTTACTTTGAATATTATAAGAATCTGCACCATCCGTACTTAATGTCCCTGTCCAAGCCCCACGATTTGGATTTTGTACAGAAGTACACCAACCTGATGCAATGTCAGCAGGTTTACATGCATTGTGTGCTGCGCCTGTCGATGCTAAACCATCGATAATATATTGAGTACGATCTGTTTCTTGATCAGAATATTCTGCACCTAAGTTAAAACTATGTTTTAAGAAACCTGTATTAAATTTGCCAGTTAAAGCAAGTTGATCTGTAAATGTATCTGTATCAGCAACACGTGAGTTCGCACGTGCCCAAACATTTCCTGTTAATGTACCCGTTGTTTTGTCGTAAATATTACCCTTTGAATCATCTGGATTGGTCCATAGATAATCATTTTTAGATTTGTTATAAACAGCCGTATTGGTGATTGTGAGGTTATCTGTTAAATCATGCTCTAACTTAATAGTACCAATCTGATTTTCTTGTTTTTGGAAATCACGGTCTTTCCAACCATAATATTCACCTTGTTTAACATCAATTGGTTTACCATTACCATTTAAACCCGTGTAATCAGGATCGCCTGCTTTAGTTGGCTTTGAGAATGGATTGTTATACGGAATGCCTGAATCAGGTGTATCGTCAGATTTTAAATAGTAATACGCTAAAGTTGCACGAGTAGGTGTATCTAAACCAAAAGTAATACTCGGGGCAATACCTGCACGAGCATATTCAGCACCGTCAGATTGACCCGCTTTTTCATTTTTATGACCCATTACAGCTACACGAGCAGCAATACCATTACCAAAGTCTTTATTACCATCTAAAGTAATACGTTGATAGTTATCTGTGCCTGAACCAATAGAACCTTCTAAAGAATCACCTTTTTTAGCGACTTTAGAGATCATATTAATACTACCACCTGTTGTACCCGCACCACCTTGAGCTGATGCAGAACCTTTGGTAATTTCAACTTGTTCAATAGCAAACATTTCACGATTTTGTGAAGTTGCGTTGCGTACTCCATCGACATACATCGAGCTTTCAGAGTTATAACCACGAATAAATGGACGGTCGCCATTTGGGTTACCACCTTCACCCGCACCTAAAGTAATGCCTGGTACAGTACGAAGCGCATCACTGAGTGTAGTGACTTGGGTATCTGCTAAAAGTTGTTTAGAAATCACTGATACAGATTTTGGTGTATCAAGTAAAGGTGCTACAAACTTAGAGTTTGCCGATTTTTCTACTTTAAAGCTTCCCTGTGCTGCTGCTTGAACTTCAATTGTTGGCAGTTTATTTTGGCTGTCTTCCTGAGCCATTGCAGTTGTTGTCATCACTGAAAGTGAAGATGCAATTGCAGTGGTAATAATTTTTTTACGTGATTTGATAAATGACATTGAGTAACTCACAAAGAGTAGTGCAAATTTGTATGCGAATAATAATGATTCTTATTTTATATTGCATCTTTTTGGAATTGGAATTGTCGATTCTCAAATCGTAAGAAAAAGGAAAAATTAATGAAACAATGTAACATTTTGTTTTAAGTTGATGATTGTTTGTAATTAAATAAAAACCCTAACAAAGTAGGGCTTTTATTTAAAATGGCTTTAATACATATTAAAAGTCATAAGAGATTGATAACCAGTAGTTTCGACCTGGCAAATAAGTCCCAGACATACCTGAACCAATGATCATGTAATCATAATAAGATGCAGGATCGCCATTTGCATCGATATAGCTTTCATTTTTAGTAAAGTCTTTATCTAACAAGTTATTGACAGCACCTGTAATACGAACATTATCAGACAGTGAATAATTGGCACCTAAATTAAATAAGTTATAACCGTTCAGTTTATTGCCTGTTGCTTTATAAATGAATGCAGCATCGCCTGCGGTTTGTTCAGTACTGTAGCGTTTACGGTCAGACTTGTATTCATGTTGCAACCAAACATCCATGGCAGGGTTGATGTGCCATGTAGATGTCATGTTAAAGGCATTTTTAGGTACATTACTTAAATATGAACCTTTGTTTTCACCTTTGGTGATTTCAGATTCCATATACGTGTATGCAGCTTTAATATCCCACTCAGGAATGATTTGATACTTTAAGCTTAGTTCAACACCTTTGGTTTCCGCTTCATCAGCATTGATGCTTTGTGAGAATGTGTCTTGTTTAATGTGTGAGCCATAACTTACACAACCGGGTCTATTTGGATTTTTTTCAAATGAACAGTTTAAAAGGTCTGGTCCTTCGGTAATCAGATTGTCAATTTTATTGAAGAAGGCTGTAGTGGTGAGGTCTAAATTACCTTTGGTGTAGTTGAAGCCTAATTCATAGTTGACTGATTCTTCAGGTTTTAAATTAGGTGAACCAATTTGAAAGTTTGCACCCTGACCGCTGACACCAATTACACCATCGTGCAGTGCTTTTGGTGATGGCGCTTTATAACCTGTGCTGACACCACCTTTAAATGTCCAAGCATCAGACGCATTCCATACCAAATAGCCTCGTGGGCTAAATTGACCACCAAAGCCTGAATGGTCTTCATAACGTCCACCAAAAGTGAAGGCTAAGTTTTCACGTAAACGCCATTCATCTTCTGCATAAAAAGAGTAGGAATCTTTATCAAATTTAGCACCCATACCTGCTAAATCATCAGCAACTTCAGCTTTTTTGTATTCAGCACCTACAGTTACTATATGGTTCGCAATAGGGGCAATAATATGCGTGTCAGCAACAAAATCTTTATTTTTTAGATTACGATCTGCACCTGCATAAGCATTTTGTGCAAATGTACCTGTTGGAATCGTTCGACCTTTGGTTTCTGTTTCTGTTTGACTCACATAAGTTGACCATTTACCAAAACTATAATCACCATCATGTCCTAAAGAATATTGTTCACGATTAAACTCCAACTCATCTTTATAACCACGAGCACGGCTTGGAGTATCTTGAGTGCCTAAACGATCATCATCGTTGCTATAGGTTTGGCTTGATTGGAAAGCATCAACCCAAAAGCTATTTTGGTCATTCATTTTAAAGCTTAATTTTCCACCTACATCGTAAGTATCTGCTTCAGATGGACGAGGATCACGACCTGATGTCCCCGGAATACGGTCAGATTTTTGGCGATCTAAGTAACTACCACGAAGTTGAAGACCTAAAATATTATTAATAAGTGGTCCATTGAGCACAAAGCTGGTTTTCCATGAGTCAGCTTCTTCTTTACTTTGCATGTCATTGCCACTGAGTGTGACATTACCCGTCCATTCATCAGTGAATTTTTTAGTAATAATGTTGATGACACCGCCCATCGCTTCTGAACCATAGCGGGTCGCCATTGGACCACGAATCACTTCAATACGCTCAATTGCAGCTAAAGGAGGTAAAAATCCATTTGATGATTCACCAAAACCATTAGGCGTAACATCTGAGGATGTTGTTTGGCGACGACCATCAATCAAAATAAGACTGTATTCATTGCCTAAACCACGCATTTTGATATTTAAACCAGAAGTTTTCCCAATACCGTCACGGATATCAATGCCTGGAATATCTGAGAGTAGGTCTGAAATACTCGTTGCATTTTTCTTTTCAATATCATCCTTCGTCACAATGCTAATACTGGCTGGCGCATTTTTAATATCTTGCTCAAAGCCTGAAGCGGAAACAACAATCGTGTCTAATTTACGTAAAGAATCAGGTTGAGATGTGGTCTCTGCAAATGCAGATGTCGTGGTTATGCCAAGCAAGGCAATAGAAAGCGGTCGAAGGTTGAACTTACTCATAAAAGAATTCCGTAATGGACGAGATAAATAAAATTTTGAAAAATAACAATATAAAATTGCATGCTAATAGTAATGAGAAAGTTTATCACTTTCAATTGGAATGTTATATTATTATAAAAAATATGTTCAAGTCATTGGATATTGATGGATAGGTCAATGATGAAGTTTGAGTGCTTTAAATCTTTCGCTTTGTATATCTTTCATTGTTGTCATATAATGTGACACTTTAAAAATTGCAATTACTATTTCTATATCGAGGAAGCCATGCAAGTAACTTCTGAAGCGGTTTCGGGCGTTGCCCGTCGTTTAACTGTATCTGTACCGACGAGCCGTGTGAACGAGCAATTTGAAGCTCGTTTGAAACGTAGTACCAAAACTGTAAAGATCAACGGCTTCCGTCCAGGTAAAGTGCCTTTGAACGTTGTTCGTCGTGAATATGGCGCAAGCATTTATAACGAAGTTGTGAACGATGTTATTCGTGAAACAGTATTCGAAGCGATTCAACAAGAAAAAATCAATGCTGTAGGCATGCCAAACATTGATAAAGTTGAAAACAAAGAAGATGCTTTAGTTTTTGAAGCAACTGTTGAAGTTTATCCAGAAGTTGATGTGAAATTTGACGGCTTAGACGTTGAACGCAAAACAACTGAAATCAACGACAAAGACGTTGATACAATGCTTGAAAACCTACAGAAGCAACGCGCTTCTTGGGCTGAAACTAAAGGCATGGCGAAAAAAGACATGCAAGTAACTTTCGATTTCGAAGGTACACTTGATGGCGAAAAATTTGAAGGCGGTTCTTCTGAAGACTTCAAACTTGTATTGGGTTCAGGTCGTATGATCCCTGGCTTCGAAGATGGCATCATCGGTATGAAGAAAGGCGAAGAGAAAGTAATTGATGTAACTTTCCCTGAAGACTACCAAGCTGAAAACCTTGCAGGTAAAGCAGCTCAGTTTAAAATTACTGTGAAGCTTGTTGAAAAACAAAAACTTCCAGAAATGGATGCTGAATTCCTTAAAATCTTTGGTTTAACTGAAGAAGAAGGCGTAGAAAAATTAAAAGCTGACGTTCGTAAAAATATGGAACGTGAAGTGAAAAATGGTCTACGTAACCAAGTGAAGAGTGCAGCTTTTGATGCACTTGTAGCAGCAAACGAAGTTGAAATTCCAGCGTCTATGCTTGCTCAAGAAATTGACCGTCAACGTCAACAAATGATTCAACAGTTCACTCAACAGTTTGGTGCTCAAGGTGCGCAAGCATTTGACAGCAGCATGCTTCCTGATGACTTGTTTAAAGAACAAGCTGAAAAATCAGTTAAACTAGGCATCCTTGTTAGCAAATTATTGGCTGATGCTAAACTTGAAGTTGATCCAGCGCGTGTTGAAGCATATATTGATGATATGGCTTCTTCTTACGAAGACCCAACTGAAGTGATTGAATACTTCAAAAATGACAAGCAACAACGTGCGCAAATTGAAGGCGTTGTACTTGAAGATCAAGTTGTAGATCACATTCTTGCTTCTGCAAAAGTGACTGAAACACCTGTATCTTATGAAGAGTTATTAAAAGAACAGCAAGCTCGCCAACAAGGCTAAGCTTCTGTGAGTGAAAAAAGGCGCATGTAGCGCCTTTTTTTATGCTATATCAATTGTGTTAACTGACCTGAAATCACAATGCTGCCGTGAAAAAAATCTGATATTTAATTGTTAATATTTTGCAATTTCAGTAATTATCCCTCATATTGTCATTATGAGTGAAGTAACAAAAATTCAGGAATAAATAAAGTATGTATGTTTCATCAATTGAAAACGCTTTAGTGCCAATGGTCGTAGAACAGTCTTCACGTGGTGAGCGTTCTTTCGACATTTTTTCACGTCTTTTACGTGAACGTGTGATTTTTTTAACAGGTGAAGTTGAAGACAACATGGCGAACTTAATTGTTGCGCAAATGTTGTTTCTTGAAGCTGAAAATCCTGAAAAAGATATTCACCTTTATATTAACTCACCAGGTGGTTCTGTGACTGCAGGTATGGCGATTTACGACACCATGCAGTTTATTAAGCCCGATATTGTGACTTATTGTATGGGTCAGGCGGCTTCAATGGGTGCTTTCCTATTGAATGCTGGTGCAAAAGGCAAGCGTTATTGCTTGGAAAATGCCCGTGTGATGATTCACCAGCCACTGGGTGGTTTCCGTGGTCAGGCATCTGATATTGAAATTCATGCCCGTGAAATTTTGTTCATCAAAGAGCGTTTAAATCGTTTGATGGCAGAGCATAGCGGTCAAGACTTTGAGAAAATTGCACGTGATACAGATCGTGATAACTTTATGACTGCTGAACAAGCGAAAGATTATGGTCTAGTCGATCAAGTCCTTTCAAAACGTCCGCAGCTATAAATTATTCGTAGACGATCATTCATAAAGATTCAAAATTTGGAGTGAAAATGTCCGATCATCCTCAGGGACAAAAGCATTGTTCATTTTGCGGAAAAACGCAGTCGGAAGTTGGTAAACTCATCGCAGGCGAAGATGCATACATTTGTAATGAATGTGTCGATGTTTGCCTTGATCTCGTTGAGACGAGCAAACAAGTGGAAATAGGTGATTGGACAAATCGTCCATTGCCAAAACCGCATGAAATTCGTGCTGCACTTGATCAATATGTGATTGGTCAAGATACTGCGAAGAAAACCCTTTCTGTTGCTGTTTATAATCATTATAAACGTCTTAAAGTAACGCAATCTGGGCAAAAATCGAAAGATGCTGTCGAGTTGGCAAAAAGTAATATTTTGCTGATTGGACCAACAGGTTCGGGTAAAACATTGCTTGCACAAACGCTCGCACGTTTACTTGATGTACCTTTTGCAATGGCAGATGCAACGACATTGACCGAAGCAGGTTATGTCGGTGAAGATGTTGAAAACATTGTACAAAAGCTTTTGCAAAAAGCCGATTATGATGTGGAAAAAGCGCAAAAAGGCATTATCTATATCGATGAAATCGACAAGATTACCCGTAAATCTGAAAACCCGTCCATCACGCGTGATGTGTCTGGTGAAGGTGTACAGCAAGCTTTATTGAAAATGATCGAAGGTACGGTTGCTTCAATTCCACCTCAAGGTGGGCGTAAGCATCCGCAACAAGAGTTCATTCAAATTGATACGTCAAATATTCTATTTATTTGTGGTGGTGCATTCTCAGGTCTTGAGCGTGTGGTACAACAGCGTCAGGAAAAAGGCGGCATTGGTTTTACCGCTGATGTGAAGAGCAAAGATGATACCAAAAAAGTGTCAGAGTTGTTCAGTCAAGTTGAAGCAGCCGATTTGGTTAAATTTGGTCTAATCCCTGAATTTATTGGTCGTTTGCCTGTAATTGCAACGCTTGAAGAGCTTGATGAAGAAGCATTGATGCAGATTTTGACAGAGCCGAAAAATGCTTTAACGCGTCAATATCAGTATTTATTTGAAATGGAAGATGTTGATCTGTTGTTTGAAAATTCTGCATTACGTGCCGTTGCAAAACGTGCACTTGAGCGAAATACAGGCGCACGTGGTCTACGTTCTATTTTAGAAAATATTTTGCTTGAAACCATGTATGACTTACCAACACGTACTGATGTTGGGACAGTGGTGGTCAATGAAGCGGTAATTAATGATAAAGCAGCACCGATTTATCTACCTGAGCGTCAACCGAAAAAAGACAAACCGTCTGAAACTAAGGTCGATTTAAAAGTGATTGATAGTAAGTCTGCTTAAGTTGTTTTGATACTTTAAGTTGCGATTCATCTGAAACGTGTAAAAAGCTTGGCTTTTTACACGTTTTTTTATGTTTCAAATGACATTGAAATGTTAAGCTCAATGTGGAAAATAGTATTCTTAGATAAAGAAAATAAAAAATACGTGGTGAGGGATAATCATGCGTTACTTAGGTTTAATGCTTTTGGTCAGTTGTGGGTTAAGTGCTTGTCAAAGCCATAAAGCCGTAGAAAAGCAACAAGTACAAACAGGTCAAGTGGTTTCTACACTCGACCAAATTGATTATGAAAAACAAGATTCTTTTGTTTCATCAAAGCTTGATCAATATAAAGTGGGGAAATTTTCAGTGGGTTCTTGGGTCAATCAAGAATCTGGTCAATATTTCAAATTGGTTAAACCACAGAATCCACAAGCAGCCGTGGTCTATTTTTATCGACCTGATAGTAAGTGGAATAGGCAAGAGATTATTGCCACCAATTTCTTTTTGAATGGTAAACGCATTCCAAGCCTCATCAGCAATCATTATTATTGGGTTGAGTTGGCTGAGGGTGATTATAAGTTTAATATGAGCCGTCCTTTGGCGGTGGTTCATTTTCAAAAGCCAAAAGCGACCTATTTTTCTGTCAAAGCAGGGCAACAGTACTTTGTAAAATATGAAGAAGAACAATTCCGTGGTGGCCCAAATGGTGATGCGAGCCTACTGCGTATGGGACCTTTGATGCAAATGCCAACACGTCAGGCTTTGAAAGAAATTGGCATGACTCAGCTTAAAACACCAGGATTGAACTTTGTTGGTGAATTGGACAGCCGTGGTGAGTTAGTCAAAGGTTCTGAAAAAATTGATAGCGGTCAATATCATGCAAGTGATGATGTACATAGTACGGTACCCTTTAAACTTTGGAATCCATTGACTTGGTAAGATAAAAATACGTTTAATTTAGGGTGTGTTGACATTTCCTGCTCATAATTCACTCTATAACGGTAACCATA
>CAXYZD010000008.1:0-37424 GCA_964293455.1 uncultured Acinetobacter sp. | reverse complement strand
TGAATATCTTGAAGTAACTTACGTTTACTGAAAATCATATTCCACGAACTACCACCGAGCTGACGCCATAAATGCGCCATCTGTAAGCCCGTAAAGAGCGAAGCACGAATGCGGTTGGTATGGGATGAATCTTTAAATGCCTCAGCATTGCCACGAACCATAATGCGAGGATTAATTTGTCCTGCGGTTTCAACATAGGTTTGTGCTAAGTTGGCAATAATACTTGGATGCATATAGTTATTATCGAAAAAAGACAGTTGTCGCAGTATTTTTTGCTGCGATTGTTCAATAATTTCGACATATTTAGGATTGCTATAGACTTTTTTTTCCAATGCTAAAAGTGACATCGCATAGGACATCGGTAGTTTGGCAGCAGAAATTTTGGGTAATCTTGATTTGGGTGAGGTATTGAACGGTTGACTGATGCTACTTTCTAATGTTTTTAGACCAAGTGAAATATCGGTCAATTGGGTAAAGAAATTCAGTGTTTGGCATGAGGTGGTTTTAGTTGAACGAATATTAAGACTTGCTTTAATAAGTTGTTCAAAATAAAAATTGCCACTGTCACCCACATTTTGACGATCAGACAAGGCAGTCATATGCGTCAATTGTGTTGCCTGAAAAACGGCAGCCAACGCCAAAACTTTATTTTGACGTTGGTTGAGTATTTGAGGCTGTTGAAAGGGCAACTCAACCATGCCTAATTCCTTTACACATTAATGATTATGATGTTAGTCAATAAAATCAGGTTTTGGTGCATTGGTATGGTGAATCACACCACCACCTAAACACACTTCATCTGCATAGAATACAACGCTTTGACCCGGAGTAACAGCACGTTGCGGTTCATCAAACTCAACACGTACTCCATTCGGTGTATTGCTATCTTTAAACAGGGTACAAGCTTGATCGGCTTGGCGGTAACGTGTTTTTGCAGTACAGCGGAAACCTGTTTCAGGAATTGCTTGCTCACCTGCAACCCAGTCAATGGCTTCTGACCATAACATGGTGCTTTGCATGAGCGGATGTTCGTGGCCTTGACCAATCACGAGACGATTATTTTCAATATCTTTATGTAGAACAAACCAAGCACCTTCTTCAGTACCTTTAAGTCCGCCAATACCAATACCGCCACGTTGACCGAGCGTATAGTACATTAAGCCGTGATGATCACCAACCACTTTCCCATCATCAAGTACGATTTTACCGGGCTGCGCAGGAAGGTATTGTTTTAAAAAGTCATTGAAACGGCGTTCACCAATAAAACAGATGCCAGTCGAGTCTTTTTTCTTTGCAGTCGCTAGCCCTAATTCTTCAGCAATTTTACGCACTTGTGGTTTTTCAATTTCACCAACAGGGAATAGGGTCTTGTTAATTTCGCGACCATGTACAGCATGTAAAAAGTAAGTTTGGTCTTTGTTATTGTCTACGCCACGCAGTAAAGGTGCATATTGATCACCTTTAGAATTGGTTTTTGTTGCGCTACGACGACAGTAGTGACCAGTCGCAATAAAGTCTGCACCCAAGTTCACAGCATGATCTAAAAAGGCACGAAACTTAATTTCTTTATTACATAAAATATCAGGATTTGGTGTGCGACCTGCGGCATATTCTGCTAGGAAATGTTCAAAGACACGATCCCAATATTCCATCGCAAAGTTTGCTGTATGCAGCTTAATGCCTATCTTGTCACAGACGGCTTGCGCATCGGCAAGGTCATCCATAGCGGTGCAGTATTCCGTACCATCATCTTCTTCCCAGTTTTTCATGAAAAGTCCTTCAACTTGATATCCTTGTTGAAGTAAAAGTGCAGCAGAAACAGATGAATCTACACCACCCGACATACCGACGATGACACGTTGTTGCATAGGATTAGGCATCCAAATTTGAAATGAAAGGAGAATTTTGGTGCTCATAAACGAGCGAAAGTGGGTATTTTTGCCCAGAAAGTGCATCTTGTACAGCTTTAATCACCAAAGGACTACGGGCACGCGCAGTTTCAAGTAACTCATCGAGCGTCATCCATTTTGGACCAACGATACCTGTGTCTAGCTCAGCTTCTGGGAAATACTCAAGGACATGGGCTAAAAAGCAAAATCTAAAATAAGTACGATCAGGAAACATCGGTGGCGTATAGGTATAAATGCCAAGTAAGGCATCAACCTCAACCGCGTGACCTGTTTCTTCCATGGTTTCACGAATGGCAGCTTGTACAATCGACTCACCTGCCTCGACATGACCAGCAGGTTGATTGAACACGGTATGCGTTACACCTTCGCCATGTTCTTCTACAAACAGGAATTTTCCGTCTTTTTCGATTACTGTTGCAACAGTAACGTGAGCAGTCCAAGCGGTCATATTCAGCACCATAGGAAGAAGAGGGCTTATTCTACAAAATTTAGAGCGTGGTGGCTATGTTGATTTACGATTTCTATGCTTAGGTTGTTTCGGGTGATATAACGACTAGCGGTGCCAAAGATTGTGTCATTACAAAAAATCGGGTAGTTTACTGTGCATAAAATTGTAGGATTGTACTGATGCAAAATGATGCCCAAAAAAAATCCCGTATTATTCTGTTTGGAACTTTGGCAGTCATGATTCCAATTATGATTTTAGCGATTGTTTTTTTTGCAGCAAAAAATGATGCAAAAAATAAGCGAGAATATGATCGGATTCGCTTGGAACAAGCGCAAAAAATTGCAGAACGAGAGGCTCAACATTCAGTTGAATCTGCTTCAAGTGCAGTTGCACCTTAAGTCTTGAAAATTCCTTACTGTCGAATATCTTTTTTTAAGGTTCGAATACTTGGGATGTGGGTATAACGAAAAACCTTGTAACCTGCTTGAGTCAGCATCTCATCTCGCATCGCATCTTCCTTCTCCTTACCAATGTGAGAAGGATCATCGAGTTCAATAATTGCAATGACTTCCATTTTTGCATCTAAAATTACAAAATCAGTCACTTTGCGGTTGAACTTTGCCCGTAGTTTAAGCTGCTTAGTGGTGATGAGTCCGCTAAAGGCAACTTGAGCAAGAATGTAATGCTGTGGAAAAGCCTCATGTAAACGAAGAAACATTTTTTGTTCAAATGTAGTGATGACTTTACAGGGATAATAATCTTTATTGCGTGAAGAGTAATTTTTAGGTGGCGTAGATCGTTGTTCAAAAAGAATGAATAAAAATGCCAATGTTGCACAGCAACCAATGACAAAAAAGACCAACTGTGATGTATCGGGCATGAGAATTAATAATCAGCTGAATAAGAAAAACCCACTCAATTGAGTGGGTCTTCAGAATTTGGCTCTCCAACCTGGGCTCGAACCAGGGACCTGCGGATTAACAGTCCGTCGCTCTACCAACTGAGCTATTAGAGAATCTGGGTCGCATTCTATGTGTCAAAAGTGGATTGGTCAAGAACGAAAGTTATAAAAAGTCATATTTTTTATTTAACTGTTTTAAAAACAAACATTTTTGACAAAATAGCGTATTCCTTAATCATTAGGTTGGGTGTTTAAGATTAAGTTGATGCTGTGTGGCTTATTTTCTATGATGCGTTACGAGGTATTGAAGAGTTGTATGTTTAATATCAGTATCAATGATCATTTTGGAAAATTGAATATGCATAAAAAAACCCACTTCAATAATGAGTGGGTTTTTTAGAATCTGGCTCTTCCACCTGGGTTCGAACCAGGGACCTGCGGATTAACAGTCCGTCGCTCTACCGACTGAGCTATGGAAGAATAGATGGCTCTCCAACCTGGGCTCGAACCAGGGACCTGCGGATTAACAGTCCGTCGCTCTACCAACTGAGCTATTAGAGAATCTGAGTCGCATTCTAGGGATGAAATGGCAAGTCGTCAATAAGATAATGTAAAGAAATGAATCATTTGCTTTATTAATATTCAGTTATTGCTTAAAAATAAAAAAATCACCCTTAATGGGTGATTTTTTAGACAAAGAATAAGATTATTTTAAATCTTATTTTTCAACGCCAGCAGCAAGACCTGCATATTTAGCGTTTGCATAATCCCAGTTTACAAGACTTTCAAGGAAAGTTTTGATGTAGACAGGACGAGCATTACGGAAATCGATGTAATAAGCATGTTCCCAAACGTCAATTGTAAGTACTGCAACTTTACCGTGAGCAAGTGGAGTATCTGCATTTGCAGTTTTAAGAATAGAAAGGTCGCCATTTGCTTTATCAGCAACTAACCAAGCCCAACCTGAACCGAATTGAGTTGTTGCAGCAGCAGCAAACTCTTCAGCGAATTTTTCATAAGAACCGAAAGCTTCATCAATTTTAGCTGCTAATGCACCAGTCGCTGCACCGCCGCCATTTTTAGCCATACAGTTCCAATAGAACGTGTGGTTCCATACTTGAGCAGCATTGTTGAATATGCCTGCTTTAGAAGCATCGCCTGCAACAGCAGTGATGATTTCTTCTAAAGTTTTACCTTCAAGGTCAGTACCTTTAATCAGGTTATTTAGGTTTACAACATAAGTGTTGTGGTGTTTATCATGGTGAAATTCTAAAGTTTCTTTGCTGATATGCGGAGCAAGATCTTCGTAACCATATGGAAGTGCTGGTAAAGTAATCGTTGTCATTTTTCAATTCCTTGCTTTTTGCTGGGTTTTGACATTAAGTGTCTTTATTGTAATAGATTCTAAAGGCAAATGTGCATTGCGATAAATAACAATACAAAATAATGTCTTAATTTATACGAATAAAGAAAAATGCCAAAATCAGGTCGGTGAAAATAATTTTGAATATTAAATTGGCAAAATATTAAATCGGATTGTTCAATTCGAAATAACTATACTCAATATTAAACTGTTCCGAAATAGCTTTAGCGAGTCGTTGCACGCCATAACGTTCAGTTGCATGGTGCCCGCAGGCATAATAATGCACATTTAATTCTTTGGCTTCATAGAAGGTACGTTCCGAAACTTCACCTGAAATATAGGCATCACAGTTCATCTTTGCTGCTTGAGCAATGAAATCTTGTGCGCCTCCTGTACAGAAGCCTACTTTTTGAATTAAGTCTTTCTCTGCAGGTAAGTGAATCGCATTAAAACCTAATTTATCTGTCAGTAATGTTTTGAAGCCTTGAGGTGAAATGGCAGTTTTTAAATAGCCAATATTGCCAATCGGATGACGCTCATTTGGGTCTAAAGGTTCAATACTGTCTAACTCTAAAATATCTGCAATGGCAGCATTATTTCCTAAAGTTGGGTGACTATCTAAAGGAAGGTGGTAGCCGACCAAAGAAATATCATTTTTAATCAGTGATTTAATTCGTTTTCCACGCATACCAGTAATTGGGTAGGCTTCGCCTTTCCAAAAATAGCCATGATGTACAAGTAACAAGTCAGCATTTTGAGCAATTGCTGCATCAATCGCATCTTGAGATGCAGTCACCGCACATAAAATTTTACGTACTTCAGCCTTACCTTCAATTTGTAAACCGTTTGGTGCGTAATCTTTGAATTCTGATGCTTTCAGGGTGTAATCACACCACTGAATAATGTCCTGAAGTGTTGCCATGTCTAACCTAGAAGTACAAAAATATATACAGATATCAAAACATATTTTTAGCGGTAACTAAAGCCGAACAAATCTTTAAAATGAAATTTAGATATTGAACTAAAATTTGATTACAATAGATAAAATACTAGATTCATCAATATATTAAAAGAATTTGAGGATAATACATGCGCCGCTCATTTACATGGTTACCTTGGGTATTACTTGTGGTTGTGATTGCCAGTTTTATTGGTTGGCAAAAATTCCATCAGCCAAAAGCACCCATTTCGGCAGATGGTGTGAAAATGCCTGCGGAAAAAATCGAACCTTTGGTCGACACAACACGTACAGGTGGGGTAGTTTCTTATAGTGCTGCGGTAAAAGTGGCAGCACCCGCTGTGGTTAATATTTTTACGACACAAAAAGTAAAACAAAAACATCCTCTACTGAATGATCCTGCATTCCGTGAATTTTTTGGTAATCAAATACCAGAAGAAAATCAGGGTGATAGTGAAAACAGTTTGGGTTCTGGCGTGATTGTACGTCCAGATGGTTATATTTTGACAAATAATCATGTGATTGCGCAGGCTGATCAAATTGTTGTTGCATTACAAGATGGTCGCCGTGCTGTTGCTAAAGTGATTGGTACAGATCCTGATACTGATATTGCTGTGATTAAAATTGAGCTTGATAAATTACCTGTTTTGCCTTTTAAACTGAGTGGTAATGAAGTCGGTGATGTTGTTTTAGCCATTGGTAACCCGTTTGGTGTAGGGCAAACGGTGACGCAAGGGATTATTTCTGCGACAGGTCGCTCAGACTTAGGTATTAATACTTACGAAGATTTTATTCAAACTGATGCAGCGATTAATCCGGGCAATTCAGGTGGCGCACTGATTGATGTTGCTGGGAATTTAATTGGTGTCAATACGGCTATTTTCTCTCAATCTGGTGGTTCATTGGGGATTGGTTTTGCGATTCCTGCAAAAATCTGTCAACAAGTGATGAATTCGATTTTGAAAGATGGTCGAGTCATTCGTGGTTGGTTAGGTATTAGTTTAATGGCACCGCAGCAAGACGATGTGTTGAAACCACGTCAAGCTGGTGTAGTTGTTGCAGATGTATTGAAAACAGGACCAGCAGCCATGGCTGGGCTGAAAGTGGGTGATAACATTATTAAAGTCAATGATGAAGTGATCAATTCAACTTCACATTTGATTAATTATGTTGCGCTTCAAGCACCAAATTCTGAAATTAAAATTGTGGTCATTCGTGATGGTAAACAACTTGAATTGATGGTTAAGGTTGGAGAGCGCAAAGTTCAACCAAGTAATTCTCAGTTTATTCCATTGCCTGAACGTTAATTTTGAATTGTGTTTAAGTAAAAAGCTCTGAAAATTCAGAGCTTTTTCTTATTTAAAGAATGATTTTTTTAAGCCTTTTTTCAGATCATGTATAGAAGCATGTTATAAAAAGTATTGTTATAAACGAAAAACAATAACTCAAAAGGATTTTAAAATGGATAGACCTGAGCAGACTAGACCAAGTCATATTAAGGAAGCTGAATGGAATGCACGTTGTGAATTGGCAGCGCTGTATCGATTGATTGCCTATTATAAAATGACCGATTTAATTGATACGCATATCAGTTTACGTGTACCTGATGAACCAGAACATTTTCTAATAAACCGTTATGGTGTGACTTTTGACCGCATGAAAGCATCTGATTTGGTCAAAATTGACCATGAAGGGAAAATTGTTGAAGAATATGATCAAGGTAAAATGGTGAATGTCGCAGGTTTTGTTATTCATTCAGCTTTGCATCATGCACGAGATAATATTAATTGCGTCATTCATACACATACAGCAGACGGAATTGCAGTTTCAGCGCAGGAACAAGGCTTATTGCCGCTATCACAGCATGCACTGAAATTTTATAACAATATTGCCTATCATGAGTATGAAGGCATTGCATTCTCAACAGCTGAACGCGATCGTTTGGTTGCAGATATGGGGCAGTATAGATGTATGATTTTGCGTAATCATGGATTATTGTCCACAGGAGATAGCGCGGCTCGAGCATTTCACGAAATTTATTTTTTAGAACGTGCGTGTCAGGTACAAATTAAAGCTATGAGTAGTTCTACATTACATTATCCTAGTGCGGAAGTTTGTGCATATACCGTCAAGCAGTTTGAGAGTGATGCTGCCGAACCGATTATTCAAATTGCATGGCAAGCGGCATTGTCTTTAATTGAAAATCAACAAGCAGATTATTGTTCTTAATATTGAGTTGATAATCTAAGAAATAAAAAAACCAGTGTCGAAACACCGGTTTTTTTATCAGTTACCTTTCAATCAGAAATTAACTTTCTTGTTGAATGCCCGCAACTAACCAATCTTGTGTAGAGCCAGCAGGTTTAACAAAATGCCAGATTTCAGAGAATGGAACAGGTGAGCTGTTCAAATTTTCGCTAACTGTACCAGTAAAACGTACGCTGACAATATATTGACCATTGTCAGTTGTACTGTCTGCAACCATTGCATTTAAGTTTGAAAATTCAGCAACATCTTGATCCTGGTTCGCCATAATATCGCTATACATCGACTGGTAAAGATCAGGTGCTAAATAACGCTGAATTTCAGTGATATTGCTTGCAGTATTCATTGACTGAATATGGTTGAAACGTTGACGTGCAATGCGTAAGAACGCAGCAGGTTCAGTACCATCGGGTAATTGGTTACCACTATGAGTTGATGCAGCACCAAAAGGGGCTTGAACTGGCGCACCGCCACCAACCGATTGACCAAAAATATTGGTATCTGTACCTGAAGCAGTACGTTGTGTTGCATTGTTTTGACCAAACGGTGCAGATGAAGGGCCTGCGTTGTTTGGTGCATAAGGGTTATTGGTTGCTAATTTTTTTTTTGCGCCGAATTTACGGAACAAGAAGAATGCAGCACCACCAATCACAAGTAGCCAAATCCAACTTGGGATTCCACCTTTCTCTTCTTCCTGTTGCGCTGCTTGTGCTTGCTGTTGTGCAGTTGCATCAGTTTTTGCAGGATTATTGGTATTGTCATCAGCCATTGCATTGGCAGCAACCGCACCAATTGCAGCACCCGCTACACCTGCTGCAACCATACCACCCACACCGGGACCTGATCTTTGTGGCGCTGTAGCAGGCGCCATCGGTTGTTGAGCAGGGGTTGCTTGGCGGGTTTGCTGAGATGATTGACTTGGAGCAGTAGAACGGCTCATACCGTGGCTTTTACCGCCACCAGCACGTTTTGCTTCAGCTAAAGGAGCAACCACTAAAGCAGCCATTAACAGACCTGCCATCAAGCCACGCTGTCGAACTTCCATTGAGAATTCCTATTTTTAAACAATAAAAAAAGTGTCAATGTTCTTTATGCAGTCTTTTGCAGTAAATTTCAATGCAGGCGCTAGATTTTTGGACTAAAATTCACACAAATATAACGAATATTTTTAAGGAAAAACTGAAAGTTAATTAAATACTTATTTATTTAATAGTTATGATCTTGGGTGGCTTTATCATATGAAGTGAATTTATTTTTAAAAAAGAGAATTCAACACTAAAAATATTTGCTGAATTCTCAAAATATGATGGAAATTTGTATTCTATATTCAATGGTGAAAATTACGTTTCATCACTGAGTTGCATCGCTTCAGTTAAAGCTTCATGTAAACGAGCCACCGCAATAATTTGTACACCCGGAATGGCTTTTTGTGGTGCATTGCCGCGAGGCACAATAATGTATTTAAAACCATGTTTGATGGCTTCTTTTAAGCGTTCTTGACCATTGGGTACAGGGCGTATTTCACCTGATAATCCAACCTCACCAAACACCGCTAAATGTTGCGGAAGTGCTTTTGAGCGTAAGCTTGAAGCACAAGCAAGCAATACGGCAAGGTCGGAACCTGTTTCAGTAATTTTTAAGCCACCAACCACATTGACATAAACATCTTGTCCGGAAGTTTGCACACCACCATGACGATGCATGACTGCAAGAAGCATATTTAAACGGTTCTGGTCTAGACCTAACGCAACACGGCGAGGTTGCCCATGTGCATCATCGACCAAGGCTTGCACTTCCACCAAAAGTGGGCGTGTTCCTTCTCGGCTAATCATCACAATTGAACCGGGAATGGCTTCATCATAGCGACTGAGGAAAATAGCGGATGGGTTGGCAACTTCTTTTAGACCTTTATCGGTCATACCAAAAACGCCAAGTTCGTTGACTGCACCAAAACGGTTTTTGACTGCACGAATCATGCGATAACGTGAATCAGACTGACCCTCAAAATACAGTACACAATCGACCATGTGCTCTAAAACGCGAGGACCTGCAAGTGCACCTTCCTTGGTTACATGCCCAACTAAAAAGAGTGCTGTGCCACTATTTTTAGCAAAACGAGTGAGTAGGGCGGCAGATTCACGAATCTGTGAAACACCACCGGGTGCAGATTGTAATGTTTCGGTATAAAGCGTTTGAATTGAATCGAGAATGGCAACCGCAGGGCGTATTTGTGCCAATGTTTCACAAATACGTTCTACACAGGTTTCCGCCATAACTTGTAGTCGATCTGTGGGTAAATCAAGGCGATTGGCACGTAAAGCGACTTGAGGTAAAGATTCCTCACCTGTGACATACAGGGCTGAGCTGTTTGCAGCCGCCATATATGTGGCGGTTTGTAGTAAAATGGTCGATTTACCAATGCCGGGATCACCGCCAATCAGTACAACTGAACCTGTGACCAAACCACCTCCGAGGACACGGTCAAACTCACTGATACCTGTACCTAAGCGAGTTTCATTGGATACGGTAATTTGATTGAGTAGGGTCACTGTAGCAGCTTGACCTGTATAGCCACCGCCTATTGCTTTCGCACGATGTGTGACTGTTGGTTCAATACGGACTTCAGTCAAAGCATTCCATGCACCACAATCGGTACATTGCCCCGCCCATTTTGGATGGTCTGTACCACATTGTTCACAACGATAAACAGTTTTGACTTTGCCCATTTTGAGTGCATGTACCTTTACAGAATATGCAGAATGTATCAATAGCGACATCAGAATACAATTTTTTGTGCAAGATATCGCCAAAAACAATTTTGGCACGTAAACTGCAAGTTGAAGGAACGGTAAAAATAAGAAAGGTAAAGGATAGTTTTTGACTATTTGTTGAGCTAAAAGGTGAAAAAGCTTAGATATTTTTAAGTATTCATTGAAAAAGCTTTTTTATTTTTTTTGTTTTAGGCTACTTTTGAATAACGAAATCTGAGAGAAGAATATAACAATGTCAAATGAAAAACTCAGTTCGTCTGGGGACACAGGTGAACTAGCAAGAAGTCTTTCAAATAGACACTTGCAACTAATTGCAATTGGCGGTGCGATTGGTACGGGACTATTTATGGGGTCTGGCTCTACAATTAGTAAAGCTGGTCCGTCAATCTTAATTATTTATGCGCTGATCGGTGTGATGGTGTTCTTCGTCATGCGTGCGCTTGGTGAGTTATTACTTTCAAATCTGAATTATAAGTCATTCATTGACTTGTCTACCGATTTAATTGGTCCTTGGGCGGGTTATTTTGTCGGTTGGACGTATTGGTTATGTTGGGTCACAATTGGTATCGCAGATTTATCAGCCATTATTTATTATCTAGAATTTTTTAATAATGGTGTCTCATTTACTCCATTAGGCGGGCTATTGATTAGTACTGTCGCAGTTTTATTTGTATTAGGATTAAACCTCGTTACAGTAAAACTGTTTGGTGAAATGGAATTTTGGTTCGCCATGGTTAAAATCACCGCAATTGTTGTGTTGATTGCAGTGGGTTTGTGGATGATCTTTACTGGGTTTACCAGTCAATCAGGTGCCGTGGCAAGTGTAAGTAATCTTTGGTCGCATGGTGGTATCTTTCCGAAAGGTTTAGATGGCTTTCTTGCAGGATTCCAAATTGCAATTTTTGCCTTTGTTGGTGTTGAATTGGTGGGGACGACTGCAGCAGAAACTAAAGATCCTGAAAAGAACTTACCAAAAGCGATTAACTCGATTCCAATTCGTATTATTATTTTCTACGTTTTGGCACTCTTTGTCGTGATGTGCGTAACGCCGTGGGATCAAATTAATCCTAAAGTAAGTCCATTTGTAAATATTTTCTCGCAAGCAGGCATTGCATCTGCTGCGATTATTATGAACCTCGTTGTACTTTCATCTGTAATGTCTTCAATGAATAGTGGCGTGTTCTCAACAAGTCGTATGTTATTTGGTTTGTCTACAGATCAACAAGCACCTAAATTATTTGGGAAATTATCTAAATCATTGGTTCCAGCAAAAGCGTTGATTTTTTCATCAATCTGTATCTTTTTAGGTGCATTCGTACAGTATGTATATAAGCTTAAAACAGGCACCAATGATGAAGTGACTGCATTTGCATTGGCAACAACGCTATCTACGATTTTATTCATCTGCGTATGGATTGTTATCTTGTGGAGTTATATTAATTACCGCATCAAAAGACCAGAATTACATGCAAAATCAATATTTAAACTTCCTGGTGGTATATTTACTTGTGTCGTTGTTATTATCTTCTTCCTAGCAACAATTTATTTTCTTGCTTTGGATGAAGTTACTCTGGCTGCATTAAAAGTGAGTCCACTTTGGTTTTTACTTTTAGCGATTGGCTATTTTGCTTTTTATAAGAAAAAATAATCGTATCGAAGCTGTATGATCATAAAGACTGTCGAATGGAAACATTGGGCAGTTTTTTATTTTTACGACAGCATATGTCGTTTGGTGTTGGGAAATGATGTTTTTTCAGTATATCGTTTTGATAGAAATCAATTTAAAATGAGAAGAAAATACTAATCCTTGAGATTCAAAAAAAAGACTAGTGCGGGGAAAGTACAAGATTATTTAAAACTTGAAATCGCATATCAGACGACAACGCTCAGACAAATTTTTGAGCAATGTATTGCTACTCAATTTCAAATTATTGGCGGGCATATTGAGCAGTTGATTGTAGAGCGTAGCGAGTATGAGCGACGTTTAAATCAAACAGTGCAACAGGGAAAAGCAGGCCTTTGGGCTTTAGACGCTGTCCCTGCAATGGTTTTTTCTGAGCTGATGCGTGACATCGATTATTTTATTCAGGGCTGTTCAATTTGCATGGATATCTCGCTACAACATATTTTCTTACCCTTTGAATATGATGAAAGGTTGAATTTGATTTTAAGTAAAATTTTACTGTTAATTGCCGATGATCAAATTCAAGATCAGCTTATTTTGAAACAAATTTAAGCTGCCTAAGAAATAAGAAGCATTTTGTAGCAGATAGATCTATTTCGCTTATATAAAAAGCCCATGAGTAAATCGTGGGCTTTTGCTTTTATCATACAAGTGATCACGCTATACTTTGGAAAACCGTTTTATTGGGTACAGTGATGTATCGTACTATATTAAGTTCAAGCAAAATTGCTTTGCTGTCATGTTGTATTTTTTTGACAGCCTGTGGTCAAACTGGCTCTTTGCAGTTGGCAAATGATGTTAATGCTAACAAACGTGCAAAATATTTGATTTATCCAGATCAGCCTACACAGACGAAAAAGCAAAGCCAAAAATCTGTAACACCAACAGATTCTGCTGCATCTGAAGCAGTCGCTCAATAATCTACATTTAAATGTTCATTGAAAGGATACATTCATGAGTTTTTCCCGCATTAATGGGGTATTGCATGCAGAGCAATGTTCACTCGAACAGCTTGCAGAACAATTTTCGACACCGCTTTATGTTTATTCAAAAGCAGCATTTGAAAAGCATTATTTAGATATGGATCAAGCATTTAATTTTATTGATCATCAAATTTGCTTTGCAGTGAAGTCGAACTCAAATATTGCGGTGTTGAATGTACTCGCTAAGCTCGGTTCAGGTTTTGACATTGTGACAGGTGGTGAGCTTGCACGTGTTTTAGCTGCGGGCGGTGATGCGTCTAAAATTGTATTTTCAGGTTTAGGCAAACAAGAAGCCGATATTCAAAAAGCACTTGAAGTGGGCATTGCTTGCTTCAATGTAGAGTCTTATGCCGAACTTGATCGCATTCAGAAAGTGGCTGAGAAAATCGGTAAAAAAGCCCCGATTTCTTTACGTGTCAATCCTGATGTTGATGCCAAAACGCATCCTTATATTTCGACAGGTTTGAAAGAAAACAAATTTGGTATTCCTTCAGATGTGGTTTTTGAAACTTATCAATATGCAGCATCATTGCCAAACTTAGATGTGGTCGGTATTGACTGTCATATTGGTTCACAGTTAACCGAAACACAGCCTTTTGTTGATGCGCTTGATCGTGTAATTTCAATGATTGATCGCTTAAAAACGTTGGGCATCAACTTGAAACACATCGATATTGGTGGTGGTTTAGGAGTGACATATAAAGATGAAGTTCCGCCGACTGCTGCTGAATATGCCAATGCGATGCGTCCTGCACTCGAAAAACTCGGTATGAAAGTGTATATGGAACCGGGGCGTAGCATTTCTGCCAATGCAGGTGTTTTGCTGACGAAAGTAGATTTACTTAAACCGACCAATCACCGTAACTTTGCCATTATTGATGCGGCAATGAATGACTTGATTCGTCCATCTTTATATGAAGCATGGATGGATATTCAACCTGTAACAACACGTACTGATGTCGATGCGAAAGAGTGGGATTTGGTTGGTGCTATTTGTGAAACAGGTGATTTTCTCGGTAAAGAGCGTGAGCTTGCATTGAAAGAAAATGATTATTTAGCGGTGCTGGGTGCGGGAGCATACGGTTTTGTGATGAGTTCAAATTACAATACTCGTGGTCGTGCAGCAGAAGTGATGGTCGATGGTGATCAGGCACATGTGATTCGTCAACGTGAAACGATTGAGTCATTGTGGGCAAATGAATGTTTGTTGCCACAGGAGTAAATGAAAATGTTATTTGAATTTACTAAAATGCATGGCTTGGGCAATGATTTTGTGGTGATTGACCTGATTTCTCAGCGATTGATGCTCGATAAATCAACCATTCAACGTATGGCAGATCGTCACTTTGGTATTGGTTTTGATCAACTTTTGATTGTTGAGCCACCTGATTTACCTAATGTCGATTTTAAGTATCGTATTTTCAATGCAGATGGTTCTGAGGTTGAACAATGTGGTAATGGTGTCCGCTGTTTTGCCCGTTTTGTACATGAACGTCAGTTGACCAATAAAACCAAATTTAAGGTACAAACCACCGCAGGGATTGTTGAGCCAGAATTGGGTGCAAATGGTTGGGTGCGTGTCAATATGGGCTATCCAAAATTTTTGCCTGTGGAAATTCCATTTATTGCCGAAGAACCTGAGGCGTTGTATGAGATTGATTTACTCAATAACGAAAAATTAAGCATTGATGTGGTCAATATGGGCAACCCTCATGCAGTGACAATCGTTGCGGATGTACTCACCGCAGATGTGGCAAATATTGGTCCACAAGTCGAGTCACATGAGCGTTTTCCACATCGTGTTAATGCTGGATTTATGCAAATTATTGATGGTAAACATGCACGTTTACGTGTGTTTGAGCGTGGTGTGGGTGAAACCATGGCATGCGGTACAGGTGCATGTGCGGCAGCTATTTCAGGTATGCGCCGTGGATTACTTGAAAGCTCTGTTGAAATTGAACTTGCAGGCGGCACATTGCAAATTGAGTGGGAAGAAGGCGGTGTGGTGTGGATGACAGGTCCAACTGCAACAGTATATGAAGGTCGTACAGATCTACGCTTATTCCAAGGCTAATTTGTAATATTTGATTAAGAGAACTTTGAGTTTAAAAAGACTTTAGGTTCAAAAAACCCTGAATAAATTTCAGGGTTTTTTTATATAAAAAGGCTTAAATTGGTGATAAAAATAGACATGGCAGTTTTTATGACATTTAATATTTAGGTTGGTTTTGAAGTTGATTGCATTGAAAAATAAATTATTTATGATAGATCAAGAATAAAATATCGCATGGGGTGTAAATTGAACAACAGTATGGAAGAAAAAAAATTAGATGAATTATTAAAACAGGCATTTGAAAATGAATCACAACGACCGCTATTTTTAGAAAAATTATTGGATTCGTATGTATATATTCTCGGATCAAGTTCAGTTAAACATGATGGAGATATCGCCCATACCTTAATGGAGGGGAGTCAGGTACACATTAAAAGTTGGAATCGGGAGGATGGTTCGCAAGTTTTACCATTTTTTACTTCATTAGAAAAATTACAGCATGCCATTCAACATAATGAAAATTATTTAAGATTACATACGAAAAGTTTTTTCGAGCTGACGACGGGTGCATATTTGGTGTTAAATCCAAACTCTGACGTCAGCAAAGAATTTTATCCTAAAGAAGTTGAAGGATTGTTAGAGGGATATTTTGGACCAAAGCCTGAAGCTTATGAATATACTGAAGATACACAAGTTTTATTGAGCCAACCGCTACCATACCCCGTTGGAATGGTGAGTCGGTTGAGTGAACTTTTAAAAACTAAAGTGAATGTGAGTGCTGCGTATTTGGCTCAAATGCATGATGTAAAAAGAGATCCTGAACCAACATTGGTCATTGGTTTGACAGTTTCAATACAATTGACAGAGCAAGAGCGTAAAGATATTAATGCTCAAGTTGGGCAAATGGCTTTTGATACATTAGTTGATAAAAAAGCAGTCGATTTGATGTTTATTGATCAAAGTGCTGAAGATGGTTTAAGTCACTATTTTCTGAATGAAACACCACCATTTTATGTTCGACAGAAAGAGAGAAAGAAAGGGTTTTTTGCTAAACTGTTTTCATAAATAAAGATTAAGGCGATTAGAGAAATGCTTGTACAACATGGTGCGATGCAATTGCTCTCTATGTGGATCAATGAACGTAAAATACAAAATCAGTCAGAACATACCTTAGATGCTTATTTTCGAGATGTGTCAGGTTTTATTGATTTTTGTTATAGCAAAAAACTTGAACTACATAATGTTGAAAAAGCCGATTTACGTGAGTATATGTCGTATAAGGTCGAACAAAGTCAACTCAGTACAAGCAGTTTACAACGACATTTGACTTCAATTCGTCAGTTTATGAAGTGGGCAGCGCAAGGCGATTATTTAGCTTTTAATCCTGCACATGATTTACAAATCAAGCGTCAACCACGTCCTTTGCCCGGTCTGATTGATATTGAAACAGTGAATCAAATTATTGATCAACTTGAACCTGAAAAGCCGATTGAAAAACAATTGTGGATTCGTGATAAAGCACTTTTAGAGTTACTGTATTC
The DNA here is from genome assembly GCA_964293455.1 of uncultured Acinetobacter sp. Lineage (GTDB taxonomy): Bacteria > Pseudomonadota > Gammaproteobacteria > Pseudomonadales > Moraxellaceae > Acinetobacter. The sequence continues at coordinate 20,547 of CAXYZD010000008.1, read as the reverse complement.
GAGTGGTTTGCGCTTGGCAGAGTTGCAAGGGTTAAGCATTCGAGATATTGATTTTAATCGACAATTGTTACGTGTGACTGGTAAAGGTGATAAAACTCGTATTGTACCTTTTGGTGGGAAAGCACGAGAAAGCTTAATTGAATGGTTGAAAATTTACCGTATTTGGCAGGGAGACTTTAAAGCAGATTCTCCTGTATTTATTACTCAACGCGGTAATGTCATTACACCACGGCAAATTGAAAATCGAGTAAAACTGCAAGCGCAACGTGCGGGAGTCAATGTTGATTTGCATCCACATTTATTGCGTCATTGTTTCGCTAGTCACATGCTATCGAATAGCGGAGATTTACGTGCAGTGCAAGAAATGCTTGGTCATAGCAATTTGACCACGACACAAATTTATACCCATATCGATTTTGATCATTTGGCTCAGGTTTATGACAGAGCGCATCCACGTGCAAGTAAATCTAAAAATTAACACTATTTGTGAATATTTAGATTTTCAATGTAATAACGCTTAATTTTTTTGTGCATCCAACATTTTTATGGCTGATGAAAGGAAAGACTGATCACTTACTGTCTTTTTTATGCAATTTATTGATCATTTTTACCGTTGAATAGATCTTTTGGATAATTGTTTTTTGAGTGTGACTACGGTATATATTTTACTCGGTTTATATAGGCATGCTTTATGCTTATATAAAGTCCTCACGTACTTTATTCCTAGGTATCACTATGACTCCTGAGCTTGAGCAAAAATATCTACAACTCACAGACGTGCAAAAAGAAATTTTTAAAGGCTATGGCTTACGTCAAGTTAAGCATTTCGTTGAACTGAGTATTCCGAAAGTAGAACATTGTTTACCTGAAGGTACAGCTGTTGTTGGGGTGAATGCAGAAGGGCGTGTGCAAGCAATCAACCCTGAAACGCAGCAAATTTATTTGTGGATTTCAGATCAGCAATGGCAATTGAGTCATAAACCCTCTTTGCACGTCGATGCAAAAGAGGATTTTTTACAAATTTGGACTATTTTTGAATTAGAAAAACAAGACCTGATTCATTTAAGCCATATCCATCGTGATTTTATGCAAAATCATGTGAGTTAAGCTGTAAAAGCTCATGTGATTGATCATCATTCGTTTGAGATCTTATATAAAATATGTCGTGAAAGTGGACTCTCTTGTGTTAATGCAGGGTGATTAAACTCATACATGGCTTGCATACCTAAGCGTTGCATCACCTGTTCAGATGGCTTATTTTGTACTGAGGTAAAGGCGACAATTTCGTTAAGATTTAATGTTTCAAAAGCAAATTTTAAACAGGCTTGTGCAGCTTCTGTTGCATAGCCTTGATGCCAATAAGGTTTTGCCAATCGCCAACCAATCTCTACGCAAGGCGAAAATGTGCATTTAAACCTGTAAATCCAATAAATTGGCCTGTCTCTTTGAGTTCTACAGCCCAAAATCCCCAACCATGTTCTAAAATTAAATGCTGAAACTTATCTGCTAAAGCATCACTTTGCTTACGGGTGAGAACCGATGGAAAATAACGCATCACATCTTTATTTGTATTGAGTTGTGCGAAAGGTTCTAAATCTGACTTCTGCCAAGCTCGAAGTTTGAGGCGTTCAGTTTCGAGTTGAATGGGAGGTGTGGTTGATGTAGAGCTTTGTGCTGAAGGAAATGTGGTTACTTCAACCATTGTAGATACTCCATTTTATGAAATGCTCTTGAATATTTTCTCATCGTTAAAACCATTACAGCTTAATTTCTTTAATATCATCGAGTGGTAATTGATAACTATGCTTAATAATTTGGCTTGGTAAATCGGTTTTAACACTCGTAATGCCATTCTTCTTGGTCAAATGTGCAGTTTGAAATTTACGATAACTTTCAAGATCGGGAACGACGACTTTGAGCATGGCATCAGACTCACCTAAAATAATGTAGCACTCCATCACTTGTGGAAGCTCTCGCATTGCTTCAATAAAACGATCAATGGTTTCGGCATCTTGCCCAGTCAACCAAATACGTGAAAATAAAATCAGTTGAAAACCAATTTTAAACGGATCAACCACAGCGGTGTAATTTTGAATGACACCCGCTTCTTCAAGTAATTTGACTCTGCGCAGACATGACGATGGAGATAATCCAATTTCACGGGCTAAATCATTATTTTGAATACGTCCGTTATTTTGTAAGGCACGAATGATATTTTTATCAATACGATCGAGCTTTACTGAAATAGAATGAGAAGATAACTTCATAAATTAGAATTTAATTCGAAAAATAATCATTATTATAGAATATTTGAAATCCTATTTTAAGTCATTTGCAAGATACTATTTTCTCTCTTTCGATATATAGAGTAAGGAACTTGAAATGACTATATTCGTACTTTTTGCCTTGACGGTATTACCGTTAATTTTCACACCGGGACCCGATATGTTATTTATCTTGTCACAAGTGATGGGTAAAGATGCGAAAGCAGGCATGATGGCAACGCTTGGTATTTGTTTAGGTTATTTGGTGCATTCTGTTTTGGTTGCACTAGGCATTGCAGCCATTATTGTGTCATTTCCTGTGCTATTTGATGCGATTCGTTATTTGGGTATTGCTTACTTATTGTATTTGGCTTTTCACTTGTTTAAATCGGTGCTGAATAATAAAACTTTGAACATTGAAAAAAGTACGACTGCACATCCGGTTCGAAAAGGATTTTTTACTGCACTTTTAAATCCGAAAGGCATGCTAATTTACTTTGCGATTTTACCGCAGTTTATTGACCAATCGGGAAATACAGTACAACAAGGTTTGATTCTGTCTTTTATTTTTATTGGCTTAATTTTGTTGGTTTACTGTGCGTTGAGTTTGATTTTGGGTCGGATCGTTCGTAAAAAACCTATAGGTTTACAACAGCAAAAATGGATTGATGGCGGTTCAGGGGCTTTATTGACGATTGCAGCAGTATGGTTGCTTGCGAGTTAAAACGAAGAGAAAATAAATTTTTGAAAAATAGGTGGCTGGAAATGTCGCCTATTTTTATATTTTTGCGTTTTGTTACATTTCTATTGTGAGGAATTGAATAAATTATCTAGCTCACTTGTCCGATCAATATTGATTGCTGTCTAAAATGACATAGAAAACTGTTGAGAAACTGTTACGCTGTTTAGATTGAGTAAAATGCAGAAATAGAGCTATAGTCGTTCAGATATATCAGTATTATTTTAATAAATCATGATATTTATCAATATATAAAAATTGTATAAATCACATACTAGAAAAACAAGCTAAAACCTCCAATAAAAAATGTGAACGGTACGTTCAAGCTTTTTTAAGAAAATATAACGCTCTTTTTCCAATTGTGACTTGACCGAAATGCCAAACGCATTGCAAGATAGGACACCTAATAAATCTTAAAAGAAGGGTTATAGTGACTCTTCTTAATATTTACATTTGCTAAAACAGCCGAGGAATACATGAAGGCTCTTGTTGCTGTAAAACGTGTGGTTGATGCCAACGTTAAAGTTCGCGTTAAACCGGACAATAGTGGTGTTGATCTGACGAACGTAAAGATGTCAATTAACCCATTCTGTGAAATCGCAGTGGAAGAAGCGGTTCGCTTAAAAGAAAAAGGGACTATTTCGGAAATCATTGTTGTTTCCATTGGTCCTAAAGAAGCGCAAGAACAAATTCGTTCTGCAATGGCACTTGGTGCGGATCGCGGTATCTTGGTTGAAGCTGATGACAGCCAACTGGGTGCTTTAGAAATTGCTAAAATCTTGAAAGGTATTGTTGAAGCTGAGCAGCCTCAATTGGTTCTTTTGGGTAAACAAGCAATTGATGACGACTCTAACCAAGTGGGTCAAATGTTGGGTGCTTTACTTGGCGCAGGTCAAGGTACATTTGCGTCAGTTGTGACTGTAAATGGCGATAAAGTACAAGTAACGCGTGAAGTTGATGGTGGTTTGCAAACTGTTGAACTCAATACACCTGCAATCATCACAACGGATTTACGTTTGAATGAGCCACGTTATGCAGCATTGCCTAACATCATGAAAGCACGTAAAAAACCGCTTGATACTAAAACACCAGCAGATTATGGCGTTTCAGCTGCATCTAAACTTAAAACAGTGAAAGTTGAGCCACCAGCAGAGCGTAAAGCAGGCGTACAGGTTAAATCTGTAGATGAGCTTGTTGATAAACTTAAAAATGAAGCGAAAGTGATCTAATACAGAAAGGATAAAATCATGAGTATTTTAGTTATCGCTGAGCACGACAATAAAGCACTTAACGGTGCAACTTTAAACGTTGTTGCTGCAGCGCAAAAAATCGGTGGTGATATCACTGTATTGGTTGCAGGTTCTGGTGCGCAAGCTGTTGCTGATCAAGCGGCTAAAGTTGCTGGCGTAAGCAAAGTATTGCTTGCTGATGATGCTGCTTATGCAAATCAATTGGCTGAAAACGTTGCAAAATTAGTCGCTTCAATTGGTGCGGGTTATTCTCACATCCTTGCAGCTTCTACTTCAAATGGTAAAAACATTTTGCCACGTGCGGCTGCTCTTTTAGACCTCAGTATGATTACTGACATCACTGCTGTTGACGGTCCTAAGACTTTTAAACGTCCGATTTATGCAGGCAATGCAATTGCAACTGTAGAGTCTAGTGAGTCAACTGTTGTTGCGACTGTTCGTGGCACAGCATTTGATCCTGTTGCGACTGAAGGCGGTTCTGCGAGTGTTGAAGCTGTTGCTTCTACTGGCGATGCAGGCATCTCTAAGTTTATCTCTGAAGAAATCGTAAAATCAGAGCGCCCAGAATTAACAGCGGCGAGCATTGTTGTTTCTGGTGGTCGTGGTGTAGGTTCTGGTGAGAACTATCATAAAGTACTTGATCCTCTTGCTGATAAGCTTGGTGCTGCTCAAGGTGCTTCACGTGCTGCAGTTGATGCTGGCTTCGTTCCAAACGATATGCAAGTTGGTCAAACAGGTAAAATTGTTGCACCTGACCTATATATCGCTGTTGGTATCTCTGGTGCGATTCAGCATTTGGCAGGTATGAAAGATTCTAAAGTGATCGTTGCGATTAACAAAGATGAAGAAGCGCCAATCAATGCAGTTGCTGACTACTGGTTAGTGGGTGATTTGAATACTATCGTTCCAGAATTGGTTTCTAAGCTGTAATTCAAGCCCCAATTTGATCACATAGTTTCTAAAAACGCTCCGTAAGGAGCGTTTTTTTTACGATAATAAATTATTTATTAAAAAGTAGAAAAATGAGATGTCTTGATTGTTGTATTTAAAATAATGGAAATACTGTTAAGTACCGTAATTTAAAAATGGTTTTTGATAAAAACGGTGATTAGAACATCCGTATTCGTAACGATGGGAAGATTATCAGTAAAATTTTATTCCTCGTTATTTTAATTATGTACGATGTATTTTTAATTTCTGTGTTTTTAATGTGTTCCATATATGATTACTTTAAATCCATATTTTTGAGAATTCTTGTCGATTGAAAAAAGCTAGTTAAACATTTTCAATATCTAAGTAATCCAGATATGTTATAATTCTGTATCCATTTTTTCTTCAGACTCATAAAATTTTAATTTTTATGAGAGGGTGCGTTTTTTTGATTTTTGATTTCAGACCACATTGGTCAGTTCTCTTATTGTTTTTGCTGTGTTGTAGTTTTCCATTTTTTGAATATTTACATTTTCCCCTATGGAATGAAAGTTCTACTCGCTGGGTTGAAAACTCCCAGGCAATCATGCTTTTTATTGGTGGATTTTTGACGCTTCTCTATGTTCATGTCAAAAAATTGACGCAAGCAAAGAAAATATTTTGGCTTTGGGCAGCTTTGTGGTGGATTGTACTGTGCGGACGAAGTACCAGTTGGGGAAGAGATTATTTTCCCGAAATTCCTAAAATCTATTTTCGCCTAATTTCCATTATGCTGATTACGCCATTGGTATTCATGCTGTTTTCTCCGCAATTACGTAGTGAAATTAAGCAAAAATTTAGAACAGCTGTGATTCCTGTATGGGGTTTAATATTTGCAGTTGGCGGGCTGATTATTTCAGATTCCATTGAACATCATCGTACATTGGGAATGATTTTTCTTCATAATTTACAGTATCGGAACTTCATGGAAGAGCTTTATGAATATCCGTTAATTATTGGATTGGCGATCATTTCATTTAGCTTATTAAGAAATGAGCATCCTGAAAAAAAATCTGCTGTGCAAAATAAAGCTCTTGGTTCTACTCATCTTGTTAAAATACATAAGCATCATTCATAGAGGGTGAAGGCGATGATGTTTAAAAATCAGCGCTGAATATAGTCTCTTATTTATTGATGATAAAAAATCAGAACATCCTATTGTGCATTGTCATTGCTATATGTTTGTATCGAGTGAATTTTTTTGTAGAAGGCTGGATATTCATTTATGGGTAGATCAGTGGGTGTTTGATGAGCTACGGTTTCTATACGCTGTTATTTTTCATTTTATATTTTTACAAGTATGCTTATTTTAACTAATATTATCTTTTTATTTTATAAATTATTTCAGTCGATAGAGCGAGAGTAGTTTAATCATAACAATATGAATGCTATGCCTTTAATTAAAAGGTTAAAGCCTGATAAAAGTAGTTCATTTTACAGTTTATCACTGGATAGTTGGCTTGTTTTTTATTGGTTCTTTTATTCGGTTTTTAAGTGTATCAATTTATAAAATTCAGTTTTTTTTATAAACTCACTGATTTGTATTAAGAAATAATAATGATCTTTTTTACAGCGTATTTGGTTATTTTTATAAGCAACCATTGTTTAGGTAATGTGATTTATAACACGGTTTTAAAGTTTAAATAATAAACGCTAAATTGTCGAAAATTAACAGTATTGAGCACGATTAATACAGACAAAATAGGCAGCTTTTGTGCTATAATTTAGGGCTGTATTTTAGATTTTAACTCAGAATATTTGAGCTAAGTTTTTGCAAGATTGATGATATAAATCAGGCAACAAAAATGTTGTCTGTTATAAGGAGTATGCATGAGCGTATCGGAAATTAGACCGATTGCCATTGAGGATGAACTTAAAAGCTCATATCTCGACTATGCCATGAGCGTCATTGTCTCTCGTGCATTGCCAGACGTCAGAGATGGCTTAAAACCCGTTCATCGTCGTGTACTTTTTGCGATGCACGAATTGGGTAACGACTACAACAAAGCCTATAAAAAATCTGCCCGTGTTGTTGGTGATGTCATCGGTAAGTATCACCCACATGGTGATTCTGCTGTATATGAAACAATTGTACGTATGGCGCAACATTTTAGTCTACGTTATCAATTGGTTGATGGTCAGGGTAACTTTGGTTCTGTCGATGGTGACAGTGCCGCAGCAATGCGTTATACTGAAGTTCGCATGCGTAAACTGACGCATGAAATGCTTGCTGATCTTGAAAAAGATACCGTTGAGTGGGAAGACAACTACGATGGCTCTGAGCGTATTCCTCAGGTTATGCCAACTCGTATTCCCAACCTATTGATCAATGGTGTGACAGGTATTGCTGTGGGTATGGCGACCAATATGGCACCCCACAACATGACTGAAGTGGTCAATGCGTGTTTGGCCTATGCTGAAAATCCATATATTTCCATTGAAGGTTTGATGGAACATATTTCAGGTCCAGATTTTCCTACAGGTGGTATTATTTATGGTAAATCGGGGATTGTAGATGCTTACCGTACAGGTAAAGGTCGTCTGCATATTCGTGGTAAATACCATATTGAAGAAGATCCAAAAACCAGTCGTAACACCATTGTATTTACTGAAATTCCGTATCAGGTCAATAAAGCAAGAACCATTGAACGTATTGCAGAGTTGGTTAAAGAGAAAAAATTAGAAGGTATTTCTGAACTCCGTGATGAGTCAGATAAAGATGGTATGCGTATTGCAATTGATTTGAAGCGTGGGGAAAACGCTGAAGTCATCGTCAATAACTTATTCCAAAATACCCAACTTGAAAATTCATTTAGCATCAACATGGTTTGTCTTGATAATGGTCAACCGAAGTTGATGAATTTGAAGGATATTGTTGCTGCATTTATTCGTCATCGTCAAGAAGTTGTGACACGCCGTACTATGTACGAGTTACGCAAAGCGCGTGAACGCGGTCATATTTTAGAAGGCTTGACAGTTGCACTTGCAAATATCGATGAAATCATTGAAACCATTAAAACATCTTCAAATCCTGCACAAGCGCGTGAACGTTTGCAATCAGGTGAGTGGGCAGGTGGTGGTGTTTTATCATTGCTTGAAAAATTGGAATCAATTTCAATTCGTCCTGAAGAAATTGAAGGTGAAGATCTCGCAAAACCATTTGGTTTAGATGGTAATATTTACCGTTTGTCGCCAACGCAAGTGGCTGCAATTCTTGAATTGCGCTTACACCGTTTAACGGGTCTTGAGCAAGATAAATTACATTCAGAATATACTGAAATTTTAGGTCAAATTGCAGAATTAACCGCAATTTTGAATGATTTTAATCTATTGATGGCTGTGATTAAAGAAGAATTGGCATTGATTTTGCAACAGTATGGCGATGTGCGTAAAACGTCTATTGTAGAATCTCGTATTGATTTTTCACGTGAAGATTTAATCCCTGAAGAGCAAATGGTACTTACCGTTTCAAAAACAGGTTATGCGAAAACTCAACCATTGTCTGACTACGCTGCACAGCGTCGTGGTGGGCGTGGTAAATCTGCAACATCGATGAAAGAAGATGATTACATTCAACATTTGATTGTAACCTCAAGCCATGCAACCGTACTTTGCTTTACCAATGTCGGTAAAGTGTACCGTTTACGTGTGTTTGAAGTGCCTCAAGCCTCTCGTGGTGCAAAAGGTCGCCCAATGGTGAACTTGTTGCCATTGGATGCAGATGAAACAATTACAGCAATTTTACCTGTGATTGATGCGCCGAAGAAATTCACAGTACGTTTAGCAGATTTCAGAACATTCATTCGTAATAATGTTGAAAAACTTCGTGAAAATCAAATTATCGATAGTCATTATGAAGCGTTAAAATCTGCATTTGCAGAATTGGGTGAAAATCCTGATGACTTGTCTGATGCATTACGTATTCAATTAAAAGAAATCGGTTTAGAGCTTTCTGCAACAGATGTGCAAGATGATTTGGTTGCTGAGTTTGCTGAACGTGTTGAAAATGTACGTAAAAACTTTTATGTGTTTATGGCGACAGCATCTGGTACGGTAAAACGTGTTGAATTAGAACAGTTTAGTAATGTTCGTTCAAATGGTTTACGTGCGCTTGAGTTGAAAAAAGAAGACACTTTAATTGGTGTGGCAATTACCGATGGCGAACAGCAAATTATGTTGTTCTCTAACGAAGGTAAAGCAATTCGTTTCTCTGAAAATGATGTGCGTGTGATGGGACGTAGTGCAAAAGGTGTACGTGGTATGCGTGTTACCCTTGCTGCGGCTCAAGCGGAAGAAGAGACTGAAAATGATGTAGATTCAGATGATGAAGATGCTTCAGAAACCAACTTTGTTAGCCGTATCGTTTCACTTGTGGTTGTACCTGAAACAGGTGAAGTGCTATGTGCTTCGGAAAATGGCTATGGTAAACGTACGCCTGTAGATGATTTCCCAACCAAAAAACGTGGCGGTAAAGGCATTATTGCTATTAAAACCTCTGAGCGTAATGGTGAATTGGTTGGTGCAGTTTCGATTGATGTGACTAAAGAAGTCATGTTGATTTCTGATGGCGGAACTTTAGTTCGTACTCGTGCCTCTGAAATTGCACAAACTGGTCGTAATGCGCAAGGTGTTCGTCTAATCCGTTTGGGTAATGAAGAAGTCTTAGTTGGTGTGGTTGTTGTTGAAGCTGTTGAAGACGATTTGATTGATGAAAGTATTGTCGATGCCGATCTTCAAGTAGAAACAATCGATGCAGTTGATAGTGAAGCACTCATTGACAACGAAACACTTGTTGGTGATGAGACCATTATGGATGAAACAGATCCAAATGAATCTGATGAATAATGATTTAAAATATTGAAATTCAAAAGGATGCTTCGGCATCCTTTTGTTGTTTTGAACGAATGAAATACAGTATTGTTTAAATGAATAGCATTATTTCAATGTACTGAATCTATTTATACAGTGCGGTGATTGATTAACTGTATTTTGAATAATGTGTGATAATTTGCAAGAGTGATGTTTAAAATGAAATATAAAAATATCCTTTTAGTTTTAACCCTAATTTTTCCATTAGTTGCATGTGATCAAGTAAAACAAACGCTGAATGAGAAAATAGAAGACTTTATTGCTGATGGCAGCGAACAACAAAATGAAAAAGCAGCAGCATTATTTCAAGCAATTATTGCTCGTGATCAGGCGAAAATATTGAGCTTAAGTGATGCTGATTTACGTCAAAAATTGATCAAAGATCCAGATGTACTGATGCGTATTTATGGGTCTTTACCTGAGCAGGTGACAGACAAACCTCAAGTTGTAATGAAAACCAAAGCGGTTGAATTGGCTTATGGTAAAGTTACTAAAATAGGTTATAAATACAGTTATCCTGATAACACCATTATTTTTGTAGTGGCTTTTTTAGGTTATGACGGTGGTGATCAAGTTGTTGGTTTTTGGGTGAAAGAACTGCATAATTGAGTTCTGTAAAATTTACTTATATCAAAGCAAGTATTAAAAATAATTCGGATTGTGTAGGTAAGCTAATTATTGTGCCATGATGTATTGATTTTGATTATTTGAAAAAACATCACTTTATGACCAATAAAATAAACAATAAATCCTTCAAAAAAGAGGAAATATAGGTGAATAATCAAGTAAAAATTATTATTTTAACAATCAGTCGAATTTGATCATTGTGTACATGTCTAAGTAAATAAAAGATAAAATTTTGGATAAAATAGAGCAAAATATGAATGAATTAAAAGCTTCAGAGCAACAAAATTCAAAAGCAAAAATATTGTTTCAAGCTTTGATTGATCGTGACCAAACTAAAATTCTGAGTCTGAGCGGACAAGATATTAGGGATGAATTGACCAAAAATCCAAATAAACTACACATAGTTTTTGATTCTTTACCAGATTATGTCGCAGAGAATCCAGAAATTATATTGACCGCAAAAGCGATTGAAACATCGTATGGGAACGTGACTAAAATTGGTTATAAATACGTTTATCCGAACCAAACGATTGTATTTTCTGTAGTATTTGGGGGGTATGATGGTGGCGATAAAGTTGTTGGATTTTGGGTGCAGGAAGCACAGTAGTAAGACTAAATGAATGTTTTGTTGATGTAAAAATGGAAGCCGAAGCTTCCATTTTTGCTGTGAAAAAGAAAATTTTTAAACCTTAATTCGTTGCATCAAAGTTGTAATTCTTTTGCTTTTCACTGTCAAATTGACCTTCCCATTTACTAATCACAAGTACTGCCAAAGCATTACCAATCACGTTCAATACAGTACGTGCCATATCTAAGATACGGTCAATACCTGCAATAAATGCCAAGCCTTCAAGTGGAATACCAACACTACCTAAAGTCGCAAGGAGCACCACGAAAGACACGCCCGGTACACCTGCAATCCCTTTAGAGGTAATCATGAGTGTTAAGACGAGTACAACCTGCTGTGTAATGGTTAAATCGATACCATAAAGCTGTGCAATAAAGATTGCTGCAATACTTTGGTAAAGTGTTGAACCATCAAGGTTAAACGAATAACCAATTGGAACAACAAAACTCGTGATCGATTTTGGAGCGCCATAGGCTTCCATTTTTTCCATCATACGAGGCAAAACAGTTTCAGAACTTGCGGTTGAATAGGCTAAAATCAATTCATCTTTTAAGATTTTGATAATGGTCCAAATGCTGAATCCACAGAATTTAGCCACAAAACCAAGCACAATAAAGATAAAGAAGAAGATCGCACCATAAACCAATAAAGCAAGTTTCACCAGTGGAACCAATGAACTAAAACCGAAGTTCGCAACAGTCGCAGCGATCAGACCAAATACACCAATTGGTGCAAAAAGCATAATCATGTGCGTCACTTTGAACATGGTTTCAGAGATTGCTTTTAATACATCAATGAGCGGTTGTTTGGTTTCTTTTGCAAGAGAACCTAAACCAATACCAAAAATCACAGCAAAGAAAATAATTGGCAACATATGCCCATCACTCATTGCAGAGAAGATATTTGATGGAATCAAAGACAATACTGTATTGACGAGACCATGTGCATGCTGACTGACTTCTTGTGTGGTTTGCTGATATTGAGAGATATCAGAAGTCGTCAGTTTTGACATATCAATGCCAGCACCTGGCTTGAAAATGTTTGCAGCAACAAGACCAACAATAATTGCAATTGTGGTAATGATTTCAAAATAAACAATGGTTTTAAAACCGAGCTTTCCTATACTTTTACTGTCACCTGCATTGGCAATACCCAAAATCAACATGGATAATACCAATGGGATCACAATCATTTTGATAAGATTAATGAAAATCTTACCCAAAGGTTGTAGGAAGTTATGGACGATGTCGTCACGGATTTCAGGTTGGTTATGTAAAACAGCACCAACCAAAATGCCTAAAAAGAGCGCAATAACGATTTGCCATGCTAGGCTAATTTTCAGTTTATTCATACTGAGCCCTTAAAATTCAGATTTTGGCGAAAAAAAAAATTTAAATGATCAAAACGCGAAATCGCCAATTCTAAGCATGAATGTGGATATGCTAGAAGGTGGGAGAGCGTGATTGTTGAGCGCATTTCTCAGAAGCGGTTATTCTGCATCTATTTTTATCTGCTCGACTAATTATTTCTGATTGAATGTATTTTGATTGGGCGAAATTAATACACTTTAATTTAATTATCCAATTAATTTGTTTAGTTTAATTTAATATATAGATATAAGTTGATCTATTTATGTGTATTTTTTATCAATACACCAAGGCGATACCAAGATAAAATTATTAAAATCAATGAAATACATATTAAATAAATTAATTTAGGTAATATTAATTGAGTTGATACCCCCATTTGATTGAGTTGTACAAATAAGTTGATGCCTTGAGTGGACGGCAGTAATTGAGAAAATATTTGCATCCATTCAGGCATGGCTTGTAAGGGCCAAGCCGTTCCTGATAGTAAAAATAGAGGTACCGAGCTAAAGACAATAAGATGTCCTGCACGTTCAGAGGTATCTAAATAACTTGCAATAAGGAAGGCGAGTCCAATGACGGCACTAATAAAAATAGGGACAGCACATAGCATTCCAATAAAATTTCCACCCCGAGGATAATCATTGAACCAAAAAGTGAAACCAAAAAGATAGAGACAACCGAAAGTCCCAATCGTGAGTGCCACTAAATAAATAGCTAAAAATTCAGCACGGGAAGCACGCCATTGTTTTTCACGGTATCCAGCAATGAGCATACATAAACCGAGTAACAATGTTTGATGAATAATGAGTGGTGCCACAGCAGGGAATATATAACTACCATAACCTGATAAGGTATTGAATAGTGGGATTTGGTGAATCGGTAAGGCAGGTGAAAAATGTGTAACTTGTGCAAAACGAGAAAGATATTCAACAATAGTATTTTCAACGGCAGTTGCTATACCTAAGCCAATTTGTTTGGTTTTTAAAAAATTAGCACCACTTAGGTAAAGTCCAATTCCTCCAGTTTCTCCCCTGATGAGACTTTCTGAAAGGTGTTCTGGAAGAAGTAATATTCCATCCGCTTTTTGTGTTTGTACCAGGTATTTAGCTTCTTCAAAATTATGACTAATATCGATGATGGATACATTTGGACTATTACTGATCGCAGTAATGAGTTGAGTTGTGAGTACACTTTGTTCTTTATCAACAATCACGATCGGCAATTGTTCTGCGGTCTGTGATTGATAGGCAATTGGATAAAAAAAACTATAAAAAATAACGGATAGAATCATTGTAGTTAAAATTGAAAAATTGCCTGCAATATTCTTAAAGGTTTGAATATAGTCTTGCCCAACTTGCTTCCAAAAAGTGATGATTTTTAATTGCTTATTTTTCATTGATTGCTCCCCGAATAATTTTTTTGAGTAGGGCGCTAGATATTGCTAAATAAAAAATACAATATAACGTGAGGATGAGTAATGGAGTCAGTGAAGTGGTGATAGGGCTACCAATGACCCATTGTTCAGTTTGTAATTTTGCATAAGGTGTATAAGGAATAATATTTGACCAAAATTTAGTGAAAAGTGGTGCATTATTTAAGGGTAAAGTAACACCTGCGAAACTCAGAGAAGAACCACCATATACAGCAAGAAAACCAAAAGTTTTTGAAAGGTTCTTTGTAGCGAGAACGATAGTTACACTAATGAATGCGTAGGCGAGATAAAATAAAAACTGAGCAAATAAAATAAGACTCAGTGAGCCTGCAATTGTCCAACCTCGAATAACAATAAGCCAAAACATCCATAACCATGTCCAAAAACAAAAAATCATGACATAAACGAAGCTTTTGGCAAAAATGGCTTGAAGTATTGTTGTTGAATCGATCCACTGTTGAGTGGTATTTAATTTGAGTTCTTGCCCAACTGAAAAAGCAATACAACAACATAATAATAAGTGTAAAACAGCAGGAATCACGAATGGTTCAAGATAAAATTCATAATTTAAATTAGGGTTGAAGAGAGGGGAAATTTTGATATGTGCTGTATCAATATTTATATAAGGTATTTCATTTACAAAATAATTATTTTTTAAAAAGTCAGTAGAGGCTTGAACTGTAGACAATAACATTGCGGAAGAAATCGTATTGCCAATACTAAAATAGGATTGGTTATAGACAATACTAATTTGTGCATCTTGTCCTTTGACTAAGCGTTGTTCAGCACCTTCAGGAATCATTACATAACCCCAGATTTGGGTCTGATTTAAATTTTTCTCTACCTCAGTTTGATTTTCAGAAATCTGTTGTACGTGTAATGTTGTATTTAGTTTGAGATACTTTTCAATCGTACGACTCAGTTCGCTATGATCTTGATTAATAATAGCAATAGGTAGATGTTCAGCTTTACCCGAATAAAACATACTACAAAACAGAATAATAATGCATAAAGGCGCTAGACTCACCATGCATAAATCCCATTTATGCGTGAGTAAATATCGAATTTCACGTTTGATGGTGTTGAGCATCAATCATTATCCAGTTATTGATTCGCCTAAAATTTATTCTGCTTGTGCAGAACCTTGTTTTAACTTAAAAATGACACTCATCCCCACTTTTAAACTCTCAGCTTTTTTCGGTGGAATCAGATGAATTTTAAAGCTACGAATATCATAACCACCACTTTGACGTGTAGTTTTAATTGTGGCGAACTCGCCCTCTGCATCAATATTTTTAATTTGAAACCTAAAGTTTTGGTTTAAAGCAGGAACATAACCTTCAAGAGATTTTGCTTGGTAGACTTGGCTGTATTGATCCTCACGAATATTTAAGCTCACCCATTTTTCATCTTTAATAATACTGAGAATAGGAACGCCAATTGCAACGAGTTCTGTGGGTTTCCCATAAGTTTTAGAAACAATACCTTGAATGGGAGAAAATAAGCGTGTTTCTGATTCGAGTGCATTGGCTTCTGCTACAGCAGCTTTGGCAATTTCTACTTGTGCATCTGCTCCCGACTTTTGTTGTTCTGTACTACCGCGCTTAGCACGTAAATATTGTTGTCGAGAAGCTTCTGTGAGTTCTTTAGCAGATTGTGCAGCCGCAAACATTTCATCACGACGTTGTCTAGAAATGACGCCTTGAGTATAAAGTTGTTGACCTCGTTGATAGGTGGTCTGAGCAAGGTTTTCTTGAGCTTTCAAGCTCTGCCAATTTGCATAAAGCGTATCGATATTTTCTTGTTGTGAACCACGCTCAACAGTAGATTGCAGGGCTAAGGCTGATTGTAACATTGCTAATGCTTGCTGTTTTTTTGCCTCAATTTCTGGGCTGCTTAATGTAACGAGTAATTGTCCTTTTTCAATGGCTTGTCCATCATGTACAAAAATTCCCTCAATTCGGCTAGGAATTTTTGTACTGACATGTAACGTTTCGGCTTCAACACGCCCTTGGACATCAATGATTTGAGGTTGATAGCTTTTCCATAAACCAAATGCAATCAAACCTAAGATGATAAAGATGAGAATACAAAGTAATAATATTTTATATTTAGAGGGTTTTTTTACAGGAGTATTTTGAACAGGTGCATCGGTTGATACATTTTCAGCATCAGTTTCTAGGTTGTGATGCAATTGATCTGTTGTTGAGTATGGCGTCCTTGGATCGACTATAGTATTTTGTTCATCTACAGATTCATTCGGCGGTGTCTGTTTATTAGGGTCTTGAGTCATTCAACATACTCCATTAACGAATATAATCTGTATTAGATTGATGAGTATAATTTTGAAATTGTTCTAAGCTACCGTGGCTTTGAAGTAGCGTAGCGAGCGATATAATATATTTATAGGCATTGAGTGCTTTTTCTGCTTTTAAGATACTGAGTTGATTTTGAGCATCAATCACTTGTGTTGCAGTTCCCATATCTTCTTTAAAAGAAAGCTGTTGAATTCTTAAGTTTTCCATTACCGCAGGTTCATCATTTTGTAGAAGTTGATTATTTTGTTGTGCTGAATGAAGTTCACTATAAGATTTATAAATAATATTTTCAATTTCCTGTTGAGTGCGTGCAGTGAGTAGTTCAGTTGCTTGTTTTTGCAATTGAGCAGCTTGCACATTTTTATTTTTATCTAGACCTGAAAATAAGTTATATCTTGCAGCAACACCGACAATCCAATTTTGGTCTGAGTCTAGGCTGTATTCACCAAATGCGAATAACGTTGGTTTCTTACTGGCACTTTGTAGTTTGATATTTTCATTGGCGAGCTGAGTATCCATTTGTAATTTTTTGACTAAGCTTGAGCTTTCAGAATAACTGGCTAAAAGTTGCTGTACAGATTGGCTTTGTTCGCGATTCACAAAAAGGGGTGTGGTCAATTGTTCGATGGATGATTGGTTGAGTAGGTTTTTCAGATGAAATTGACTGGATTGTAAGTTGGAAAAAGCATTTTGATTGACACGTTGGGCACTGTTACGAGCAACCTCAAATTGCATACGCTGTCCTTTGCTAATAAATCCTGCTTGTTCTAGTTTTAAGGCATTATCATAATGCTTTTGCATAGATGTTAAGTTGAACTGGCTTGAAGCAAAAAGTTGTTGTTGTAATTGGACATTGAAATAAGATTGGATCATTTCAAAGCGTTGGATATCTTGCTGCTGTTTACTACTAAGTTCACTGCGTTCGGCATTTAAATGGGCGATATTTTTGGTCGCGGTGGTAACACCTCCAGTATAAAGAGGCATCATGATAGAAATTGTTGGGCGTATTATTTCATCTTCCAAAATGACATTGGCTTTATCTGGAATTAAACCTACGCCATTTTGTATTCCTTGTGTCAGTCCTTGTTTTAAAGGGTCTGTAATGGCTGGTGGAATATTATTTTGC
This sequence comes from uncultured Acinetobacter sp., assembly GCA_964293455.1. Taxonomy (GTDB): domain Bacteria; phylum Pseudomonadota; class Gammaproteobacteria; order Pseudomonadales; family Moraxellaceae; genus Acinetobacter. The sequence goes on along the minus strand of CAXYZD010000008.1, from coordinate 2,955 downwards.
TGTTGCCATTGATCAATATGATCATTTACGCCTTGAGAGAGTGATTGTTCTAGGTTGTTTTTCACACCATTAAGCGGAATATCAGTTTCAGTATGAAATTTATAAGCACGGACGTTAAGGTCAACTCTAGGTAACCCCATGTTTTTGACTGCTTCTGCTTGAAGTTTTGTTGCTTGGTCTAAAGCTATATTTGCTTGAGTACTATATGAATGCTCAATAAAATATTGTTCTGCTTGGACATAACTGAGTGACTCCGCGTAAGTTAGTTGACTCAACGTGATTCCTGTAAAACAAAGAAGTAAAAATTTCAGACGTGTATGTACTTTTAGGTCGTATATATTTTGTGTCGTTTTGAAAAACATAATCTTTCACATCTGACTTCATTTAAACTTATTCTAACCTTGAATGACTAGAATAAGTAATCTAAATCAATCTCTTAAAGTGTTTTGTTTTGTATTTTATATGACTTTGTTAACAATTTAGGGTATGCGTGGTTGGTATATAATTTTATTCATGTATTTTTAAGTCTTCATTGTTAAGATATATTAAAGGCAATTGTGTATAAGGAAAATAAAAATGGCAAAAATTACAGTTGAATCGTTGGTCAAGGCACCTATTGATCTTGTTTGGAATACTTATAATAACCCTCAAGATATTCAACAATGGAATACTGCTTCGCCTGAGTGGCATACAGTCAATTCGGTCAATGATCTACGTGTGGGAGGAGAGTTTTCAAATCGCATGGAAGCTAAAGATGGCAGTATGGGGTTTGATTTTGCAGGAACATATACTGAAATTATTCCTCATGAAAAAATTGCCTATTCATTTGGTGAGCGTAATGCAGAAATTATTTTTCAGCAAAAAGATCATGCAGTTTTAGTACAAATCAGTTTTGATCCTGAGCATGAATATCCACTTGAGCAACAGCAAGAAGGGTGGCAAGCCATTTTGGATAATTTTGTGAAGTATGTAGAAAGTAAAAATTAATGGCGTAGTGTATTCATTGCGTATACTAAAGAAGCTATTTACAGCTGTCATTTCAAGAAGTTTATCAGCAATCAAGTGTGCAGAATTTATTGCTGCATAAAGCTGAAGTCTCTTTCAATGACATATTTAATGCCAAGTAGGCGAATGTCGTTAAATTTTCTTATTGAAATATCAACTCCAAATCTTTAAACACATTGAAAGTTTGACTGACAAAGCTACTGCAAGAAAAGCCAAATTGTGGTTAAATGCGCCTATTTCATTCGTTTCACTTTAAAAGGGAAAAATCATGCGCGCGTACAATTTTTGTGCTGGTCCTGCTGCATTACCTACTGCCGTTTTAGAAAAAGCTCAAGCTGAGATGCTAGATTGGCGTGGTAAAGGTTTATCCATCATGGAAATGAGTCATCGTAGTGCAGACTATGTTGCTGTCGCTGAAAAAGCTGAAGCTGATTTACGTAAGTTGATGAATATTCCTGAGAATTACAAAGTTTTGTTCTTACAGGGTGGGGCGTCGCTACAATTTTCTGCAATTCCACTCAATTTATTGGGTAAAAATAATAAAGCAGATTATATCCATACGGGTATTTGGTCAGAAAAAGCGACCAAAGAAGCACAGCGCTATGGTGAAATCAATATTATTGAAGCGGGTACAAGCATTGATGGTAAGTTGGCGATTTCAGATCAAAGCCAATGGAACTTATCTACTGATGCTGCTTATGTACATTATGCAGATAATGAAACGATTGGTGGTATTCAATTTGCCAATATGCCTGTTACAGACAAGCCTTTAGTTTCAGATTTATCTTCAAGTATTTTATCTGCACCGATTGATGTGTCTAAGTTTGGTCTGATTTATGCAGGTGCGCAGAAAAATATTGGTCCTGCTGGATTAACATTGGTCATTGTACGTGATGATTTACTTGATCAAGCGAAACCTGAAATTCCTAGTTTATTGAAATATGGTTCACAAGCGAAAAATGAATCTATGGTGAATACACCTGCAACTTATGCATGGTATTTATCAGGTTTAGTATTTGAGTGGTTGCTTGAACAAGGTGGTGTAGATGCAATGTATCAAGTCAACTTGGCAAAATCACAATTACTGTATGGTTATATCGACTCTAGCGATTTTTATGCTAATCCAATTGCAGTTCCAAACCGTTCAATTATGAATGTACCATTTACATTAGCAGATGAAGCTTTAGATAAATTATTCTTGAAAGAAGCGGAAGAAAATCATTTACTCAATCTTGCAGGTCACCGTTCAGTCGGTGGTATGCGTGCAAGTATTTATAATGCTGTACCACTTGTAGGTGTACAAGCTTTAGTTAACTTTATGGATGATTTTGCCAAGCGTAATGGCTAAGCTAATTTAATCAAAATACATTAAAAAACCCTCAATAAAGAGGGTTTTTTAATGCGAAATCGAGTGATTAGTGAAGTGATGAAAAAATACCAAGAGAATTAAAGATCATCGCAGTAAGAAACATCCCTAAAATAAAAAAGCAGAAAGCACCTCTATCAATACGTAATGTAAATGTACGAGAAGCATTTATTAAGTCGGTCGTTTGTTCTGATGTCGTTTTCATTGCTGAGCCTGGATTTTGAAATTATTGTTCAATCCTGTATTGTCATATTTTTAACATATTTTGATGGTCAATTAAAGTACAAACTAAAACAAATAAAGATAAGTTAAAAATTTTATTCAATTGGATTAAATATATGAGGTGGAATTTTGAATTGAAAATCTAAAAAATTTATAAATTGTAAGATTTTTCTGTTCTTGAAATATTATTAAGCTATTGATTAAATTCATATTAATTTTTTAATTAAGTGGTTGATGTTGATTTTTTGATATATGAATTAGTCATGTAGTTGAATAAGAAGATAATTAAATGATTATGATCAGTAAGATTGGGCGGATTCAAGCGGCAAGTGCAACAGTATAAAAACCAGCCATAACATCAC
>CAXYZD010000007.1:0-37627 GCA_964293455.1 uncultured Acinetobacter sp. | reverse complement strand
GTTGAGTATCCCATAAGACCTATTGTGATATATTATTAAAAATTTAGCTATAGTGTGAATGTTGGCTTTTTAGATTTAAATTTAGCTTTAAGTTGGCGTATTTGCTGACTTAGCCAATTCGTATCTTTTTCTGATCGTGTGACTTGATTCCCTTGATAATTGATTTGAGTCGCTTTGGAAAAATGACCAAACGGCTCAATGATGTAATTTTCAGGTTTATAACCGAGTGCTAATGCTTCTGCATAGTATTGGTCAAATAACTGAATCAAATCTTGACGTGGATGAGGCATGATTTTACCATCAAACCAATGCTTTTGATGGTTTTCTGCAAGACGTGGCACAGCATATTTATGACTAAATTGTGTACCCATATCTGAATAATGTAAGATTTTAATTTGTTCAATCGCCATATCTTCACCATCAATATTATTATAAGAATCTTGATAGGGTTGAACAAGTGAGGGATTTGCTTTAATGAGCTGCATCAGTTTCTTATGGCTTTCAGGCTGTTCTCTAATTTCTTTTAAAGAAGGAAGATGTTGACGCGCTTTTTCACAATTCCATACACAGGTGCATAAGCGAGCAGAGCTTTTTCCGCCTTTTGCAATCACCATAGCATCATCAGTCATTGGATGTGACCAAAGTTCAGCAATATCACAGAGCACAACAACATCGGCATCCATATAAATTGCACGACCTTGAAAATTACATAATTCTGGAATAGCCCAACGAAAACCAGAAAAAGGTGTTGCCCATTTTTCAGTTGCCCATCCCTCAGCTATTTCTTGATTACTATACCAAGGACTAGCCGTATCATGACTCAATTGCATCCAATGTAATTCAATAGGATGCTGTGTATGTTTACGAATACTGTGCTCTAACACCATTAATTGTTCAAGGTCACAGTTATTTGGATCGCAGCCGACAAAAACTTTAATGGTATTTTCAGTCATCATGAATAGCCCTAAGCATTTTTATTGTGTACATTGCAATTTATACTATAATTTTACCATTAAATGAGATTTAGTTAAAATTTTATAAAAGTGTATTTTTCGCCCCTACAAAAAGTTAAATGAATAAGTATATAGTTGTAATATTATGAAAAAAATGGTTATAAGTTTATCTACTGCAAAAGAGCGCCGTGAGCATATTATGGCTGAGTTTGCTCAACAAGATGTCGATTTTGAATTTTTTGATGCAATTACGCCCGTTAGTCTTGATCTAGCAATATCCCAATTGGGTTTAGATGGTTATCATTCAACTTTACACCAAAATGAAATAGGTTGTTTGCTGAGTCATATGATCCTTTGGAAAAAGGTTGTTGATGAAAAATTGAAGTATATTGCTATTTTTGAAGATGATATTTATTTGGGAGAAAAAGCGAAAGATTTTTTAACAAATGAATGTTGGATTCCCAATGAGTGTTCACTCGTTAAACTAGAAGTATTTTATAAAAAAATAGGGATTGCATTACAACAACAGCCATTTTTAGTTCCTAATGCTCGTCAATTATGCCTATTGAAGGAAGTTCATATGGGCTGTGGAGGCTATATTATTTCCCAAGAGATGGCACAAAAATTATTAAATTTTGTGATTACATCAAAAGTTTTAATTCCAGTAGACCATGTTGTGTTTAGAGAGTGTCCTCAAGTTAATGTCTATCAACTGATGCCTGCACTGTGTATTCAAGATATGATTTTAACACAAGGAAAAACGCGTTTTCCAAGTGCTTTAGAAGATGTGAGAAATATAAGAAAAGGTCAAGTTGTAGCGAATAAAATAAAGTTGAAATTTAGTGAAAAGATAAAGAAAGAAGGTGTTCGAATTTTAAATAGAATTCAAAAAATAATTGTTAATTATAATAAATATAGACAGGGCATTAAGATTGTCAAAATTAAATTTCGTTGAAATAGCTATGTTATGTTTAACGCATATTGAGAAAGTATTCAATCTTTCTCAATATATGAAGTATTCAAAAACTAAAATTTTAATTATTATCCGCATTTCCCTTTAATACCATGTAAATTAAAGCGCAGATAATCAGAAAACCAGCTAAAAAACTACTGGTACTGAAGTATACAATACGTTGATATGTATCAAGATTAAAAAGTTGATGATTTAGGATGTAGCGCATAAAACCCCATTGCGCAACAGAGAACACAATAAGAATAATGGTATGACGAAGAACAGCAGGGCGCATAGCCATCAGGTTTTACCTCAAAAATTGACTGAACTATTATGCCATTTTTGCGAATTAATCTCAATTGAATAAGAATTTCAGCCTTTCTAAGGCAATAGCGGCGATTATATAGCTAATCATTATTGTTTTTTATAAACATTGGACTTATTTGAAAGGTTACGAAAACGCTTATATGACCAAATATATTGTTCAGGGGCAACGTCAATCATTTCTTGCATTTCAGCATTGAGGGTATCGACAGAAAGTTGTAAATCTTTAGATAAAATATCGTCAGATAGCGGACGGCAGATGACCGAAAAATGTTGAGGATTTTTCGTATCACGAATACAACTTAAGCCAATCACATTACATTGAGTTTTACTGGCAAGTTTTGAAACAAGCGTGCTTGAAAGTGCATGTTGACCATAAAAATTTGAGAAAATTCCACCTGAAGGTTTAGGCACATGATCAGGTAAAATCACAGTGAGCCCACCTTGTTTTAGGCTTTTAAATATAGCTCTAATTCCAGTTTCATCGGTTGGCACAAGGGTGGCATTAAATTTTTGCCGTGCTTCTAAAACATAACGATTGACACCTTCGGATTTATTAGGCTTATACATAATGACAGGTGTGGCATGTACATTTAGCCATGCATTGAGTAATTCCCAACAACCAAAATGTGGTACGACAACAATGACGCCTTTCCGATTGGCAAGAGCATCGGTAAATACATGTTCGCCTTGAATATTTTTGAGTAAACTTAAGCTATATTCAGGGGACATGCCCCAACATTTTATAAATTCTATATAAGTAAGGCACTGACTTTTTAGACTTTTTTTGACTAACTGGCTATGATCTTCAACGGATAACTCAGGATACGCAAGTTTAAGATTAATTGAGGTAATGCGCTTCATTGATGAGTCAAAACTGTTGAGTATGATGGATACAAAACTGGCGATAAGCTGTAAAAATGATAAAGGAAGGAGTGCGATCATTTTTAAAAGAATGTACATAAGAATTGAGTTCAGCCAAGTTATAAGTGTGAAGGTACTCAGTTTTTGAAAATTAGAGTAGATAATACATCTTATTTTCGAGAATAATGATCATATCTGAGATGCTTTATGAAAGCCTTATCAAAAAGCATCGAATTAACAATAATATAAAAATAGTCAAAGACTTATCTGCGTAAATTCGAATGAATATTGTGGCTTTAAATATCAGTCAAATGTGAATCATACAGCAAATGGGCACCATAAAAAAACCCTGCACTCAGCAGGGTTTTTTTATTAAAGCAAATAAAAGCTAGAAATTAGGCTTCTTTTGTTTCAGCTTTTTGTTTTTCACGTAAACGAATACCCAAGTCACGCAATTGGTTTGGTTCAACTGGTGCAGGTGCTTGAGTCAATGGACATTCAGCGGTTTTGGTTTTCGGGAATGCAATTACATCACGAATTGAAGATGCACCCGTCATTAACATCACTAAACGGTCAAGACCGAATGCTAAACCACCATGCGGAGGCGCACCAAATTTCAATGCATTCAACAAGAAGCTGAATTTATCTTCTGCTTCTTCTTCGCCAATACCTAAAGCTTCAAAAATGGCTTTTTGCATTTCTAGGTTATAAATACGTAGTGAGCCACCGCCAACTTCAGTACCGTTCAATACCATGTCATACGCAACAGAAAGCGCAGCACCTGGGTTTGATTTCACTTCTTCAACGCTTGATTTTGGCAGTGTGAATGGGTGATGAACAGAAGTCCATTTACCATCATCAGTTTCTTCAAACATTGGGAAGTCTACAACCCAAAGTGGCGCCCACTCGCAAGTCGCAAGCTTCATGTCGTGACCGACTTTAATACGTAAAGCGCCCATTGCATCGTTTACAACTTTGGCTTTGTCTGCACCGAAGAATACGATGTCACCATTTTCAGCGCCCACACGTTTCAACAAATCAAGCACGATTGGCTCGATAAATTTAACGATTGGAGATTGAAGACCTTCAATACCTTTTTCAAGCTCATTGACTTTAATATAAGCCAAACCTTTCGCACCGTAGATACCAACAAATTTTGTATATTCGTCAATTTGGCTACGTGGAAGTGCGCCTGCACCTGGTACACGAAGTGCAACAATACGACCTTTAGGATCTTTAGCAGGGCCTGCGAATACTTTGAATTCAACGTCTTGCATCATGTCTGCAACGTCAACCAATTTCAAAGGAATACGCATATCTGGTTTGTCAGATGCATAGTCACGCATTGCATCGTTATACGTCATACGTGGGAATTTATCGAAATCAACATTTAAAAGTTCTTTGAACATTTTAACGGTTAAAGTTTCCATCAAATCCATGATGTCATCGTCACTCATGAACGATGTTTCAACGTCGATTTGGGTAAATTCAGGCTGACGATCCGCACGTAAATCTTCGTCACGGAAACATTTAGCAATTTGGTAATAACGATCAATACCGCCAACCATCAACAACTGTTTAAACAATTGTGGTGATTGTGGAAGTGCATAGAAGCTACCGTTAGATACACGACTTGGCACGAGATAGTCACGCGCACCTTCAGGTGTTGCACGTGTCAAGATTGGCGTTTCAACGTCTAAGAAACCATTTTCTTCGAAATAGTTACGAATAAGATTGGTTAATTTAGAACGGAAACGTAAACGATCTAACATTTCAGGACGGCGAATATCAAGGAAACGATATTTCAAACGAACTTCTTCAGAAATATTGGTGTTTTCGTCATTTAATGGGAATGGAGGCGTTTCAGAAGCGGCAAGAACTTCAATGTCTTTACCTAAAACTTCAATTTGACCACTCACGATATTTGAGTTTTCTGTACCTTCGTAACGACGACGTACACGGCCAGTAATTTTTAATACGAATTCTGAACGGGCTTTGTCCGCAGTTGCAAATGCTTCTGGGGTATCAGGGTCAATCACGACTTGCACAACACCATCACGGTCACGCATGTCTAGGAAAATTACACCACCGTGGTCACGGCGACGATGTACCCAACCGCATAATGTTACGGTTTGATCAATTTGAGCTTCGGTTAAAGAACCGCAATAATGAGTTCGCATCATAGCGTTAAAATCCAACTATATGGGTTAAGGAAGCGAATACGTAAACAGCGTATCGCCTAAAAATGTAATGTGAGATTATGCATCTTTGGGCGTTCAGGCTCAAGGATAAGATCGAAAAACAACGGAATTTAACATTTATATGCTTTGAATCAGATCAGTGTTTTGTTTCGTTTTAAAATAAATTATTCTTTAAAAAATTGTTTTCGATCAAGACATAGAAATACGATACAACCTAAAGTGAAACAGAGCAGTGAACCACGAGCAAAACCATTGAGAAAAAAGCCGATCAAGGTATACCAATCTGCACTGTGTGGATCAAAGCCTGTGTACTTGGCGCGAAAAATATAAGCAAAACAACCTGCGAAAAAAGAGAATAAAAAGAGAATAAAAGCAAAGTTAAACACTTTTTTCGATGTGATGTTGGGTTGTTTAAATTTAAAATAATAATGCAACGACATCCACAATAAAAAAGGTAAAGCAGCAATTGATGTACCAATTTGTAGAACACGATGCATCGGATAAATATGTCCGAAAATAGGTACTTCACGCGCTAGAAAGGTCTGAAAAGCAAAAGTTCTAAAATCTAAATGGGTTAAACCATCCCAAATAATATGTGTAGCTGTGCCGAGTAAAATTGCCAAAATCATACCGCATAAAAACTTAAATAAAGTCATGGCTGAATGAATATTCAGTGGAGCATGTATACCGACCAATTTAAAAAGCATTGGGCGATAGAGGCAATACCATAAAAAGCAAAATAACAATCCAACCCATAAATCAGGATGAACCAAACCTTGCCATTGATGATTTAAATGGATTTCTGTTTCAATCATGATTCTGTACAAATCGGGTGTCATTGTACCAATCGCAAGCGCAGCTATGGGTAGACGATTACCTGTCAGTTTAGAAAGAGGCGGAGCAAGTACAGCGTGTGAAAAAGTAAAAGGCATAGCGTTTATAGAGTTACGACATGATTACGTTCGATTTTATATAAAATAAAAATTAACACTGTTTTTTATTGCAAATAAAGTGAAATGTTATAATATAACATTATTAAAGATACTGAGCTATGAGAGCCTTGTATGTCATTTTCTAAAAGTGCTTTGACACTTTCGATCACCACAGTTTTAGCTTCAACTGCATCTACAGCACTTTGGGCAGATGAAAAAATATCATCTTCTCAGTCAATCAATAAGCTTGAGAGCATCACTATAACCGCACATCCACTCGATCAGACCGATGAGGATTTTGGTGTAGCGGATCAAAAAGTTTCACGTGAAAAATTACAACAAGGTGGCTCAACTTTAGGTGAAGCACTGAAAGATGAATTGGGAATTTATTCGAATAGTTTTGGCTCAGGTTCAAGCCGTCCTGTTATACGTGGGCAAGAGGGTGCACGTGTTAAAGTCACGCAAAATGCCACAGAAACGATGGATGTTTCTAGTTTATCACCTGATCATGCAGTGACGATAGATCCGCAACTGGCGCAGAAAATTGAAGTGATTCGTGGTCCATCGACCTTGCTTTATGGTGCAGGTTCAGTCGGCGGTTTGGTCAATGTAACGGATACGAAAATTCCAACACAGATGCCTGAAAAGGGTTATGAAGGCAATGTTGGATTACGTTACAACAGTGGCAATGATGAAAAAATGACGCATGCAGGTGCTACTGTTGGCTTAGGTTCAAACGTGGCTTTACGTGTAGAAGGCTTAAAACGTGATGCCAATGCTTATATAGCACCGAATTATTTTCATGATCATGACAGTGAATTAGAAAAAGAAAAACGTGTAGACAATACATTCTCTAAGTCCGAAAACGTCAATGTTGGATTGTCATGGATTGGTGAGCGTGGCTTTGCGGGTGTGTCTTATAGCAATCGCCAAGACCAATATGGTTTGCCGGGACATAGCCATGAATATGAATCATGCCATCCTCATGGTGATCACTTGCACTGCGGTGGTGATGATCATTCAGGACATGATCACTCTGGGCATGACCATGAAGAAGAACATGCACATGAAAGTGGTCCATGGATTGACATGAAAACAGAACGTTATGATTTCCGTTCTGAGTTAAATGAACCTTTCGCTGGTTTTAAAAAATTACGTGCCCAAGCAAGTTATACCGACTATCAACATGATGAAATTGAAGGTAGTGAAGCAATGACCACCTTTAAAAGTAAAGGTTATGAAGGGCGTGTTGAGTTAGTCCACAATCCTCTTGTGAAATGGGAAGGCGTTTGGGGTGTTCAAGCGAGTCAGCAAAAACTTGATGTCACTGGTGAAGAGGCAACACTTGCACCGAATAAAACACAAAAATACAGTCTGTTTGGTTTAGAACATCGTCAATTTGGTGATTTTCATGTGGAATTAGGTACACGTTTGGATCATCAAAAAGTTGAGGTAGACGCTGAACAAAAAGACTTTGACGGCAATGCTTTTTCGTATTCGGGTGCGGTAAATTGGGACTTTAAACCGAATTATAAATTATCATTGGTGGGTTCACATCAAGAGCGTTTACCGTTGGCGCAAGAGTTGTATGCCAATGGTGGACATTTTGCAACCAACACCTATGAGCTTGGTAATGATGGCTTAGACAATGAAAAATCAAATAATGTTGAGCTGGGTTTACATTATGACGATGAGAAACTGAGCTATCATGTTCATCTTTATCATAATTGGTTTGATAACTATATTTATGCCAAAACATTAGATCAGTATGAAAACTTCCGCTTGATTGAGTATAGCCAAGACAAAGCAAAATTCTACGGTACAGAAGCCGAAGTGACATATCAATTTAACGATGTTTATAAAGCAAGTCTTTTTGGTGATTATGTACGTAGCAAAATTGATACTGAAAATGCACCTCGTGTTCCCGCAGGACGTTTAGGTACACGGATTAATGCCAATTTTGATGATCATTGGTCGGGTTCAGCAGATTATTCGCATGTGTTCAATCAAGATAAATTTGCGGCTTATGAGCATAAAACCCAAGGCTATAATATGGTCAATGTTGGATTGTCTTATAAGTATCTGTTGTCAGATCGACAAGAAGCTAAAGTCTTTTTCAATGCCAATAATTTACTTGATGAACAAGTCTATGAGCACAGTTCATTTTTGTCCAATATTCCGCAAATCGGGCGTAACTTTGTTATTGGTGTAGATTATAAATTCTAATTTTAGGGTTTATTCACCAAATCATCATTGAAAAATAAAGCAATTAGACCTAGTCTGACAGCAGTCGACTAGGTTTTTTTATATGCGCATTTTCAATAAAATTCAGACTAAGCTGAATTGGTCAAAACGACGTTATGTCGGTGTGTTGTTGGGTTTTTTTGCTTTGGGATATTTCGCTTCAGCCGTTTATCACACGGTTAAACCGATGCCTGAGGGACTTAATTTCACAGGACCATTACGTCATGCCAATGTACAGTTTTTGGTAGATCAGACTTATGTCGATACGCAAGGGAAACAGCAGATTGATCAACAGATTTTTGATCAGGTATTACAACTGATTAAAGAAGCAAAAACGACCATTGTGATTGATATGTTTTTGTTTAATAAAGAAGTGGGTAATTCTAAAATTCCACAACGAGAATTGACAGAACAACTGACACAAGCCTTGATTAATCAGAAAGTTGTAACGCCAAATCTTGAAATAAAATTTATCACGGATCCCATTAATTCAGTGTATGGCGGAATTGCACCTGAGCAATACCGTAAATTACGTCAAAATGGTATTTCTGTGATTGAAACCAATTTGGCACCATTGCGTGCATCCAATCCGACATGGTCAGGGCTGTGGTATTTGTGCTGTCAGGACTTGGGCAATAATGCTGAAAAAGGGTGGTTAAGTAATCCTTTTGGCAAAGAGCCAATCACACTGCGAAGTTATTTCAATTTATTCAATTTTAAAGCCAATCATCGTAAAACCATTGTGGTTGATACCGATGCAGGGTGGAAAACCATAGTGACTTCAGCCAATCCACATGATGGTAGTTCACGTCATTCTAATGTGGCTTTAATGGTGACAGGTGCGATTGCAACAGATGTATTAAAAACAGAACAAACCGTTGCGATGCTCTCAGGTGGAGATACACCTTTTGTCGTTATGGGTAAAATGGATGGTAATAAAACTGAGCCACAGGTTCAGGTATTGACTGAAAAAGCCATTTATGATGCCATTTTAAAGATGTTGGCTACTGCAAAATCGGGCGATCAAATTGATTTAGCGATGTTCTATTTATCGGAACGTCAGATTATTAAAGGGTTAATTTTAGCCAAGGAAAAGGGTGCTCAAGTTAGAGTGTTACTTGATCCAAATAAAGACGCATTTGGTCGTCAAAAAAATGGTATTCCCAATCGTCAAGTGGCTTCGGAATTACATGAAGCAGGTGTCGATGTGCGTTGGTGCAATACGCAAGGCGAGCAATGTCACAGCAAGATGATTGTGAAACGTAATGCCCAATCGGCTGAGTTAATTTTAGGTTCAGCCAACTTCACCGCACGAAATTTGAGAAACTATAATTTAGAAACTGATTTACGTGTCATAGGACAACCACAACAGCAAGTTTTTGTTGATGCTGAACAATATTTTAATACTGCATGGTCGAACTTAAATGGTCGTCAAATGAGTGTAGATTATTCAAAATTTGCAGATGAATCTACGTTTAAGTATGGCGTATATCGCTTTATGGAATGGAGTGGTTTCTCGACGTTTTAATGAGTAAAAATCCCTCTTTTTTAAGAGGGATTTTTCATTTAAGGAGAGCTTCTAGGGAGATTGATTTTTATGGTTTTGGGTTTGGAGGAACCACTGCATCCAAATCTTTATCGGTCATTTTATCGAGTTCATGCAAATCTGTTTTTATTTTCCATTGATCAACATCTTCAACAGGTTTTGGCAGACGAGCTTCAAGCCAATCACAGACCACATCAGGTGGAAAGTCCGCATGATTACACTGAATAACCCAAGCTAAAAATTGCTTCGCTTCACCGTTCATATATGGAGGAGGGGAAACAGGTAGAAATTGAGTTGGTAGACGTTCTTTCTTTGAAATGTAATTTAAGACATGACCGAGTTCTTGAACGGTTTGCCATGCAAGTGGGTGATTGATATTGATTTGAAACTTAAACCACCATGCCTGTTTGCCATCTGAACCATAGCTGTCAATAAATGCTTCTTGCACACTTGGAACTTTGCAAAAAAATTGATGAAGACGGTCAAAATTCAGTTCAGCCACAGTACAGCATCCATCCAATTAAAAAATCTATATTAGCAGAAAAGACAGCTTATTTTGTCTGATCTAAGTATGACAAATTTGAGTAGTGCTATAATTTGTATGTTATTTATTCATTATTTATCTTAAATTAGGTTTTAAACTGTCTATATTGAATCAGGAGCGGAAAAGGCAATGAACAAAAGCATCATACAGTCAGCACTTATGTTGATGATTGCTACAGTGTCTGTTTCAGTGATGGCAGACAATAAATGGAGTGGATATAAGTCGGTAGAGCGTCATCAGCATTCTGCGCCGTATACATCGTCTTATCAGGGAAATGCGACGCCATATGGGCATCCATTTACACAAACCTACCCTATAAATCCGCCCAACTATCATCATTTGGGGAATGGTTATCCACAATATCCTACTCGACCACTGCCAAGTTATCCGAGTCAAGGCTATCCAAACCATCCAAATCATGGTTATCCATCTTATCCAAGTTACCCACCACAAAATGGGGTGACGATTATTTATAATCATCAATTTCCAACCAAAACGGAATACTCAGGAAATAGCTACGGTTATGTGAATGGTGCTGGTGGTTCAATTCAAAGTTCTGAATATACCTTAATTACTGATTGGCGCCGTTATGGATTGCCCGATCCGCAAGTGGGCATGCACTGGGTTTATCAAAATGGGCGTTATGTACAAATTCCGAATGGACGATAAAATGGAATGATTTTCCTTAATATTCAAAGCGCTTTCTTTACGTAAAAAGAGAGCGCTTTTATTTTTAAGCCAACTCGTCATCTTCAGGGCGTGGCGTTTTGCCATGCGCCAAAGGCTTGTCTGAATACTTATCTCGCATCACAGATGGGTATGTCCAAGAGGCATAACGCACCACCAAAATGGCAATCGCTAAAATGAGGATAGAGCCTGTAATAATAACTTGGCTTATATCGGCTTTATGGTTGTGTTGAATGTCTGAAATCAGTAATCGAGTGAGTGCTGTGATGGCGATATAAATGAGAAAGCGTACAGGCATATGATTGGTTTTAAAGTAAATACCAACCATCGCACCCAATTCTAAATAGATAAATAATAATAAAATATCATCAATGCTGGCATATTGTTTAACGGTTAAAATTTCGAATATGGTATGAACTGCTGACCATGCGATCATACAACCAATAATAAATAGAGCAATGTAGTGAAACGCTTCTACTGCAATATTGCCAAATTTGTCGAGGAGGTTTTCTATTTTCTCTATACGTGGATCTTTGTTCATTTTATCCTCCTATTTACTTTTACATTTTACGAAAATATCTATAGTAAAACGCATGCAAGTTTCATGCACATGAAAGAGTAATGAAGAATTTTTGATATAAAAATTAAAATCTTTGCAGTATTTTATATTGCATAACAGATCTAAATTTTCGTGAGAATAAAAATGTATTTACCCACTCATTTTCAGCAAGAAAATAAAGTTAGTCAGAATCGGTCGAAAAAAGATGCTGAACATGTGGCGAAAGCTTTGGATACTTCGAATCCTGAAATGGCGAAGTCGGTGAGGAAGTGTTTTTCTCGATAGATTGTATGGAAGATAAATATATTCAACTGCTATAAAAAAATGCCCGAAAAATCGGACATTTTTTATTTTAAATCAAACTTATGATTGTGTTGTGAAATAATATTCACTGAAATCCATAATCACTTCAGAACCTGCTTTAAGCTTCAGAATACGTGAACTTAAATCAGGCAAGATGCGTTGAATGAAGTAATGTGTAAGTGCAAGTTTGTCTTGATAGAAATGACCTTCTTTGTCTTTTGCAGCATTTGCAATTTTTGCAAACATATACGTGAAGCTCAGTAAACCGACAGTATGTAGATAGTCTACGGCAGCAGCATTTGAATACTCAGGATTTTCTTTTGCACGTTCAAGAACAAATTGAGTAATCATGTCCACTTCAGTTGCAACGTCTAAAGTTGCATCTTTAATGAAGTTTAGGCTTGTATCCAAATTGTTGGCAAAATCACGGATTTCTTCAATGTATTCAGCAATAAATTCACCATTACATTTAATGGTTTTACGACCAATTAAATCTTGTGATTGAACGCCATTTGTACCTTCGTAGATTTGTGCAATGCGCAAGTCACGTACACATTGCTCCATACCCCATTCACGAATATAACCATGACCACCGAAAACCATTTGTGCATCAATCACAGCATTAAATGCTGTGTCTGTTAAATATGCTTTTGCAATTGGTGTTAAGAGTGCAACACGGTTATTTGCTGCTGCAACTGCTTCAGGATCAGTTGAGAATTTAGTAATATCTAACTGTTGACCAACATAGACTGCAAATGCACGAGATGCTTCGTTGTTTGCACGCGCATTGAGTAACATACGGCGTACATCACCATGAACTAAAATGCTATCTGCTGGTTTCTCAGGAGATTTAGCACCTGTTGGGCTACGACCTTGTAAACGATCCGTTGCATATTGTGCTGCATTTTGGTAAGCATATTCAGAGGCACCAAGACCTTGAATACCCATAGACAAGCGTTCGTAGTTCATCATAATGAACATCGCAGCTAAGCCTTCATTTTCTTTACCAACAAGGTAGCCTTTAGCAGCATCAAAGTTCATCACGCAAGTTGCAGATGCTTTAATTCCCATTTTGTGTTCAATAGAACCTGGACCTGCTGTATTGCGCTCACCTAAAGAACCATCAGCATTGACAATAAATTTCGGTACGATGAATAACGAAATACCACGAGAACCCGCAGGTGCATTTGGTGTTTTTGCAAGTACGAGGTGAATGATGTTTTCAGAAAGATCGTGGTCACCACCAGTAATAAAGATTTTAGTCCCAGTAATGTTGTACGTACCATCTGCATTTGGTTCAGCTTTGGTTTTGATAATACCCAAGTCAGTCCCTGAATGTGGTTCAGTCAAACACATCGTACCTGACCATTCACCTGTATACATTTTAGGTAAATAGGTTTCTTTTTGCTCTTTTGATGCATAGCTGTTTAACGCCATACCTGCACCCACAGAAAGAAGCGGGTAGAGCATGAATGATGGATTGGTTGCAAATAACATTTCATCTGACAGCACAGTCAGCATTTTTGGCATTGCCTGACCACCCCATTCTTCGTCAGCACCTAAGCCAATCCAACCACCTTCAGCGTATTGTTTGAATGCAGCTTTAAAGCCAGCAGGTGTTGTCACTGCTCCATTTGCAAATTGAGCACCTTCTTCATCGCCTGAACGGTTTAAAGGTAGGGTCACGTTTTGCGCAAATTTTGCCATTTCTTCTAAAATAGCTTCAGCAGTAGCAGCATCGACATGCGCTAAATTTTCATTGGATTGCCAGAATTGTTCTGCATTGAAAACATCATTTAGGATGAATTTCATATCCGCAAGAGGAGCGTTATAAATTGGCATATTGGTTCACCTGTTGGTTTTTTGAATCGGATGACTTTAAATCAGTTTAATTGAGCAGCATCAAAGCGGTCAGGAGATTTAAGGTTAATTTATGTGACTATTTATGAAGAAAAAGGATAAAGAAAAAGGACCGTCAAAGCTATGACTGTCCTTTTCTATTTCTGCACTCAAGAGTGCAGAGTTTTGGTGTATTGTTTGAAAAACTGACTTAGAATGCAAAGTCTTCTGGGCTTAATGCCATGAGTGGATCAAGACCACCTGCAATCACGTCTACGTGTGAGCGAACACGTGGAAGGATTTTTTTGAAGTAGAAGCGAGCAGTGGTTACTTTGGCATTGTAGAAGCCTGTTTCTGTAGAGCCAGCAGCCAACTGTTGTTGTGCTAAAAGCGCCATACGTGCCCATAGATATGCAAGTGTTACATAACCAGAGAAGTACATGTAATCGACCGCAGCAGCACCGACTTCGTCAGGGTTTTGCATTGCTTTCATACCAATTTGCATCGTTAAGTCACCCCACTCTTTATTGAGTGCAGCAAGTGGCTCAAGGAACTCTGTCAAATCAGCATTGTCTTTGTTTGATTCAATAAATTTGTGCACAATTTTAGTGAAGTCTTTCAACATTGCACCTTGTGTACCTAGAACTTTACGACCTAACAAATCAAGTGCTTGAATTTCAGTTGTGCCTTCGTATAAGCAGGCAATACGTGTATCACGTACAATTTGCTCCATACCATGCTCTGAAATAAAGCCATGACCACCGAATACTTGTACACCGTGTTTTGCAGACTCTGAACCTGTTTCAGTTAAGAATGCTTTTGCAATTGGCGTAAGTAATGACAAGATATTGTCGGCAAATTTACGTTCTTCTTCAGTTTCACCTTGTTCAACGATGTCAGCATATTGAGACAAGAAGTAAACCAATGCACGACCGCCTTCAGCAAATGATTTTTGCGTCATTAGCATATTACGTACAGCAGGGTGAACAATAATTGGATCTGCTTCTTTTTCAGGTGATTTTGGACCTGAAAGTGAACGCATTGCCAAACGATCTTTCGCATACGCCAAAGCGCCTTGGAAAGAAGATTCAGATGCCGTTAAACCTTGTACTGCAGTACCAATACGCGCAGTGTTCATAAATGTGAACATTGCATGCAGACCACGGTTTTCAGGGCCAATTAGGAAGCCTTTTGCGTTATCAAAGTTAATGACGCAAGTTGCATTACCATGAATACCCATTTTGTGTTCAATTGAACCACAACGTACGGCATTACGTTCGCCAACTGAACCATCAGCATTCACGTTGAATTTAGGAACGATAAATAATGAAATACCTTTCGTGCCTTTAGGCGCGCCAGGTAAACGTGCAAGTACGATGTGGATAATGTTATCCGCCATGTCGTGTTCACCAGCAGAGATAAAAATTTTCTCGCCAGAGATTGCATAGCTACCATCAGCTTGTGGCTCAGCTTTAGAGCGGATAATACCAAGGTCAGAACCTGCATGAGATTCTGTTAAACACATGGTACCTGTCCATTCACCTGAAACAAGTTTCGGTAAATACGTTTCTTTTTGTTCAGCAGAACCATGATGCTCAACGGTACGCACCGCACCATGAGAAAGACCTGGGTACATACCCCAAGACCAGTTTGCAGAACCAACCATTTCAGAGATCGCTGTTGCCAAAGAACCTGGTAAGCCTTGACCGCCGTGTTCTTCAGGAACAGACAAAGATGGGAAGCCAAGCTCTACATATTTGTCATAAGCCGCTTTAAAGCCTGTCGGTGTTGTGACAACGCCGTCATTCCACGTACAACCTTCACGGTCGCCGACTTGGTTTAATGGTGATAATTCATTTTCACAAAAATCTGCACCAGCTTCTAAATATTGGTCAACCAATTCACGGCTTACTGTGTCCTTGAATGCAGGGAGTTTTGCGTAATGTTCTTCAGCATTTAATAATTCATGCAAAACGAATTGCATATCACGTAAGGGTGCTTTGTATTGTGGCATATCGTTTTCCTCAATACTGGTTAAACCAGATTTATAATCTTAATAAATATTGATGATGTATCGTGAAATGAGATACATCTAAGTTCCGTTACATCGTGCAACATCTTATAGTCAGGTACAAGTATTTCATGTTGTTTTCACCGTGACTATGAAGTCAATAAAAACTTCAAATATTGCAAAATTGCATTGAGTGTAAATGGTTTATATGAAAAAAGAACAATTGGAATGTTCCAATTCGTAAAAAGATATGTCCAAAAAAAATCGCTCAAATTGAGCGATTTTTGCTTTTAAGATTCAAATTTTACGATGCTTTTGCAGCAGTCGTAGCATTTGCTGGTGTAATCACAGTATTTTGAGCTTGTTGAGTTGGGTGGAATTTGACAACACACGTACCATCAACAGTTTGTTCGCCAAATTTAACCTGAACCGTTTTACCATTGTTCTGACCTTGGCAGGCTTTTGCAATCGCTTGTTGCTGCACTTGGCGTTGAGCAAGGCGTTGGTCAAATTGTTTGATTAATTCAGCACGTTTTGCATCCGTGAGCATCGTATCTTGGTTCATCCCACCACGATGCATGCCGTAGCGTATATGATCTGGGCGTGGTGCATTGGCATCATCACGCATGTTTTTACGCATATCTTTCATTGCTTTACGGTCAGCTTTGAAAATCATGTTACATGTACCATCAACACTTTGTTGACCCACTTTGACTTGAATGGTTTGACCGACAGTTTTACCATCACAGGCTTTTTGAATTTGCTCACGCATCTCTTTACGTTGCGCACGCATTTGTTTCATTTCTTCACGTTGTTCTGGTGACATTTTGTGATGCTGTTGATTGTGATTTTGACGATCCATCATACGACCTTGATGATCATCTTTTGAACCTTGGGTCGATTGGCAAGCGGTTAAAGCACCCATGCTCATAACACTTGCTGTAACGAGTACGATTTTTGTCATTGCTTTCATTGTTACTACTCCAATGAATATTTTAAATTATGTTGATGGCGTTAAGATTAAATAATAATGATGTAGAAACAATGGAGAGAATTTTGAATCCGTGTTGAGTACAATGCAAAATGAGAAGAAAAATGTGAGATCATTTTGAAAATACGCCGTGTCCCCATCGCATTACGCTTGTTCCTCACAGTATTGTTCACGACATTACTGATTACGACAGCGAGCATGGGGGTTTTGCATTGGACAATGCAAAAGAACTTTGCCAAATATGTTGCCGATGTCGAGATGCAGAAACTCGATCATCTGATTGATAATTTGGGCAGCGTCTATGGTGTCTATCAAGATTGGGGTAATGCAGTTCAAGCACAAATTTTTCAAATTGAAGGTGAAGCCGCGCCCGATGATTATGATAAATTGTCACGTTGGTGGTTGCGTCGACAGTATGATATTGCTTTGCAACAACGTTACTTTAAAGAACATACTTTACTCACGCCCATGACAGCGCAAGGCACCTTGTCTGAACAACAAAAAATAGATCAAGAAGAATTACGTATACTCGAAGAAAATTTACCTTCTGCATATCAACCATTTGAAGGTTTGAAGTTCCCACTGAGTGAAAATCAAAGTTTATTTAGACCACCTGAAAAGAATAAAGACAGTAAATCATCAACGCAAACCATGGTTTCACTCGATCAAAAAGATGGCAAAAAACGTTTTATTTCGATGCCTGACCGTTTGGGTTTAAGTTCGCGTTTATCTCTGTATGATGCGCGTCGTCAGTTTATTCTGGGTGAACCTGCGGGAGATCAGGTGTCGTATCGTCCAATCAAAGTCAACGATAAGGTGGTCGGCTATTTGGGCTTAAAACCTGTCTTAGATCAGGATGATGCGCTGAGTATTAACTTCTTTAGTAATCAAAAACGTTATTTGGTGCTGATTTATATTCTGACTTTTTTAAGTAGTTTAGTCGCTGCATTGTTATTGGCAACCTATTTTAAAACACCAATTCAACGTCTGTTAAAAGCCACGAAAGAATTGACCAAAGGGAATTTTCAGCATCAAGTGATTGTAAACCGAAATGATGAATTAGGTGATCTGTCGACAGAACTCAATCATTTGGCAACGATTCTCGATCAACATGAAAATTCACGCCGCCAATGGGTAGCAGATACTTCACATGAACTTAAAACGCCACTTGCCGTACTACAGGCACAGATTGAAGCGATGCAAGATGGAATTCGTAAACCAACGCCTGAGCATTTTGATGCAATGCTGCGTCAGGTCAGCAGTTTGAAGAAACTCACTCAAGATTTAGCAGATTTAGCACAAGCCGAAGCGCAACAATTGAATTGTTATTTTTCTGCCGTCAACCCTTGGTCGGTCATTGAGCAAGAAGTAGAAAACTTTAAGCCGAAATTTGAGCAAGCAGGTTTAAGCGTACATGCGCAAGGCGAGGGAACAATATTACAATTGGATGTTGACCGCTTTAAGCAAATTATGGTCAATTTACTAGGCAATAGTATTCGCTATACTGAAGTCGGTGGCGAAGTGCAGATTCATACACGCCAAGATGCTCATAGTTGGTCAGTGATTGTCGATGATAGCCCGTTGGGGTTAGATGATGCACAATTACAAAAACTCGGTGAGCGTTTTTATCGAGTGGATAATTCACGTACACGTAGCACTGGTGGTACAGGTTTAGGCTTG
The DNA here is from genome assembly GCA_964293455.1 of uncultured Acinetobacter sp. Classification (GTDB taxonomy): domain Bacteria; phylum Pseudomonadota; class Gammaproteobacteria; order Pseudomonadales; family Moraxellaceae; genus Acinetobacter. The sequence continues at coordinate 18,997 of CAXYZD010000007.1, read as the reverse complement.
GCATTGTCAGGTAAAATTGCACAGGCTTTGGGCGGTACATTGTCTTTTGATCATTCACCCTTAGGTGGATTACGTTGTATTCTGACCTTTCCCAAACAACAGCCTTGAATTAATCATTGTATAAAAGGAAAAATCACGCATGAAACATATTATGCTAGTAGAAGATGAAGTAGAACTTGCACAGTTGGTGCGTGATTATCTTGAGGCGGCTGGTTTTGAAGTCAGTATGTTTCATGATGGTCAGGAAGCCTATGATAGCTTTCTGCAACGTAAACCAAGCCTGATGATTTTGGACTTGATGGTGCCACGTATGGATGGTTTGACCATGTGCCGTAAAGTTCGTGAACAGACCGACCTACCAATTATTATGGTGACAGCACGTACGGAAGAAATTGACCGTGTGCTCGGGTTAAATATGGGGGCAGACGATTATGTCTGTAAGCCTTTTAGCCCGAAAGAATTGGTTGCTCGCGTACAAGCAGTTTTACGCCGTTTAGAGCGTAAAGCAGAGCCTGAAGATCATAATCTTTTCCGCATGGATAAAGCACAACAACGTATTTGGTATCAACAAAAGTCGCTGAATTTAACACCAACTGAATTCCGCTTACTAGAATTGTTTTTAGATCATGTTGGGCAAGTGTATTCCCGAGCGCAACTTTTAGACCATATCAATCCTGACAGTTTTGAAGTGGCAGATCGAGTTATTGATAGTCATATCAAAAACTTACGTCGTAAAATATCGGATGCAGCAGAAACAGGAAATCGTCATGAATGGATTCAGGCTGTTTACGGTGTAGGCTACCGTTTTGAATATCCAGAAGATTAATTTTTCTGCATTTTAAAATGAAGAATGTGGATAAACACAAGTTTATCCACAGTTTTTGTGGGTAAATTTTTGTTTTATTGGTGGTTTATTCAACATATAAAAAATAATTGAATAAGTGATTAGATAGAGGAATGTATCTGTAATTGCTGTTTTTGTGCTTTTGTTAAAGTTTTTACAACTAACTCATAAGATGTTTCTACAAGATCTTTGATCAACTCAATTGTGATTTGCTCACCTGCATAGATTGAAATCCAATGCCGCTTATTCATGTGATAACCCGTGTGAATCGATGGGTAAATATCACGAAGCATATCGCCGTGTTCAGGTTGCACTTTTAAATTGATGAATGGCTGATCTTGTTGGGTTGATGTCAGTAAAAACATTTTATTCAGGACTTTAAAAACAGGAATATCTTCGCCAAAAGGGTAGCTCAGTTCCGCTTGAGTTAAGGTTGCTGCAAAACGGAGTGCATAATGCTGAATGTCATTCCCTGTCATTTTTATTTCCTTAAGTGAATTTTATGGATAGATTTCGATGGCTGTTCCATCATCAACAAGTTTCCAAATTTCGTCCATATCGACATTTCTAACCGCAATACAGCCCCAAGTCCAATCACTTTTAGGTAAATATTGCATCAAACTTGATAATTTTTGAACTTGTGAGGTGGTTGCTGAACCATGAATCATCACATCGCCACCTGCTGAAACGCCAAGTTGAGCTGCTTTTTCCTTGTCTTTTTCATTTGGATAAGAAATGTGCAGTGACTTATAAAATGCACTTTTCGGATTGCGCCAATCCAATGTATAACGACCTTCAGGAGTTTTACCATCACCTTCTTGAACTTTGTGTCCAAGTGGATCAAAACCAAGTCGCATTACATAACTGCGAATAATTTGTTGATGATGTAAAAGTTGAACTTTACGTTCCGCTTTATAAACTTTGACATGGGTGATGGGAGTGTTTTGCCGAATTTTTTGGATTTCATTTACTGTTAAATTTGGAGAAAACTGTGCGGTGTCTGTTGTTGGAAGATATTGAGCATATTTTTGATAAGCATAAATACTCAGAATACCAAGTGTGATTAAACCGAAAAGAAAAAATGTTGTTTTTTTATTCATAGATGTTTATTTATACAGAATACTGTGTTTGATTTTGCTGATTTGGAATGTAAAAAGCTATAGTCACTTTGTGTAGCATATTTGATTATGAATGTTTTTTTTAAAGAATAAATAAATTTAAGTTTTTAATAAATATCATAAATAAATGATAATTTTTACATTATTTTGTTGAGTTTTTGCCAAATAAGCGATATTTTGAGCATGTTTTATACTTATAAAAATGACTTTACTAAAAAGAGAGATTTCTAATGTTATTCAAAAAAACATTGTTAGTGGTGATGTGCAGTACAGTGATGGTTGCTTGTGGAGGTGGTGGTTCATCATCGGGAGATAGTTCAACAAGTGGCGGTAATGGTAATGTTGTTGTTCCTGCATCGGATTTAGATAAAGCGAAACAACTCATTGATACAACAAAAGCAATAATTTCTTATTATGACGGTTTTCAAGATATTGCAGATAATTATAAAATCCCAGTGACAGTTATTAATGATACTGCATCAGATTTAAGTCGTGGAACAGGAATGGTTGTACTTCTTGCTGAACTTGCTTTAGACGATGCAAAAGGACAATCAAAATCATATAATGCCACTGCATTAAAAGCTTTACTTGAGCAAGATGCGATTAACAATGATTATCCAATTGAATATGATTTAAAAAATAATACGCTAAATATTGAAGTAACGGCAGGTTCTGTTCAAGTGACAGGCTCAACTGATGTTGCTTATTGGGATGGTTTTAAGGACGATATTCCTTGGGATTGGGGTAATCCTCAATGGTTGATGAATAAAGATAATTTTATTTATAAAAACCAAGCAACTGTAAACGTAACGAATCTTGTTGTTGAAGCGCCTTTTGTTGCAAATCAAAAAACATATAACTTTAAAATTGCGAAAGGTGGTGTGATTGACATCATCAATACAGCTCAACAAAAAGCTAAATTTAGCTTTACTGATGAGAGTACAGCACAGTTAGTTCATGCTGTTTCAGATAAGATGAATAATCAGGAAACTTTACCAACAACGGCAGCATTGACATTAAAAGGTTTAGTTTTTGAAAGTGCCGATGTGAAAGCGACATTAAGTGAAGTTTCATCTGAAGCCAAACAAGCTCAATTTAAAAATGGTGTGGAAACTGCTGAACAGCTTATTCCGTACAAATTAACTTTAAAAGGTCAAGTTGCTTATCTAAAAGAAGTATTGAATCTTAATGCGGAATTTAAAATAAACAATGATTTATCTAAAGTTATTGATGTCAGTGCTGGTGAAACATCAATGAATTTTATCAATGCAGATTTGGCAATTAAACTTGATGGCAATTTAAAAGGTGCAAATGCAGCACCAACACCATTTAGTATTGGGATTACAGCAAAACGTGCTGAATATACTAAAGGAAATGCAACGATTGCATTGGCTGTAGATAAAAATGCATTAGATATTGAATTAACTGCAACGGATGTTGATAAAGAATCGCCAATTGTGAGTGGTTTAATCAAACATAAAAATGGTGCATTTGTACAAGTTGCAGATGTACAGAAATTCACCTCTGCAGATGTGAAAGTCGGCAGCACAAGTTATGGAACGATCACTAAAAATTCATCAGATCAGTATGTGACTAAATTTATTGATAATACAATTACTTACATTACTCCTTAAAATCTGACTTGAGAGAAGAGGACAGCATATGCTGTCTTCTTTCATATTGAATGAAAAAAAATCTTATATTTTTAATACTATGCCCAACATGTGCATATGCGGAACAATCAGTAAAATTTTCTATAAATACAGAACTTTATAGTGAACCAGTAGCTGTGCATGCTTTTTTAGATGATTGGGAAACCTCGAATCTTAAAAAAGGCAAAAATGCTTTTGCTTCAGGGAAAATGAAACTTGAAACCCAAAAGGACAATTGGACATTGGGTTGGGTGTGGAGCTATGACTATCAGCTACACTTTAGTGAAGACATGGCCAAGCTATATTACCAAATTGAAAATGATCAACTTATTGATGGTAACAAGCGCTATGATTTGGAACTAGAAGCACAGCATGTCGATACAGTTGGAACACGATTTGCCTATGATTGGAATGTGGGCTCGAATTGGAAAGTCACAACAGGTGTGACAGCGCTAATTGGTCGTCATTATGTTGATGGGAATTTTAAAGCCACAGGTCAAACAACAAATATGACTGAGCTTATGGATCGTGTTGATTGGCTCAATGGATATTTAGATTATAGTTACGATCAACCTGCGCTTAAAGAAGATGAATTAGGTTGGAATGGTAAGACCGATAAAGGTTATGGTTATAGTTTCGATTTAGGTCTGGCAGGGAAGATTGGTCAAAATTGGTCGGTCAATTTACAGCTTGAAGATGTATTGGCGCATCTTTATTGGGACAATGCACCTTTTACACGTTATACGCTTTCATATGATCAAGATGGTCGCCCACGGATGAATATCGCAGGGCAACTCAGTACAACGAAAGAATATAAGCAAAAGTTACCTTATAAAATAACCTCAGAGATTCGTTATGAACCAGAAACTCAACCATGGAGCTTGAGCCTAAGTAGCTTTTCTAATGAATATTTAACTTTAGCTCAATTGAATGGGTTTTGGCAGACTGAGCCTGTAAAATATGGCATTCATATTGAACCACAAACACAGTCTTTAGGCTTTTCTGCACAACACAAAAATATTGGCTTTAGATACATGGCTGATGATCTTGCAACCAATGATGCACATCGCTTTAGTACGTATTTATATGCACAATATTTTTGGTGAGAACCTTTGAATTGAACTTTATTTGGGTGTATTGAGTTGTTAAGACGAACAGTTCACCATCACTTCAGGTACATCACTGGGTAAAGGTGCAAGGTCTTCCGTACGTTCCAAATCAGGCAGCTTGGTGAACGGTTGACTAAGTAATTTAAACAGTCGATCGACTTCTGAAAAGTCATTGCGTTCAGCCTGTTCAATGGCTTTTTGTGCCATGTGATTACGTAGAATATACAATGGATTGGCTTTAAGCATTTCAGCATCCAATTCATCTGTATCTTGATTTTCACGAATATTTTCATACTGAGTAAAAAAGTCTTCAAACTGACGACGATCAATACAATCATCTTTGATAGATTCATACTCTTTACGCTGTAAACGAACAAAACTGTCGGTGTAATCGAGTTGTTCAGATTGCAAAATTCTTAAAAAAGCCATACCACAATCGAAACTATCTTTATGGAATGTTGGCAGTCCCATTTTCTGACATAGACCATGGGTATAATTTTCTAAAAAAGTTGGTTCAAAATGTTCAAGGCAATTGGCTAGATCCGTTTTGAATTGTTCTTTAGTTTCAGGCGTTGCCAATGGAATCAAATTATTCAGCCAATTCCACAAGTTCCAATGTGCCATACTCGGCTGATTTTGATAGGTATAACGACCCTTATAATCACTGTGATTATTGATCCAATTGGGGCGGAAACGCTCCATAAAACCATAAGGTCCGAAGTCTAGCGTTGAACCTGTAATATTTAAATTATCGGTATTCATTACGCCATGTGCAAAACCGACCAATTGCCATTTGGCGATCATTACAGCAGTATTTTGAATGACTTTGGTGACAAAGGCTAGAACAGGGTTTTCAGCTTCTAAGCATTCAGGGTAATGCCATTCGATGCATTTTTGAGTAAATTCTTTGAGTAATTCAGGTTGATATCGATTGACCCATTCAAAATGACCTAAACGAATATGACAGTCTGAAGTTCGGAGCATCATTGCGCCAAGCTCTAACTTTTCACGTTGTACGCCTTGTGCTGAAGATGTGAAGCCAACCGAATTACTAGAGGGTACGCCTAGAGAATTTAGCGCATGACCTGCTAAATATTCACGGATGACTGAGCGAAGCACAGCACGACCATCACCCATACGAGAGTAGGGAGTTGAACCTGCACCTTTTAAATGTAAGTCGATGGTTTGTCCGTGTTTATCCAAAATTTGTGCGATGAGTAAGCCTCGTCCATCTCCCAACTGTCCTGCCCATTGTCCAAATTGGTGTCCTGCATAAACCATTGCCAAGGGGTGAAATTCAGCAAAGGTTTTTTGTCCGCTACAGATGTCTACCCATTGCGCTTTTTCTTCTGCTGACCACTGTAACTCATCTGCCAAAGCTTCATTGAAATGTCCTGCCTTTGCGCCTTTGAGTGGGCTTGGCATTTGCTCATGATAAAGCTTCGGGTTTAAAGATGGATAACGGGAATTGAATTTCATAATGGAACATCAGCAGGGCTTTGCTGAAACTATAGCAAAGTTTAAAAATGGATTCGAGGGTTCAAGTGTTGTATTCAAATGAGCTTAATCTACGATGAATAACTTTGCACCTTTTGCCGTAGATGAACGATGCGCTTCGGCATGATCTGCAACTTGATAACTCATGCCAGTGGTAAGTATAAATGTACGACCATCTTCAAGTTCGGTATGTAATTCACCTTCTAAGCAGAATAAAACATGTCCTTTAGAGCATCATGAGCATAAATAAAGCACTGCTTTATTTATAGCGCAAGGGCTAAATAGTTTTCTGAATATTCCACAATTCGAACACGAATATTATCAAACTGCTGAGTACGCCAAAGGGCATAGCCGCGTTCACCTTCATGGCGAGTTGTAGGAATATCTGCCCAATTGGTAATACCGAAAGGGATATTATTGAGTTGCATGAATAAACTTTTATTATTTATTTGATTTTTACATTAAAAAACTCCTCAAGGTGAGGAGTTTTTTAAGTGTATTACAAGAATAATATTTTAAAAATTATTGAGAAACGACATTCTTTTTAATGCCACGCATCAATGTTTCTAAACGTTCACGGTGGAAAGCAAGTTTCTGTTCAACCAATTGGAAGTCAACTTTTAGTTTTACATCCATTTGGTGAATTTTTTCTGCAACAACCGCTTTTTTCGCTTGAAGTTCTTGCTCTTTTAAAGCAGCCCAATCATTAAGCGTATGCGTAAAAGCTTCATATTCTTGTGAAACTTTTTGCTTCATTGCCAAAATATCAGCATTGACATCATGCCCATACACAGCAAGATCTTGCTCGGCATATTTAAAACGCATCGCAAGCTCCGCTTTTTTGATGTTAAAGCTAGGAATACGACGTAGGTTTTTCGCTAAACCCAATTTAGAACAAGACCAAATCAGCCATTTTGTTGGGTCATATTGCCACCATTTCACGCCATTACGATAGTCGTATTGGAAGATGTGGTGGTAGTTATGATAACCCTCACCCCAAGTCGCAATCGCAAGAACGAAATTATCACGTGCTGTATTTTCATCTGTATAAGGACGTTTGCCCCACATATGACACAGTGAATTAATAAAGAATGTTACATGGTGACTGAGGATTAAGCGCAATAAACCGCCCAATAACAATACACCCCACATATCGCCTACAGCCCAGCCAATTGGGACTAAAATTGCTGCATGTATCGCAATAACTAAAGGAACATAGTATTTATCTTGGAACATCACCACTTTATCATTCAATAAATCGGGTGCATTTTTATAGTTTGAACCGCCAGAAGGATAGTTGCGAAGCATCCAGCCCATGTGTGCAAACCAAAAACCATTGTTGATTGAATACGGATCTTTTTCCACATCATCAACATGGCGGTGATGGGTACGATGACCTGAAGCCCAGAAAAGAATACTGTTCTGAACGGCAAAAGTTCCCATAATCATTAAAATAATTTTTAATGGTAGTGTTGCTTCATAGGCACGATGCGCCCATAAGCGGTGATAACCCGCAGTAATGCCTAGACTACTTACACCAAGCAGTACAAACAAACTGATCCAAGCGGCTGCGCTGAAATCATGATGCCACGCATAAAGTGGAATAGCGATTACAGCAACAATAGGAAGAAAAACCAGTGCAAACGTTGCAATCCAGTTAATCGGGGCTTTGGGTAGGGGAGCATTCATCTCCAACAGCACTCCTGAGAACCTTGCATTAAGGCTAAAAGTCAAAAATATAGTTTCTGTTTTCAGGCTATATAAGACCCTATATTAACATGACTGAATAGGGCTTCACTATGATTAGTGTACATCTGTATTGTATAAAACAGTAACAGAATAAAACATGAATTTTATAGATTTAATCGGAAAAAATAAATGGTCGAGAACTTTCAATATTGCGTCAATAGTGTGATTATTTTTCAACCTAAAATAAAGGTTTATTTAATCAAAATATCTTATTGATCAGTATGAATATTTTAGATCATTTAACGCAATGCAATCTTTAAATTAGAACGGATATTTCGCCCAGTGACTTACTGGATTTGTCCAAGTGCAGTTTGCATCATTTTGGGAAAGTCGGTAATTAGCCCTTGAATGCCTAAATCACGTAAATGTTTTGCTCTTTCGATGTCATTGACTGTCCAAATACTCACGGCTAAACCTGCATTTTGCGTTGCTTTAACAATGTCATTTGTTGCTAGTTGATTCATCCAACCGATTTGACAGCATTGTAATTCTAACGCTTGTTCAATAGCTTTTTCAGCCAAATTTGCTTCTGCAAAGCCTTCTTCAATCAGTAAGCCTCTTTTGAAGTGTGATCGTTGTTGCTGTAAGGCTTGATGAATTTTTAAATCAAAACTGGTGATGATGGCTGTATGTTCAAAGCCTTGGAGTTGCGTTTGTAATTCAATTACGAGTTTTTCAGCTTGTTGCGCTGTTTCAACCGCTTTAACTTCAACTTCAATATGATCAAAATCATGCATGATTTTCAAGCTTTGTCTTAAGGTTGGTGTAACTTGCTTTTCCCAATCCATCCAAATATTGGCTTGATTGTAGGCTTTAAGTTGAGTGCTGTCCAAATCATAAAGTGATTGATCTGTGCCTGTGGTTCTAAGAAAATTATCATCGTGCATGATGATCAATTCACCATCTTTGAGTTGGCGCACATCGAACTCAACTGCACGGATGCCTAAGTCGTTGATGTATTGAAAGCCACCGAGGGTGTTTTCAGGAGCTTCGCCGCGTGCGCCACGATGTCCGATGATTTTCATAATGAACTCTGTTTGGTCAATCTAACTAGAAAGATAATTGTTGTTTTGGTCAGAATATTCAATAGAGATTATTAAACTTCTTGTATATCGAGTTGTAATTCATATTGAATTTATAATGGAAGTTCCCTCTCCTTTAAAAGGAGAGGGTTAGGGAGAGGATTGCTATAAAAAATCTCACCTAATCCATATTAATTTCCGGTTAAATCGTTTCATTAATATTTTTTTGCCATAACACTTCTGAGCCACCTTCCGCACGTTGTAAGGCACGTGAAGCAACAAAGAACCAATCAGATAAACGATTGAGTAATTGTAAAGCTGTTGCTTGAATATTTTGATCACGGCTATGCACCGTCATTAAACTGCGTTCTGCACGACGACACACAGAACGTGCTTGATGTGCATAGCTACACACCAAAGTGCCCGATGGTAAAATGAAGTCTTTGAGCATTGGTAAATCTTCATTCATTTTATCAATTTCGTTTTCCAAATATTCAATCGCAACTGACTGTAGTAAATGATAATTTGGAATGCACACTTCACCGCCCAAATCGAATAACCAATGTTGAATTAGGCTAAGTGATTTATCCCAAGGTGCTTTGTCTGCAATTGCACTGACCGCAATTTGTGAACGTAATACACCAACAATTGAATTGAGTTCATCAACATCGCCTAAAGCATCAATGCGTAAATCATCTTTGGCAACGCGTGAACCATCGCCCAAACCTGTTGTGCCTGAATCGCCTGTGCGAGTATAAATTTTACTTAAACGGTGACCCATGATGTTTTTTCCTTAAATTGCTCATTTATTTGTCTAGAGACTAAAAAGGATAATGCCATGATCATGACATTATCCTCAAATTTTATGTACTTAGATTTTGCTTTAAAATCTTAGCATTGATCTTAATACTTAAATGTCACACCTGCCGATGCAAGACGACCACCATTCACATAGTAGTAACCATTGCTATACGATGTGGTTTTGTATTCGACATCGCCAATATTTTGAATATTTGTGAAAAGTTTAACGTTTGGATTCACATTCCAAAAAGCATTTACATCAACGGTTGCATAGCCTGAAACGCTGCTATTTTTAGGTTGAGATTTTGCCGATACAGATGTGCTGATGCCATACACATCATTTTGAATCCCTGTTGTAAATGTCAGACTTTGGCGTGAACGGCGTGGGAGGTCTTTATCCGTTTCTTTGTCTTTAGGCTGTACATAAGCATAAGATAAGTTGGCGAATAACTCGTCTTTTGCCCAATCTAAATTGAACTCACCACCTGTAAAAGTGGCTTTTTTAACATTTAATAATTGACCTTTATACGTAATTGGATCAGTCACATAAGTAATCAAATCATTCACTTCATTACGATAAGCCGAAATGCCTGCCTTTAAATTGTCAGTGATTTTTTGATCTAAACCAATTTCATAAGAGGTACTTTCTTCAGCTTTAAGGTCAGGGTTACCACCCCAACTTAAGGCATATAAATCGTTATTGGTTGGCGCACGGAATGCTGTACCAATATTGGTATAAACACTGGTCGAAGGTAAAACTTGATAGCGAGCTGCCGCTTGCCCTACAGTATGTGTACCAAAAGTTTCATGATCTTCAACACGAAGACCCAATTGTGTATGAAGTTTTTCTGTTTGGTATTGATGTTGAACAAAGTAACCTGTGCTTTCTACAGCTTTGTCGTAATCTACGCCATAAAAACCACTGCCTGAAACAACATCAGATTCAACATTTTTAGTCGCCACACCCGCCAAGATATTTTGCGTTGGGGTAAATTGCCATTTAGCAGTCAACTCAGCTTCTTTGGTGGTGTTGAAAATTGAATCATTCGAATCATTTTGCTCTAAGTCATCTTTAAATTGTGACAAACGAGCATTTACTGAAAGGCGATCATTGACATTGATACGACCTTTAAGGTTAATCACTTCATTTTTAAAATCTTGTGATACATTTTTCAGACCAATCAAGTTCCAATTGGCATCATTGATCCCATCTACATAGGTTGCAGTCCCTTGGTTTTCTGAATAATCAACAGATGCAGCATAGCGTTCTTTTTCAATGCCAAATTTTGCACTTACGCCTTTTTGATCATAAGCGCCTGCTTTGACATTGCTGTCTTTAAAGTCGGTAACTTGTGTGCCATCAGATTCAAGACGTTGTCCACGAATTTGGGCATATACACCATTTTCAGCAAGGTCAGCGCCAACAACTGATTTATAAGTATTGTGTTCACCAATTTCACCCGTTACAAATGCACCTGTCTTTTCAGGTGTTTTTGATACTAGCTGAACCACACCACCAATTGCATCTGTACCATACAAAACTGATGCAGGGCCTTTCAAGACTTCAATTTGTTTGATGTCGGTGGTGTCAATAAAGGCAAGTGAAGCTGAACCTGCTGAGCCTGTATTGAGACGTACACCATCACGTAGGACAAGGGTATGTGTTGAATTTGTACCACGGGTAAAAATGGATGCTGCTTGACCATAACCACCATATTGCATCATATCAATAGATGCATCACTCATGAGCAAGTGTGGTAATTCAGCAATAGGTGATTGTTCTAAAATGTGTGGTTCAATAATTGAAATACGTGCAGGAATATTTTCAATTTTTTCTTCAGAGCGCGTCGCTGTAATCACAATAGGTTGTAATTTGGCTGAGCTATTTACAGAAGATTCAGCAGAAACAGTGGTCGAAAATCCCATTGCAAGCGCAATAGCACCTACAAGTGCGGTAGGTTTAAAAGTTGAAAATTTATATGCAACAGACATGATATGCTCCATACATTCACTCCCCGTGAATGATTGGTGGATGGGCACAGCAGGCGGGTATCCGGACTTAAATATAAATATTGCAGTGCAATATTGGCACATCCACCTTCCCACAAAAAAATTGCAGTGGTGTAAGTCATTTGACTTATAACGATATACGATTCATTTTACCGTTGCGGGGGCAGTGTCGGATTTTCACCAACTTCCCTAAAGCTGAAAAGCTTCGCTTGCTGTAAGTGGGCGCAGTATAAAGATTGCAGGACATTTAAACAATATTCATTCGATCAGAAGATGGAAACCCTGTAGATTGTGTATCAACTGAGAGTTCCATCTATAGAAAAATACCTTATAAGGTCGATGACGCTAGAAGAATAATCAAACTGAACTGCACGCAAGTTTAAAAATTGGATTACAATGCTTTGCCTTGATATCTTCGATATGGCGATGTAACCCATAAAATCAGAGCGTTGAATATGCGAACTCGTGCCAAAATTTGTGGTATTACTCGAATACAAGATATAAAAGCGGTGGTCGATGCAGGCGCAGATGCCATTGGTTTTGTATTTTTTCCACCGAGCCCACGTAGTGTCAATAAAGCTGAAGCAATTGTATTGGTGCAGGCAGTTCCTGCTTATGTACAAGTGGTGGGTTTGTTCGTCAATGCGACAGCAGATGAAATTGCTGACATTTTGCAAGATGTGCATTTAGACATTTTACAGTTTCATGGTGATGAAAGTCCTGAACAATGTCAGCAGATTGCCAAACAGGTTGGGCGACGTTGGTATAAAGCCATTCAGGTTAAACCTGATTTAAACCTCATTCAGTGTATAGAACAATATCAACACGCAGGGGCAAGTGCGATACTTTTAGACGCATGGCATCCTGAATTGAAGGGTGGAACAGGACATAGCTTTGATTGGTCGACATTCCCGAAACTCGATATTCCTTTAATATTGGCAGGCGGTTTAACTCCTGAAAATGTGGAAGACGCTATAAAAACGACACATGCATTTGCAGTGGATGTCAGCGGAGGCGTAGAGTCCGCAAAAGGTATCAAAGATCAACAACTCATAGAACGCTTTATGCAAGGAGTCCATCGTGGATCAGCAAGCTGTTAATCAAAAAGATGATTTACAAGATAACGTGATTGACTATACCCAATTTCCTGATAAAAACGGACATTTTGGTATTCATGGCGGGCGTTTTGTGTCAGAAACGTTAATGGCTGCATTGCAGGATTTAGAAAAACTCTACTTCCGTATGAAAGATGATGCACAGTTTTTGGCAGAATTCGATCGTGATATGGCATATTACGTCGGACGTCCAAGTCCGTTATATCATGCTGAGCGATGGTCGAAAGAGTTAGGTGGTGCGCAAATTTATTTGAAACGTGAAGACCTCAATCATACGGGTTCTCACAAAATAAATAACACCATTGGTCAAGCATTGTTGGCTAAACTTTCAGGCAAAAAACGTATTATTGCTGAAACAGGTGCAGGTCAGCATGGTGTTGCAACGGCAACCATCGCAGCACGTTTAGGTCTTGAATGTGTCGTGTTTATGGGCGCTGATGATGTGAAACGTCAAGCGATGAATGTGTACCGTATGCGTTTATTGGGTGCAACCGTTGTGCCTGTAGAAAGTGGCTCTAAAACTTTAAAAGATGCCATGAACGAAGCGATGCGTGATTGGGTAACAAACGTAGATTCAACATATTATGTGATTGGTACAGTTGCAGGCCCACATCCATATCCGCAATTGGTTCGTGATTTCCAATCGATTATTGGTCGTGAAGCACGCAAACAAATTCAAGAGCAAGCAGGTCGTTTACCTGATGCACTTGTAGCATGTGTGGGTGGTGGTTCAAATGCGATGGGCTTGTTCTATCCATTCTTAAATGATCCAGATGTGAAGATGTACGGTGTTGAGGCTGCAGGCTTAGGGATCGAAAGTGGCAAACATTCTGCACCGTTAAATGCAGGTCATGTCGGTGTACTCCACGGTAACCGTACGTATTTAATGTCTGATGAACAAGGTCAGATCATTGAAACGCATAGTATTTCCGCAGGTTTGGATTATCCGGGTGTTGGTCCAGAGCATAGTTTCTTAAAAGACATGCACCGTGTTGAATATGTGCCAATTAATGACAATGAAGCACTACAAGGTTTCCGTGATTTAACGCAAATTGAAGGGATTATCCCTGCGCTTGAGAGTGCTCATGCAATGGCGTATGTGACTAAACTTGCACCGACCATGTCGAAAGATCAAATTATTATTGCGACTGTTTCAGGTCGTGGTGATAAAGATTTGATGACCGTTGCACGTATTGATGGCGTAGAAATGGTTGATATGTAAGGATTCAATATTCCTCCTTTATAAATGTGAGGAATATTATTTCGAAAGGGTAGGTTCTAAAATGAATCCCTTAAATCCCCCTTTAAAAAAGGGGGATTTTTATTTTTAAGGATTGAAAATGTCCAATTTATTTATGGTTATGCTCGGTGGTCGCCATGCACGTGCCAATACAGAAGTGCATGATGTGGTTTTTGCAATTGCTGAAACGTTAGAAGACAGCTATTCACAACTGAAAAATGCATGGTTTGGTGAGCAAAAAGGTTTACATATAGATGCATGGATGCAGATCAATGGTGTAGAAAGTGCAGGAAAAAATTATCAAATCCAATTTGTAGATACACAGCCAAATTTAAATGAACCAAAATTATGGTTAATTAATTTAGGTGGATACAGTGCCCAAGAATTTGGCGAATTGCATCGTTACATACTAATCGTTGCTGAAAATGCAGATTTAGCAAAACAACGTGGCAAAGCACATTTTGCAGAACATTGGCAAAAATCACATACAGATCGAGTTTTGGAAGTCGATGATTGTTTACCAATTGATTGTGTAGAGGGACGATATATTCGACTTATTCAAGGATCATTTTTTACCAATCGGTGGGAAAATACTTATTTATGTGTTAGTTGACCTATGCTTAAGTCGAATTGATTTTTTAAATTTAAAAATAATTATTAAAGGCTAAATTACAATAACTTGGGGTTCTTGTATAAATTTCAAACATTATTTTACACAAAATAAGCGTAAGCTATACGTAATACACATAAAAGAATTAAGGTTGATACATAGCCATGTATAACTCATTTATTTCAAAATCAGTTTATTGTGCTTTGGGAAGTTTCATTTTTGGCGCTTCTCTTTGTCATGCTACTGATGCATTTAGCTCAGAAAGCCAATGGATGCTCGGTGATTGGAATGGTCAACGTACTGCATTACAGCAGAAAGGCTATGACTTTAACTTTGGTTATACAGGTGAATTGGCAACGCTATTAGATTCAAAACAGCATTCAAGCCATGGTACTGAATATGCTGACCAATTTGCGATTGGTGCGCATATCGATTTGGAAAAAGTTTTGGGTTGGAAAGATACCGAAGCACAAATTACAGTGACTGAACGTAATGGTCGTTCGTTGTCTCAAACTTCTGACGCTCTTGATGGTCATTTAAGTTCATCACAAGAAGTCTGGGGGCGTGGACAAACTTGGCGTTTAACTGATTTTTGGATCAAGAAACAATTTCTAGATCAAAAATTAGATGTCAAAGTCGGACGTTTTGGTGAAGGTGAAGATTTCAACAGCTTTGATTGTGATTTTCAAAATTTAGCATTGTGCGGTTCACAGGTGGGTAACTGGGTTGGTGATCAGTGGTACAACTGGCCTGTAAGCCAATGGGCTGCCCGTGTGAAATACAATATTAACCCTGAACTTTATGCTCAAGTCGGTGTTTATGAGTACAATCCTGAAAATCTAGAACGTGGTAAAGGCTGGAATTTAAGTACAGACGGTTCTAAAGGTGCAATCATTCCTGCAGAAGTGGTATGGAATCCTAAAGTCGGTACCGAAAAACTTCTTGGTGAATATCGTGCTGGTTATTACTACAGTACAGCAGATGCTATAGAAATTCAGCATCCTGATCAGACATCCCATAAACAGGGTGTTTGGATGGTTGCCAAGCAACAGCTTACAGCTCATCAAGGTGATTCCCGCCGTGGCTTAACAGGTTTTGTCAATCTGACTGTTCATGATTCGGATACCAATACTGTTGGAAATATGCAGAACATTGGTTTGGTTTATAAAGGTGCTTTTGATGCACGTCCAAAAGATGAAATTGCGCTTGGTCTTGCACGTATCAGCATGAATGATGATCTGAATACCAATCAGAACGAAGAGTATGATGCAGAAATTTATTATGGCATTCATGCAACAAACTGGTTAACAGTTCGTCCAAACATTCAATATATTCGTCATGTTGGCGCATATAAAAATGGTGAAAATGCCTGGGTCGGTGGCATTAAATTACAGACCGCTTTTTAATGAACAGTTCGAAATGAATTAGGTAAATTTCATCATTCAGACCTGTTACAGATTTTCTCCCAAATTCTTGTTTCAGGTCGCTGACTTAACGTTTGTCAGGATCATGTTATTTATCTCGAATTGTACATAAATTAATCTTGCTTATGCGGTATTGTGTATGAGTATTCAATAAAATCTTAAAATTAGGTGGTCAATATGAGTCATCCATCTTCAGGTTCGGTATTAAAAACCATATCAGCAGTTATTGCTGCGATTTTTGGTTTGATTTTACTGGCTGGAGGGATTTATCTTGCGGTACTTGGTGGGTCTTGGTATTACATCATCGCAGGTTTATTCTTCATCGCTACTGCTGTTTTATTACAGAAATTAAAAAGCTCCGCATTATTTGTTTACGCAGCCCTTATATTGGGAACAGTAATTTGGGGACTGTGGGAAGTCGGATCTGACTTTTTTGCACTTGCTCCACGTTTAGATATTTTAGGCTTATTTGGTATTTTATTATTAATTCCTGCTGTTACTCGCGGTTTTGATAACGCTAAAAATGCCAAAATGGTATTGACAGGTACTTTGGCAATTACTATTGCCGTGATGATTTATTCGGTATTTAACGATCCACAAGAAATTCGTGGCGAGTTGAAAACTCAACAACCTGCAAAAGCTGAAGCTATTCCGGGTATTGCAGAAGGTGATTGGCCTGCTTATGGTCGTACACAATCTGGTTTACGTTATTCACCGTTAACTCAAATTAATGCAGACAACGTAAAAGATCTAAAAGTTGCATGGACATACAATACAGGCGATTTCAAAACTGATAATGATTCAGGTGAAACCACCAACCAAGTTACCCCAATTAAAGTGGGTGACAACATGTATATCTGTACAACTCACCAAAAATTGGTTGCACTCGATCCTGTTACGGGTAAAGCAAAATGGACATTCGATCCTAAGTTAAAAGCTGATCATACTTTTCAGCATTTAACGTGTCGTGGTGTGTCTTATTTTGACGCAAATAATACAGTTGGCTTTGAAACTAGCTTAGCTGCAAAGAAAACGACATCTGTTGAATGTCCTCAGAAAGTGATTCTTCCTGTAAATGATGGTCGTTTAGTTGCGGTCAATGCCGATACAGGTAAGGCATGTTCTGACTTTGGTAAAAATGGTGAAGTTGATTTACAAAAAGATATGCCATTCCCTTATCCGGGTGGTTATATCCCAACGTCTCCTCCTGTTGTAACGGGCACGACCATTATTATTGCGGGTTCAACTACAGATAACTATTCAACAGAAGAACCATCTGGTGTAATCCGTGGTTATGATGTGAATACAGGTGAACTACTGTGGGTATTTGATACGGGCGCTGAAGATCCGAACCAGATTCCTGCACCAGGTCAAAAATACGTTCAAAACTCACCAAACGCGTGGGCACCTCTTGCTTACGATGCGAAGTTAGATATCGTTTATATTCCAACAGGTGTAGGTACGCCTGATATTTGGGGTGGTAATCGTACTGAATTGCATGAACGTTATGCAAACTCAATGCTTGCGTTGAATGCGACAACAGGTAAATTGATCTGGAACTTCCAAACAACACATCACGATTTATGGGATATGGATGTACCATCTCAACCGACTTTAACTGATATTAAAGACAAAGATGGTAAAACTGTTCCAGCAATTTATGTATTGACTAAAACAGGTAATGCTTTTGTTCTTGACCGTCGTAACGGTAAAGCAATTGTGCCTATTACAGAGAAACCTGTTCCACAATCTGTGAAACGTGGTCCTCAAACAAAAGGTGAATGGTATTCTAAAACTCAGCCATTCTCTGACTTTGACATGGCGCCTAAAGATAAATTGACAGACAAACAAATGTGGGGTGCCACTATGTTTGATCAGTTGATGTGTCGTGTTTCGTTCCATAAGTTGAATTACGATGGCATTTATACACCACCATCTGAAAATGGTACTTTGGTTTTCCCAGGTAACTTAGGTGTGTTCGAATGGGGCGGTATGTCTGTTAACCCAGATCGTCAAATTGCTGTAATGAATCCTATTGGTCTACCATTTGTATCTAAATTGATCCCACAAGATCCAAACCGTAAGCAAACTGCGAAAGGTGCAGGTACTGAAGCTGGTGTTCAACCAATGTATGGCGTGCCTTACGGTGTTGAAATCAGTGCGTTCCTTTCTCCATTCGGTTTACCTTGTAAACAACCTTCATGGGGCTTCGTGGCTGGTGTTGATTTGAACACTCACGAAACTGTATGGAAACGTCGTATCGGTACGATCTCTGATAGTATGCCTGGTATTCCGTTACCTCCATTCAAAATGGGTGTTCCAATGTTGGGTGGTTCTATCTCAACTGCGGGTAATGTAATGTTTGTTGGTGGTACACAAGATAACTATATCCGTGCAATCAACGTAACAAATGGTGATGAGCTTTGGAAAGGTCGTCTTCCTGCTGGTGGTCAAGCGACACCAATGACGTATGAAAGCAATGGTAAACAATACGTTGTGATTATGGCGGGTGGTCATGGTTCATTTGGTACGAAAATGGGTGACGCTTTAGTTGCTTATGCACTACCTGATCAAAAATAATTGAGCACTTAACTCTGTTTTAAAAAGCCTGATTCGTCAGGCTTTTTTGTTTTTTTTATTTGAAAATAATACTGTTTTAAAATTTTATTTTGAATATTGTCGATTGCACTTGTGCTTAAGCACTCATTATAAATTTTGATTAGATTAAAACGATCTTAATTTTAATAAATCATTCTCTGTACACGACAAATTTCACAGAACCCTTATCCTATCAGGATTCTGCCTT